>NZ_CP028924.1:615063-922594 GCF_003061515.1 Colwellia sp. Arc7-D
ACTTGACCGGCAGACATGTCAGCACTGATGGTCCAGGCCATATCAGTACTCAATTTGTCATACTGACGAACGCCGAGTGCTGAGGCTAACATACCTGATACAGTGAAAAGGAGCATGGCGCCAGTTGCGCCACCTGTGAACGTACTTTTCATATATCACCTCATTAGTTAGTTAAAAGTAGACGCTTAAGACGGAAACAACTTTTGTGCGACTCCGTCTATAAGCGATGTCTCATTAGTTTTTCAGGCTACCCACATTACTAGATGAGTTAGCACCAGCACTTGGCGTGCCACTGATAGCAGACGCCGACTCAGAAAAGTCAGTATTAATGAATTCAAATGTCGCACCGTCACCAGCATTCGTATCTACGGCATCAATAAAGCCAGAGCCACTAATTTCAGCAGTACCTTCTGCGTTTTTAATACCATCGTAAGCATAACTTTGGTCGAGTGAGCCAATAGCTTCAGCGACATCTTCCATTTCAGCCGTTACAGCATCACGCATGGTAGTTAAACCGACAACTAAGCCAATAACGATAGTAGTGGATAACAGTAATAACTCTGATGTCATCACAAATCCGCCTTGCTTCTTTTTCATTGCTTGCTTGTTTTTAATAAATTTCATAATTATTACCTCGGGTTATTTTAATTAGTTGTTTAGTACACTCACCAACTAATGTGGTTGAGCTTGTACTAGATAATGCGAGGTCTGTGCCAAATGTAAGTTAAAACTCAGTAAATAATTAAAAACTCATATAAAACAGAGTGATAAAATATTTTTATTGTTTTTTATGTCATTGAGTATGACGAAGATATTGGGTGTAAATAGATTCTGATTTGCATTTTGCAAATCACTTTCAATACGATTGTTTATATTTTATTTAACACCTAAGCCATGGTGAAGTATTGGTGTGGCTCAATGTTTTGATAGCAAATAAAAAAGCCGTGTTGTTGATGAGTCAACAGCACGGCTTTGTAACCAGAAACTAAACTTAAAGTTGAGTGAATACAGGATAATTCGAATTTACATAACAATCTACATGTTCATCTAACAACCTGATCTTGGCATTTATTACTCGGTTATTTGGTTGTTCTTTTAAGATTTGTTTATATTCTTTACATGCTTTATACCATTGTTCCTGTGCCTCATAAATGATGCCTCGATGATGAGCGATACGCCAATTCGGCTTCATAAAACGTTCAGCAATTTTGACTGACTGTAGGGCGTCAGTATATTTTCCTTCCATATAATAATAAGACGCTTGCATTTCATATAGGTAAGGATGATCTGGTGTAATGTTCAGTTGTTTATTTATCACTGAACGTGCCAATGTCAGGTTTCCTTCTTCCATCGCAATGCGACTACGTAATATAGCTGCCTCAGGATATGCACCACGCTTAGAAAGTAAGCTGTCGAGCAATTGTTGGCTACTGGCTGTGTTACCGAGTTCGAACTCTAGTAAAGCAGCGGCCATCATAATACGCTTACTATTAGGGTACTTTATATGCAGTCCATTTAACTCTGAAGCCAATCTATAACAGTCTACAACCGGTTTTGCTCTATCGTGACAATTTAAATTAAGTACTAATGCCGGTTCTGGTGCTTGTGATAATTGCACATTTTGCTGACAGCTTTTTAATGTTTTACGTTGAATACCACAAACATTATTTCGCTCTGCAACGTGAGTTGATTTCAAATTACACACTGAAACCTCTCGTTGTTCTAGTTCACATGGAGGCTTAATAGGAGCAACTTTAGCATAGCGAAATAATACTTCATCAAGTTGTTCATTTGGCGCATATACCTGGCTAGAGTTTGAATTTGTTGCACAACCTGAACTTAATAAGGTAGCGACAAAAGCACTGATAATTACTAGGGAATTGTTATTCATTTTCTGACTCCTCTTGACTGTACTTAAATGCATGGTTGTTGTTAAATACGGCTTGTTGCATTAAATCTTCTGAATTTGGGAACTGCCATCTATTCACGTCGTGGACTAATTCTCTAACTATGGTTGGCGTAACAACGATAAATAATTCACGTTCGTTATCAGCTTCTGAGGTTGACTCAGTAAACTTGCCCAATAAAGGCACTTTGCTTACGCCGGGAACAAAATCTCTATTATCATTAATATCTCGGCTTACTAACCCGCCAATTACCATTGGTTGCCCATCACGTAAGCGTGTAGAAGTGCTGATACTTCTAACATTGAATGCTGAGGTATTTAAGCCACTACCGGTACTTGATGAAATTTCTTGGGTTAGCAGCGTATCGGGTGTTGAAATCGTAGGATTAAGATCCAGCGTAATGCGATCATGCTCATCAACCATGGCTCTAACTTGTAACTGAACACCGAAAGACTTAAAGGTAGTGCCGCTAAATACGCCTGCAGTATTAGCACCTACCTGGTCACCACTTACAATACCACTTGGTGCAAAGGCTGTTGGTACGGGTACTTCACCACCCGCTGAAAATACTGCCGACTCACCGGCTAATACGGTAAGTGTTGGTCTTGATAACGTTCTTGATATACCGTCTTGTTCTAATAATGAAAATAGTAAGTCAAAAGCAAAATCTTTTGCGCCAACTTGTAAATTATTAACGAGTGCGCCTCCTAATACTTGTAAGGCATTATCAACTTTTGTCGCTGTACCCGCGTTTGCGCCTTCAAGTCCAAAGTTTCCGCCTGTTTTATCATAACCATTACTCAGCACCGAAAAATCTGGACGCCATTGTTTAAGGCGGCGATGATTAACTTCGTACATTTGCACCGACACTCGCACTAAAGGTAAATCCTTAACTTCGATTACCGATAGTAATTTACCACCCGCTACAGATAACAATTTTGCTCGACCAATATTTGATGCAATATTATTGTCTGTGCTTCCTGAACTACCACTGTTTAAACCACCAAGACCACCGGAAGGAGCCGACTTTTTATTATTTATTAATCCACCAGATTCATTGGCTAAAATTGAAATGATCGCTTTTTTAGCTTTTTCACTGTTCTCACCAGTGACTAAACGAGAAGCAACAGTTAATACTCGTACGAGCTCTACCTGATTGTCGACATAACCTTTTAATAACAAGGTATCTTGTTTTGCATCTGGAATATCACCATGTTGAACACGGGTAACCGTTACCGACTCTCCACCGACTAAATCAATGGTGTTTTTTACCCGAGTAACAATATCTTCAGGTAAAGTTTCTACTGAGATCAGGTTAATAATAGCGGCGCGTTTGTTACTTTTTCCTAGCAAAGGTTGCACGTCTTGATTTTGCATACGGAAATTATTGACTAAGCTTGCTAACGCCGATGGCTGCATTAAAACATTGTCATTGTTGCCACCTTGTCCTGCTTCAAAATAATTGCGGGCAGCGGCTTCTGCAGCAATACGATACTTTATGGTTGGTACTTGACCACGTAACACTAACGCATCGCGATCAGGTGCTAAGGTCAAGGTAATGTTCGGATGGATATCTTTAATGGCGTGATGCAATACACTCAAATCTGACGTTACAGTAAATAAAAATGTTTCAGAAGTATTATCTGAATACCAAACCATAACACTCGTACGGCCAACTTTTTTAGCTAGGGCTAAAGCTTCATTTTTACTTAGCACCTCAACTTGTAAGGTTTCTTCTTGGCCTACAGCAATACGCTCTAATGGTTTATTAAAAACTAGACGTGTGTGAGTCCATTGTACAAGCTCTCGGGTATGTTTTGATTTTATACTGTCTGCTGTTTCGACAAAATCAAGTCCATCAGCCATCACCGGCGAATTTAATAATATCCACATCAGGGTGATTAGGGATAACGTTAACTTTTTCATGCTGCTCTCCAGTTTTATGCGTATTCAGAAGTCTTTTAATAGCTTCTTGAATAACGGGTACTGGGTATATCGCAACATTCAGACCATTCATTACCAACTTATTTAACGTTGTTTATAATCATTATTAAACAAGGGGTTATGAAATTAATTTTTTTGGAAAGATTATAGTCTGGCTTAAGCCAGACTATAAAGCAGGATTAATTATTAAATTGACTTGCATTTTGCAACGCGCATTGCGTTAGTTTAAGTCAGGTTGTTATTGATTAAATTCTGCATGTTGTTGAGGCGGGTAATTTTACTGGTGATTCGACTTTTCTTTTTCTCAATTGGCATATGCTTATCTAGTAAAGCGTAGAGCTCATTGCGAAATATGGGTTTGGATAAATAATCATTCATGCCGGCACTTAAGTACTTTTCTTTATCACCATAGACCGCATCTGCTGTAACCGCAATAATCGGTACTTGTTGAAAAGCTAAGGTACTAGCTCTTATATGACGCGTAGTGGTTAAGCCGTCCATGACTGGCATCTGAATATCCATCAGAACGATATCAATTTGTTCGGTTTGTAACTTTTTCAGCGCCTCCACACCGTGATCAGCCAATATTACTCGACAGCCGCAGAGCTGCAAAAATTGTTGCATAACAATTTGGTTTTGCTGATTGTCTTCGACGACTAAAACATTAGCATTATGAAATTGAATGTCATTCAATGATGTTGTGCTTTTTTTACCACTTAACTCAATGCTAGCTTTTCCCATAAGCTCATGTAATTGCTCAAGGATACGGTTAAAGTGAGATGCTTTAACGGGTCCATTTACTAATATTTCGTTACTACCAATGACTTGAATACTATTACTTTTTCCTAAGGGATCCAAAGTAACTAAGCAAGGGAGGGTACCCGTGATGAAAGTGTCCTGTAGAGTTTGTCGACATGCAGTGTTGAGTGTAACATCTGTAACTATGATAAAGTCTTCCCCTATACCTTTAATATTAGGTATTTGATCAATACTATCAAGCTCTTCATACTTAACTTTATAACGTTCAAGCACTTGCCCAATTGCATGATTTAACCGTGGAGATTTTCCAATAATCCAGACGGTACTGTCTCTATTATCAGGAAGGTGTTTAAACATATATCTAGGGCGGGTCAGGTCGGTATCTACAGGCATTTGTACGCGAAAAGTACTGCCAACGTCGAGTGTTGATTTAACACTAATATGACCGCCAGCGGCCTCACATATTTGATGACATATTGCTAAACCAAGGCCACTGCCTCCATACTGGCGAGTGGTGGAAATATCTGATTGCATGAAAGGTATAAATAACTGTGAAACTTTATCTTCAGCTATGCCAATACCGCTATCTTCAACTGATATATCCAAAATAAGGGTGCTCTCTTTGTTTCGATGACAATCAACCTGGATAAAAACATACCCTTTTGCCGTGAACTTAATCGCATTAGCTAGTAGGTTAATCATAACCTGACGAAGGCGCACATTGTCACCTATGATACTTAATGGCGTATTCGCACTGATCTCTAAAACTAATTCTATATTCTTCGATAAAGCAATTTCAGAAACAATGTCAATTGCCTCATCAATACAGACGCCCAGATTAAATTCTCGGCTTTCTAATGTAACAGCACCAGCATCGAATCTTGAATAGGTTAGCACGTCGTCTAAAATACTCAGCAAAGCACTACCGCTGGATTGAATCATGCCTGCGAAACGTTCTTGCTCTTGGTTTAATCCGGTATTTTGTAATATTTCACTCCCACCAATCATCGCGTTAAGCGGAGTACGTATTTCATGACTGATGTTGGCGAGAAAGCGGCTTCGATCTTCAGCTAGACCTTCAGCTAGGTGTTTTGCTTTTTGTAATTCTTGTGCTGCAAAAACCCTATCATCAACGTTGACGATAGTAGTCGCTATAGCGGTTAATTGACCTTTACCGTAATACTCTACAGGGGTCATGCTCATTTCTACCCATGTATTACTGCCATCTCCACATTCCATTTGCAATTCTAAGCGACAGCTTTTTCGATTACCTTGATGAAAACCTACTAATGCTTGAGCGACTTCTGCTTGATTGGCCTCACTGATAAATTGGCTAATATCGACACCTAAGCATTGATTTTCATGTAGCTTAACTAACTCACTCCAAGCGTGATTCATAAATAAAATACGGCCATCTGGCTGTAACCGTAAGACAACCTCACTGATGTTGTCGACCACCATACGGTAATTACTTTCTGCTTCTAAGGCGACTTTCTCAGCTTGAACTCGTGGACTAATGTCTGATTCTATGGCAATAAAATGCTTTATTTCACCGTTGTCATCTTTTACTGGAGATGCTTCAATAGAAACCCAATAAGGTTGGCCAGCTTTGTTATAGTTGATAACTTCTACGCTAAACCCTTGTTTGTTCTTAGTCGCCTCAGACATTTCTTTAATTATTGCAGGATCGCTTTGTTCACCTTGTAAAAGGGAACCAGGTTTGCGTCCATGGACCTCTTCTTTACTATACCCTGTGATGCGTTCAAAACTGCTATTTACCCATTCGATGCAACCGGCACCATCAGTAATAATAACCATATTCTTAGTGTGGCTAGCAACCAAAGATAATTTACGGGTTTCTTCTTCTTTTTGACGTAGCTTTGCTTCCATTTCTTTATGATTCTGAATATCAAATAGTGATCCAATCATTTCTTGGTTATCACTTTTAACTATCCGTAACTCGAACCATCTGAGTACATAATTTGAAGTTAAAAGTTGTAATTCAGTGCGCTGTGGAAAGTTATTGGTGGTTTGATTTATGGCTAGCCATTGTTGTAGATCAAATTTAGGTAAAAATTGGCTTAGAGGACGACCAATAAGTTGCTCAGCTTGATAACCAAGCTGACGCGTCCATGCTGAGTTAACGTAAGTTAAAATAAGATCGCTGGAACACTCAAAGACACACTCATCCAGTAATGATAGTAATTTACTTTGTTTTTGCTGACTAGTAGAAAGCTTTTCTATTAGCGCATATTGAATTTGTGTTTGTAATTCGTCTTTGCTGTTGTTACTCAATGTTTTTATCCTTATTTAACTTGCTGCTTGCAACGTCGATGAATGACAAACTTGAGCGTACAATGGAAACACATCGTTGCAATAAAAGTGCTGTTCAAATGAGGTACGACTAGATGTGCAATCGTCCAGTATGGTTACTTTGAATCCCATATCGATAGCTGATCTGGCTGTTGAGTCAATACAAATAGAAGTTACTGTGCCAGCGAAAACTATATTGGTGATACCTTTATCCCGTAATATTTTTTCTAACTTGGTGTTTGAAAACGCATTCAGGCCTCTTTTACCTGGCACTACTTGAACAAAGTCATTAAATTCATTCAATTGTGGAATTATTTGCGCCCCAAAAGTTCCTTCCTTAAAGGCACCTTGCTCCTTAATTACTTGTAGGATACCGATGGGTTCATTAAGCTCTTGGTAATTTTCAGTGAAATGAATAGGTGTATTAACCACTACGCCAAAGTCCTTACCTTGTTCACGTAATAAAGAAATCGTATTTTCTAATACACCTGTGGCTCTAGAAGACTCTTCTATTACTTTGTGTAATACCCCTTGTGGGGAAAAATAATCATTTTGATAACCAATCAAAACCAATGCGGTATTTTTAAGTGTATTCATACTTATCTCCAAAAATTAATTGTTTATATAATTTAATTACTGCGCCATTTTTTCAAGAAATTTTCCAATACCAATTTGGTAATAGGTTTCTCAATATGATGCTCTATGCCTTTGCTATACAATAAATTTACTGATTCTTTTTCAGTGATACCCGTGAGAGATACTTTAGGAGTCGATTGATTAACTCCACTATTATCACGCAGTTGCAATGCGACATCACTGCCATACATACCTGGCATTTTTTCATCTAAAAAAATCAAGTCAAATGACTGTTGATTGGCAAGTTCTAGCGCCTCAATACCATCATCAGCACCAATAACAGTACAGCCTAAATGCTCAAGCATAATCATCGTTGCCATTTTGCTTGGTTTACTGTCATCAGCAACGAGTACTTTAGGCTTTATTAATTGTTTTACTTCACCCAAAAGGCTATGTAAATCACTATCAAAAAATGGCCAGTATAAATCAACATTTTGCTTTGATTCTATATCTGTCAGTTGCGTAATTGATCGCAACGAAATTTGTGGTTGGTTATTTATTATTGATTCATTTTCGTTGCCAGGCGATGTTGCTCTAAAATCCTTAATTTCTATATCCCAAGGCGATTGTGTATCATTATTTGGTGACTCATCAGTCAAGCATTGAATATTCATATGTTGTTCAAAAGAACGAAAGCAATGTTTTAATAATTTATCATCCGAGCTAATTTTTATTTTAATTGGCTCACCGATTAACTCGGGCAATGTTTGCTCTAAGCTAGTCGCTTCTGGTAATTGACATGATGATAAAGGGGTGTCTTTATCATCATAAAAATAGGCTAAAGTTAATTTACTTTCATCATGGCTGAGCTTAATCGTTATAGCATGCTGTGCATGTTTAATCGCATTTTCCATATGAGGAATGATTAGGTCTAGCAATGCCTGCGGCTCGCTATAGAGTGAGATTTGATTAAAATCCGTTCTATTGAGCAGTCGACAACAAATTGGATTTGCCATTTTGGCAATCATTGTTGATGTTAAGCATTGTATCCATTCCAATACATCTATTCGTGAATTCATCGATAGCAAGTCCTACAGTTAATATACCTTGGGTAGTGCAAGTAACGTTCCATTGTATTGATTGAAATGTTTTCCTTAAAAATCAATAAGTAATTTAATTTACATTTCTGAACTAAGGTTGAAAATCTTGTATTCGCAATATGCAATGCAATTTGATTCCTAAAATGAGTTGCATATTGAAGCTATAAATCTATTAAGTAATGGCGTTTACTATTCATCAGGTAAAACACGTAATGTTGCATCTACCTTGGCAATAAATTTCCTGATATCCAAAGGCTTAGTAATATAGGCATTAGCGCCTAGTGAGAGTAACTTTTCTCTTTGACTATTGGTTGCATCAGCGCTGAGCATTAAAATGGGAATCTTGCTAGTAGCTTTATTGTTACGCAGTTTAAGTAATACTTCATCGCCTTGTATATCGGGTAAATGCATATCGAGCAGAACCAAGTCAGGCAGTTGCTTTAGGGCTAATTCGATACCTAAGTTGCCTTGCATAGCAGATGTTAAATTTATATCAGATCTGCGCTGAAATAATGCTTCAACTAGGCGTAAGTTAGATAAGTTATCTTCAATGTATAAAATGTTAAAAACACGGGAATGCTCGGTGCCTTGTGTTGTTAACGTCTCAACATCATTGCTTTGGGTTAATAGTTGCTGTTGGGCGGGGTAGCCAATGGGTAATTCTAGCCAAAAGGTACTACCTTGCTCTAAAATAGAGTCTAACCCTAGCTCACCATTCATCGCATGCATTAAAGCTTTACTTAGGGCTAAACCAACACCGCTACCTTCTTCTTGACCTTGATCGGCATTCAACCTTTCAAATACTTCAAATACTCTAGTGTAGTTTTCGGGTGCGATACCATTGCCGTTATCTTGCACCGAAATACGCAAGGTATTATCGTGTATTCGCTTACGACAGGACACTGTGATTGTTCCATTTGGACAATTGTACTTAACCGCATTAGATAACAAATTAAGCAATACTTGCTTAAGACGTTGTAAATCAGCCATCACATAATGTTCATCGTTATCTTCAATATAGTTAAGTTTAACGCCTCTATTTGCAGCCATAGGGCGCATTAAATCCCACGACTCTTTGATTAAGGTGCTTACTTGCACTGCTTCAATTGATAGGTTTTGTTGACCCGCTTCGATACGAGCAATTTCTAATACTTCATTGATTAGCGAAGATAAATGCTTACCCGCTTTCAGGATATGATCAGTATATTCTTGTTGAGTGGTAGATAATAATTCCATTTGTAATATCTCACCAAAGCCTACAATAGCATTGAGTGGGGTGCGTAACTCGTGGCTCATTCTTGATAAGAAATCACTTTTTGCTCGGTTAGCGTTATCAGCAACATTCATGGCATGTCGTAAGTCTGCTTCAGCCTTTTTACGCTCGGTGATATCACGCACTATACCTGTGTATAAAAGCGCATTGCCTAAATTTACCTCGGCGACTGATAATTCCATTGAAAATTCACTACCATCTTTTCTTTTACCTGTGACTTCTCTTCCTATACCGATAACTTTCGCGTCACCCGAGTTTTTGTAATTATCTAAATAGCCATCGTGCTCTCTTGCATAAGAGGTTGGCATTAGTATTTTTACGTTCTTGCCTTTAAGCTCAGACTTGGTAAAACCAAATAGCTCTTCTGCAGCTCTATTGGAGGTCTCAATTAAACCGCGTTCGCTTATCGTAATTATTCCATCAACAGCTGTATCTACAATCGCATGTAATCGAGCTTGGTTATCTTGAATCGCTTGGTTGACTTTATTACGTTCAGAAATATCAGTTCCAACGACTACAATACGTTTGCCTATCTGATCATTACCATCTATTTTCAAAGCAATTTGCACAGGGATGATCTTGTCGTTTTTACTGCGTAAGGTCGTTTCATAGGCAATATCTGGCTTAGCACCCGATAATAAAGGTGCTAGTTTCTTACGTAAATTATCTATATTAAGACTGCTATCAATATCATACAGACTCATATTATGTAGCTCTTCTTGAGAGTAACCGCTTAACTTGATAGCGCCTTGGCTGACATAATCAAATTTAAGTGAACGTTCACGAAACATGAAAATAAAATTTTGGCTGATATCTAATGGAAGCTTAAACTGTTCTAGTACTTTGTCAGCTAGATCACGATTGGTTGTATCTTGAAATTGTGCTCTGAAGGTAGAACCATGCTCTATTTTTATTTTGGTTACAGACAGCTCTAAAGAAAATTTTGTACCATCTTTACGTAAACCAAAAGTTTGCAAAGGAATGTCGTTTAACTTGATATCACTGTTATTATTTTTGGGACTAAATATTTTGTTGAGCAGCTCTTTATAAGGCGAGAGGAAAAATATACTAAGATGCTGCCCTATAGTTTCGACGACAGAGTAGCCAAACATTTCTGCTGTTTTTAAGTTCATTGACTTTATGTAACCTTGCTTGTCAAAAAACAAAATACTGTAGTTTAAATGATTAAATACCTGACCTAAAAGGTTAAGATCTTGATTTAGAGTTTTAAACTCTGCATTTTGTAAAGCAATTTTGTCGCTTACACGTGCATTAGTTAACCTTAGCTCTAAGGCATCCATGACCATATCTGCTAAGTCTTGAAGCACTGATTTTTGTTGCTCACTTAGAATACGAGGTGTTGTATCTATAGCGCAAAGAGTACCTAAATTATAACCGTCGGAAGTTTTTAAAGGCGCTCCTGCGTAAAAAGCAATATGTGGTTCACCTTGTACTAATGGGGATTGGTTAAAGCGCTTATCTTGACTGGTATCAGACACTATCATTAATTGGTCATTCATAATGGTGTGAGCACAAAAAGCAATTTCTCTACCGGTATGGGTTACTTCTAACCCAACACGAGATTTGAACCATTGACGAGTCTCATCTACCAATGAAATAAGTGCAATAGGTACGTCTAAAAAGGCAGCTACAATTCTAGTGATCCGATCAAACACTTCTTCAGGAGGGGTATCTACAACTTCGTAGCGCTTTAATGCCTCCATGCGTTGTTGTTCGTCTTTTGGTACAGGGTAAGATTGCTCGGTCATAAATGTCCTTTTTATTATTTTTTCTCAGCGGCCTATCTTTAAAGCAATAAATTCATTTTGCATGGTTTAGGAAAACTTAATCACAAGACCAACCTAGACAAGTAGTATTCAAACCTTCAACTAACAAATGACTCTGATATCACTATAAACAAGATGGTTAAAATAAGCACACTATAGATAGTAATATTTTTCACTGTCTTTCTTATTTGGCAGAATAATTGCAATAGCCTTTACTATCAATTTTAGTTTTATGGGTAATTGTGATGAAACTAGCAAAAAAACAACAAGGCTTTGTATTAACAACCGAGCTAATAATATTAGCGACCATTATGACTATTGGCTCTATTATAGGGTTCTCCATTATGCGAGATGCTGTAGTTGCCGAGTTACTTGATGTTGCCAATGCAATCGAAAGCAAGCAGCAATATGCATTTGATGGTGCAAAAAAATCGTCTGCAATAATAAGTAATAGCAGTGAGAATTTGATTTGGATCTCTCCTGGTGTTGAAGGCGGTACGGTAGTTTTTGATGATCCTAGCCAGTGAATTAATTCTCAATAAATATAAGCACATGGCATTGTCTCTATTTCTGCTTAGACGATAAATTCTAATCAGTTAGCTTAAGTGCTTAAATATATTGCCTTTAAAATTAATACCACTGAATATTATGGATAGGGCTATGATGAATCTTTGTGTTCATTTTCAGTTTTTCTTAAAAATTTCATATTTTTCGCAATATGACTCTTATTTTGATTGGCAAATAGCAATTCAAATTGCGACTTTTGACTTTTGAAAAAGGGTGATATCTTTAATTGTTGATTTTAAAGGATAAATATTAACTAAAATGATGGAGCATTAATTGCTACATATGTATTATCGTTTTTCATTAAAGGTGTGCATTATTTTGACAAATTCTCGTATTCATTTATTAAAATTACTTGGCTGTTTGGTTCAAGCCTCAACTACCGCAATTGAATTTCGTTGCGATACAGAAAGAAAAAAAGGTGATCAAAAATCTAGTTTCGCTAAGAGACTCGTCAGTTTTAATCATTTAGGTCAGTTATCTTTATCTTTTTTTATGTGTGAGCCAATGAAGAAAAAAATAAATAAATTACTCACGAGATTAACGCAATTAGTTGTCGTGATTTATATTACATGCTTTGTTGGTTTAGCTAATGCATTTACTCCTGAAAATACTCAAGCTAAGCCTTTAGTATTTGGTATTGTTCCACAGCAATCTGCAGCTAAGCTAGCACGCCATTGGGTGCCACTACTTAAATTTATAAGCAATAGCACAGGCGTTGAGCTTAAATTCGCAACAGCACCGGATATTCCCACGTTTGAAAAACGATTAGCGGCAGGTGAATATGATATTGCTTATATGAATCCATACCACTACGCTGTAGTAAGTGATAAAAATGGTTTTAAAGCACTGGTACATGAAGTAGGAAAAAAAATTAAAGGCATTATTGTCGCGAAAAAAAATAGTAAAATTGAAAAGCTTGAAGATTTATCGATGCAAACAATTGCTTTCCCGGCACCAGCATCATTTGCCGCAACATTGATCCCTAAGGCAAGTCTTTCGCAGAAAAATATCAGTTTTCAAAGTAAATACGTTAATTCGCACGATGCTGTGTACCGTAATATTGCGACGGGTCGTTTCGTTGCTGGCGGCGGAATTATACGCACCTTTAATGCTTTACCAGAACGCTTTCGTGATCAACTCAAAATAATTTGGACATCAGAAGGGTATACACCGCACGCTATTGCTACCCAGCCAAAAGTTAATGATGAAACTCGACAAAAACTACTTAGTGGATTTTTAGCCGTTACAAACTCTGATTCAAGTATGCAATTACTTAAACCTCTACGTATGAAAGGTTTTACACAAGCAAACGACCAAGAATGGAATGATGTGCGCAGTTTGGATATTAACCTGCTGCTTGGACACAATTAACCGCTTTTTTATTTGGCACTAGGGACGTTATATGTCGTTTAGAATAAAAACAATGCTATTTATAGGTATTACAGAAGGCCTATTTCTAATGTTGTTGCTTTGGCAATCTTTAGCTTACCTTGAGCATTCAGGTGAAGAAGCCTTATATAGACGAGCCAGTGAGACCACTCATCTATTTAGCTTACTGGCGAAAAATGCTGTTATTTCATCAGACATTGCAGCGCTTGACGAAATCACACAACAAATAGCTGAACTCGAAGATGTTCGTTATATTCGAGTATTAGACAGTGTGGGCATTCTTGCACAAGCAGGTGATACCAGTAGTTTAGAAAATGGATTTTTCGAAGATAGCCAAATTTATCAGGTAGATGACAATATATTTGATGCTCAGACATTGGTCGTTGAATCAGGAACTGAATTTGCCAAAGTACAAGTAGGCTTACCTGTTGATTCATTATTATTATTTATCACCAAAGCCCGCTATCGATTATTTAGTATTGCTTTAGCTGAGTTGATAATGGTTGGCCTGATTTCACTGGTACTTAGCAGGTACTTAACCAAAGGTTTACTCGCATTACAAAAAGTCGCAATTGCTGTAACAAAAGGGGATATGACGTCTAGAGCGGATAATTTATCAAAAGATGAACTGGGTATTACAGCCAAAGCGTTCAATGTGATGCTAGATAAAATTAATGCCGATCAAAAAAAGCTCAATGAAAACGCAATTCATCTGACTCAAGCAAAGCAAGCTGCAGAGAAAGCATCTCAGACTAAATCTAGATTTTTATCACAAATGAGCCATGAGATACGCTCGCCGTTAAATGCCGTGCTTGGTGCGGTCAACCTGATATCAGAAAAAATTAAAGAGCCACCCGAACATATTCGTTTGTTAAAAACTGCGAAAACTAGCGGTACAGCTCTGCTAGATGTTGTTAATGACATACTCGATTTTTCTAAGATTGAAGCAGGCCATATGTCGCTAAGATATAGTGAGGTTGATCTCGTATCCTTGCTTGAAGATGTACTTAATTGTGCAGAAGCTAAAGTTGCTAATCGAGAGTTGACTATACTGGGTGATGTTTCACCAGAGTGCATTGGGCGAGTGGTTACAGATGCTACACGCTTACGCCAAATATTAAATATATTAGTTGATAATGCATGTAATTTTACTCCTCAAGGTATTGTTTTGGTGACTATTCAACGAGTTCAGTTATCCAATGGTAAAGATACACTCCAAGTAAATGTAAAAGACTCAGGCATAGGTATTGAGAAAGAATACCTCATTAAAATATTTGAAGAATTTGAACAGGTTGACTCTTCTTTAGAGGCAAGTTTCAGCGGAACTGGTTTAGGGTTAAATATAGCGCAAGGGCTAATTTCTTTAATGGCTGGCTCAATTGATGTAAGCAGTGAAGTAAATAAAGGCAGTGATTTTTGTTTTACGCTGCCGGTAGAGTTTATTGCTGATGAAGCGTTAGAAATAGCAACATTTAACGGACCAATGATACTCGTTTCAGATAATAAAAGCTTACATATGGTTTTTGCTGACAAAATGCAAAAAATGGGTGTCGACTTTTTTGGCTTCGAAAATGTCGATATGTTACGCAAGCAAATAAGCCAGCCATTATTAATAAAAAGTGCTGTTTGGTTGATAGAAGATAAAGTGATAGTCAACGACAGTAATAATTTTTGGTTACAGTCTCTTGATATCAATATTAACTGTATTAGTAGCTTAGATGTGACGTTATCCAATTCGTATGCAAGCTTTAATCGTATAAATAAACCACTTTTCTTTCATGATATCTGCTCTTTGAGTTGTAAGGACAAAACTCAGTCATTGAAAAAATCAGAGTTACCGCAGAATTTACATGACAAGAAAAGTATTTTACTCGTTGATGATATCGAAGCTAATCGATTTATTGCCGGCGAAACACTAAAGGGTCGTGGTTTTCACGTTGTATTTGCCTGTGATGGTATTGAAGCGCTTGAGATACTAGAAACACAAGTTTTTGATGTCATTCTCATGGATATTCGTATGCCAAGGATGAATGGGATTGTCGCGGTAGAGCATTTAAAAGCTAGCGGAGGCATTAATCAATATACACCGGTTGTTGCAATGACAGCCAACGTAGAAAAGTCCGAAATAGCACGATGTAAAGCTGCTGGCATGGAAGAATTCGTTGGTAAACCCTTTGATACTCAAGTGTTAGTCGACAGCATTAATCGTTGTATCTATAGCACACAGTTCAAAGTGAGTCATAAAGTGAATGTCGAGTTAAATAAAGACGATGTATTGTCGAAAATTATACTTAAACGCTTGGCGGAAGACACGTCAAAAGAAACGGTATTAACCTTGATTAACTTATTCATTACCGATATCGAAGAGCGTTCCCAGCTAATTAGCATAGCCCTTAAGCATACTGATATTGAAGGACTTGGTGACCATGCACATGCACTAAAAAGCTCTGCGGGTTCACTAGGTGCAGTAACTATGCACACACTTTGTAAAAATTTAGAGCAAGCCAGTGTAGAAAAAGACTTTGCTAAAGCTGAAGTTATTTGTAATGAACTGAAATCGATTACTGAGTTGACTATCAACACGTATAACGACTTCAGTGCAACGTATGTATAACCCCTCATTAATCATTATGTAGAAATAGATTGTTAATGTTCAAAAAATTATTTGGAGAAATCATGAGAAAATCATTAGTTTTAAGTTTAAGTATGCTTTTCGCTGCGCAGGTTAGCGCTCAATCTGAGCTGGCAATGTTATTAGGGGTTTTAAAAGATAATGGCACAATTACGGTCGATCAATACAAACGATTAATGGCTGAACATCAAGGCGAAAAGGTAGAAACTCAAAAACTATCTAAGATAAAGCAGCCTATTGCTAACGAAGCTCAGGTGGTGGTCAAAAATGGTATAAAAGTAAAAAGTGCCGACAAGCAATTCTCTGCTCATATTGGTGGGCGTGTTGAAGCCCATGCTGCTTGGTATAAAAGTGATGATTTTGACTTAGGCGATGGTACCGCTATTCGTCGTGCAAGGTTATTTATAAAAGGTACCCTCTATAATGACTGGCAGTATAAATTAGATTACGACTTTGTTGCAGGAGGAACTAAAGGGATAAAAGATGCATTTTTGGCATATAAAGTTAACGATTCAGTTCAGTTAATTACGGGTAACTATAAAGTGCCTTTCTCGTTGGAGTTTCAGGCGAGTTCTCATGCTAACACTTTTATCGAGCGTTCACTCGCTTTTGGACTTTCACCAGGCAGGCATCTAGGCGCTGGTATAAATATGTTTAAAGATAACTGGTCGCTACAAGCCGGTATATTCGGTAATAAAATACACCAAAGTAATGCTGGCCAAGATGAAGAGACATTAATTGCAGGAAGGTTAGTGTGGCTTCCCGTTAAAAATGATGATTATTTTGTGCACTTAGGTGTAGCTGGCTTGCACTCTAATAATGGCGATAATATTTCGTTAAGACTTAAATCAAATCCAGAAAGTTATGTAGCTAGCACTCAATTAGTCGATACGGGTGCGATCTCAGACGTTGACGATTACTCGCAAATAGGGTTCGAGGCCGCTGTTAACTATCAGCGACTGAATGTTCAGAGTGAATATATAAAAAGCTCGGTAAATACAGGGTTAGAAAGTTTAGATTTTAATAGTTGGTATATTCAATCAAGTTTATTTTTAACTAATGATCGCCGAGTTTACAAAAAAGGTAAGTTCGGTATTGTGAAACCGCAAAGCATTCTCGGGCAAGACGGTACTGGAGCTTGGGAACTTGCTATGCGCTACAGTGAAATAGATCTAAATGCCGTAGATGTTATTGGGGGCATTGAAAGAAACATGACGTTAGCATTGAATGTATATGCGACACCAGAAATACGCTTTACGGCAGAGTATTTAAAAGTGCTAGAGGTGAGTAAAAATAATCCAACTACTGATAATGCAAGTTTGGATCTTGGTCAAGTTAGGATGGAGTGGGTGTTTTAAGTCACTTGAAAGTAGTGTCAAATCCTCAGACGGGTGGTTATACCTTGTTATTAAATTGCGCAATTAATCACTCGTCTAATATTTTATATCCTAGCTATGTAGATTACGGATCTGATAGTAAAATTAGTAATTATCTCCAATTAATAATTTTTACTAACTTATTTGTACTAGGTTTTTTCTTTATTTTTTATATGGAGTAACTGAGTAATAGCTTGCAATACTTCGGTGGACCCATTACCAAAAATCAACTGCTGTGGATCAACTTTATGATGCGCTGCTAATTTAATTTTAAATTGATCAAAGGATTCATCGGCATAACGATTGCCATATAATTCGATAGCCTGTTTAGCCGCTAATAATGCTTTAGGAGACATGCCAAATGAATTTTCATTAAAATGTAGCATAAGCTTAGCGGCGTTTTGACGAAAAGGTAATATAGGATGGCTGTTAACAAAGGCGAACTGAGAATTGGTAGCCAAGCCTACCCAAGCAGCGCCTAAACCCAATTGTTGAATGAATTTTCTTCTCGAAGTATGAATGGCTAAGTCGTTCATTATTTATTTCCTTATTTTTAATTACACTACTCTTTTTGGATATGCAGTTCAAATATCGAGCAACGCATTGTGTCTGTTAATAGGGCTGCTTTAACTCGACAAATAAGTTTAAAGTTCTGGTTCTTGATCAAGAGTGTGTTTTCATAGCATTTTGCTTAATAACCTATACTACCCTTAACTCCGTCAGTAGGGTTTTATTTTACAGCCATTGGATCGCTAACTGTTTATTTGTTTCGGCTTAACGGCAAACTCAATTACCGGAGCTTAGCACCATCTAATTTTTTGGGTGATCCTAAATGCTTACACAAAGGGTTGAAGTCAACATGCCTGTTCAGCGCTTGTTTGTCGATTTACTGGATAAAACTCATACCTAACGCTATCAAATCCTGACTTTCTCATCCATTAACCTGTTCCAATAGTCAGTTCAATGACACTGCTCGCAACAAAATCAGGCCCTGTTGAATAGATCAGGTATACGGTTTACTCTTCTTATACACTTATCTTAAAAGTATGAATAAAACAAAATTAGAACATCATGTATAAATGATAGGAGATACTGCTACTTCTTTAATTAGAAACAGTGTTCAAGGGAAAGGAAAGGGTCAAACTATAAACAAAATATTATGGAAATCATGCTGTTAAATAAAATTGATAGCGTGTAGAAATAGTCCGTATCCATTAGTCTAGTAAGTTTCTTTAACCATGTAAAAAAAGGAAAATATTATGGAAAGCAAATTGATATCAAGTCAATTATTGAAAAAGAAAACATCATTAGCAAAAACGATAAAAAAATTATTTCTACTCGTTAATGTTTTAGTTGTTATGCCTGCAATGGCTCACCAAACATTTATGCTACCCAATCAATTTAATTGGAAAGAGGGTGATCAAATAGATGTAGCCCTTTCAAGCTCATTATCATTTCCTGATTTTGGTAGTGGTTTTACAGTAGACCGAATAGAAGTTTCACATACCTTTATCAATGGTGTTGAGATTGCATCAGTAAAATATCGAAAAGAGAAATCAGCACTTCACGCATTGTTTACTGCAAGTAATAAAGGGACTGCGGTACTCGCTATTAGCAGTAAGAAAAGGCATGGCGAAATAGCACCTAAAAATGTGGATACTTACTTTGAAGAAATAGAAGCTAATGAAGAGACAATTGATGCCTTTCATAAAGCATCTGAAGGTAAACCAATGCAAAGAAGTTACAGTAAGCACGTTAAAACGCTGATGTGTGTAGACAAATGTTCTATTCATGATAAACCCAGTAGTCAGCCTGCAGGTTTAGTCTTAGAGTTTGTTCCAATAGAAAATAAGCCCAATCAATTTTTTTTACTGAGAAATGGTAAGCCGTTAGCAAACCATAAAGTGACCCAGGCTTTAACTAATAAAAAAACATATTTTAAGAAAACCAATGCAGAAGGTGTTTTTATGATTGAACCTGAACTGAGTGGCACTTTGATGTTGGGATCTGTAGTTATAACGATTCCAGAAGAAGTCATGGGAACCTATCATAGTGATTATACTACTTTGACAATAAACCTTAGTCCTAGTCAGAAATAAATATTGATCTTATTAAGCCATAATGTTGATAAAAGGATTTGGCAATGGTGGCTTTTTTGAAACAGTTTCCAGGGTGTTGCGGGTAAGCCATTCTGGCCTGTGAGTTATAGTATCGACGATATCAGTATTACTTTTAATTAATAAAAATCATTGCCCAGAACTACTAGGAAGTGTCTAGTAAACTAATGGCAATTCAATAAGCTTATCTGCTTTAATTAAACAGATAAGCTTTGATAATGGAATTTAATTAAATTATTGAGGTGTTAAATTAAAAAAGAACAAATAGAAGGTATACGTATATTAAGCGACAATTAACTTGAACAGTTACATAGGGCAGAACTTTATTATTCAGCTTTAGCGATAGTAACCGAACAAATAAAAGGCCTTCTAAAGCAGTCTAATAGGTTAAATACATTGACTCGTTACTTTACTGTCGCAGAATGCATGTGCAAATATTACTAGAACGTTTCACGCAGTGGAGGTGATTTTCAGGTTATCGCAGTCGAAGCCCTGAAAAATTGCTCTCACTGGAAGTTATCGAAGAAAATAGCTACGCCCAGTAACTGCACATTTGATACGGTCACTTTGTAAATGGGGTAAGACTACATTGAAGAAGTTACAAGTAACTAAATCAATACTTCAGCCCCTAGCCAATTGCGGACATTAAGTTTCTGTGAACCCACGATCAAACCCTAGACAATTTTAACCAAAAATACTACATATTTGATGTGCTGATGTAAGCTCACATAACCGACATTAGTTTTTCAATGATTCATGGTTATAAGCCTGAAGCAAACATTAAGAAACTAAACTTGGCTGAAATACAAGTAAATGACTTAACCTAATAAATTGCTTAAGGTTTAGTCATTTTTGTTTAAGATCTAGTTTACTTCTGATAATAAAAAGCACCTGAATATTACAGGTGCTTTTCAAATTTAACTAGATGAATAAATTATTGTTTTTTAAATCGTCTAATAGATAACCCCATAATTCCTAGTGCAAAAATAGCTAAAGATTGCGGCTCAGGTACATTCACTACACGAACAAGGGCTACACCTCGGGAATATGCCGTGTCGGTATTTAGATCGATTATATCATTTGACATTTCTGCAAGGCTTCCTAAGTCTTGATATCCACTACCGTCGTTGAATTGCAAGTCATCGTATACCCGTGCTACTTTATATTGACCATCATTATCGTTATCACTCCCGAAATAAGCTGCCGACATTTGTAGACAGTCAGCAGCGCCACACGTTCCCTCATTAGGCCATGCTTCAGCAGTATCAGCAAATAGACTTACAAATTTAAGTTCACGGTCATTTATCCAATCTTCGATCGCAATCCCATCTGTTGGACCATCGTAGGTTTGCGACAAGTTTTCTTCATTAGTCCAGATGAATTTACCATAGGACAGATCAAATGCATTAAACAAGTCAGCCATTTGGCTGTTGGTGGCCAATTGCCAATCCTCACCACTAAATGCAGATAAAGCTTCATTGATAGACATCCCCGTTGTCTGATTCCACTGAAGCCACTCTACGACACCATTAGATACTATTTTAGTATCTGTATCTAAAGTATAACCGTTATGGGTTATTAGAGTTGCGTTTGCAAAACCGCAAACAGAAAACATCAAACCTGCTACAGCAGTCTGTAAAAATTTTAATTTCATGAAAGTTTCCTTGTAAATCCTTTTCCGTATTTTTGGATTGGTTGTGTAAAAGTTATTATTAATCATTGAACTACGTCCATAAATACAATTACCGTGCCAAAAAAATATTTATAATAAAATCAGTTCGTTAGATTTATTGTGGAGGAGTGTTAAAGCATACTGTAAAATAAATCGACACATAGCAGTTAAAAAACAACCTTTATGTTCATTTTTATTGTCTATAGAACGTTTAATGCAGGACTTACCAATTAGCTTAATGCCTGCTTTGTCGCTTGAGTTAGATAAGCACAGTCTAATGTCCGTTTTCGTACCTTTGCCGTCGTTAGGTATTAATTGAGCCTTAGGGCAACTGCTAGCCATAAGCAGTCATTAGCTTTTGAGTTACTAATGACAGTTTTGAGCCTAAAGCCGACCTAATTTAGACATGTATTTATCAAAGCAAATAGTTCACTTTACCACCAACAAAACCTTTTAAGCTTATCGGAAACCTAGCTTGAAAGTTAGCGGTTATGCACTTGATATTAAAAGTCAGAACAGTCATCAAGACAAGTCACTGGTTTTGGTAATCTAATTGTACAATCTTCAAAATCTTTACATGAAAAAGATGGTGTTAATCCAAAATTATGTCGAGTTTCTGTTGGCCAGTTAAGAGACTTTGCTGTGTTGAAATGGAAAGTTGTTAATGGTATCTCTCCTTCAGCTTTTGCATTAACCAGCCTTTGGGCAGATACAAAAATATTAATTTCATGGTCTCCAGCAGTTAACTCAAAAATTTCTTTAATAAAAAATAATGAGTCTCTTCTTTCCCCAAAGGACATAAATGCTTCATATGAACCATCAAATACCACACTAACGTCAAACTTAATATTTAAACCTTCCTTAATTCCATCCTCATTATCATCAATCATAGTTATAGTAGCCTGATGCTGATGAACGGTGATTAATGGCCTTTCAAATACTTCAAAAGAATATGATTTAGTTTCACCAATGTACGGAATTTCCTGAAGCCTCCCCAGGAATATTCATCGTCAGCCATTATAACTACATTAACTAACCTCAACTTTCCTGATTGGTGTTTCTTTGCAATATCTTTACCTTTAAATTCAACAATGACTGCGGTATGTGAGCTATCAATAATAGTTTTTTCAAAAGCAATTATATTTGACTCTCTAGCCTGAGATAAATGTTTTTTATTATTAATGACAAAGCTTGTGTTTGTAATGATGTCACCTATGCCGTTGTACTGTTTATTTCCTAAGCGTACCCATACTCTGTATTTTTCGTTATTTCCAATGTTTGCTTTAAAGGGAAGAGTAACCCTAAGTGAGTTCGCTAAACCATTGTCATCTGAATCAATCAACGACTCTATAATCTCACCCGTAAACTTGATTTCAGGGTTAGGTATAATGTAAATGTCTTTACGTCCTATATGGCTAACTTTCCTTCCTTCCATGTTTAAGGATCGTGCCTCAATAACAATTTGATATTTTCCCTTTTCATCTAGCTGGATACTCTTTACAAAATTTCTGCTATATATCGTTTCATCTCCCTCAGTATCACTTTTTGTTGAACTCTGCTCTTTCATTGAATAATCTGAAATAAATTTATTATTCTTATAAATAGATAATGTTACTTGCCAATTCAATTGACTTACTTTTTCCCTTTTCTTAATTTGATAACGGATAGTTCCTGATTTTCCGGCTTTTATTGGCTCTGGCGTTTCAATAAAAAAATATAGCCTTTCCCCTTCAATTATTTTTGACACTTGATTAATATATTGCTCTCTCGCTTTTTCGAAAGCACTTTTTTTGTCTTTTTGTACTTCTTCTGATAGAGATAACGCTGAAAATAAAGTTAATATAAAAAAGATAAGGGTTGTGATTGAAGTATTACGAAAAAAACATTTTTGATACAGATGCGCTTTATATTTCATTCCTTGAGTCCTAAAGTAACTTTTTATGTGATAGTTTAGTTATCATAACAATGCATTCATCTTTTGCCTAACGCCTTATTTAGACTCAGTGGCGCCCCGAGCAGCATAGCTCTTAAGTCTACTGTCGGTAAAAAGTTATCTTTAAATAGAGCTGTGTTAATGACATCAATGTCGGAAAATTTGTCACTAGATAAGCCAAAGTTAACGTCCGGTTTCGTATCTTTGTAGCCTAAACGGCCCTGATTTTGAGGTCTAATTTAGGTCAGCAATGTGGCAGATACTGAAGATTTAGAAGCCATCAATTCACGATGCTATTTACAGACGTTTATTGGCATGATTTACTTAACCTGTTTTAGTTAAATCGTTATCTAACATAAACGACATTTATCATAATAAAAAAGGAATAAATATGCTCAGCTATGCAACCATCGGTGTAACCGATTTAGAAAAATCAGAAGCCTTTTATAATGAACTATTAGCACCAATTGGCGCGAAAACGCTGATAAAAATGGAACGCATTATATTTATTGGTAAAAGTATGAAAGAACCCATGCTCGCCATTTGCATTCCATATAACGAAGATGTGCAAAACTGTGGTAACGGCAATATGCTAGCTATTGCTCCAGGTTCGAAAGAGAAGTGTGACGAGATGTATCATAAGGCAATAACCTTGGGCGCAACCTGCGATGGTGAACCAGGACAACGTATTCCTGATGTCTTTTATGGTGCATATTTCCGTGATTTAGATGGTAATAAAGTTGTTTTTAATCACTTCGGTTAATACTTCCTGTTAAATCATAACCTATCGTTGTGCTTGATCTTACTTTATCATTAATCCCCTTTATGGCTAGTCGTTCTCCAACCAATATTTTTTAACCGCCTAGCAATATCCTCTTTAGGTCAAAGAAGTCATTAATCAATGTTTATGACTTCTTTGTCGGATCACTTGCCGTTAGATAAACCAAGGTTAGCATCCGGTTTCGTATCTTTGTTAACATCTGGTCAGTGAGTATTAGAGTATTATCCATCTAGCTAAATATATTACACAACTTGTGAAATATAGTCTGTTTGATTCTAAGCCGGACCTTGCAGTTTTAAATTCATCTTCGGATCTTTTAATACGATCCCTTTTTTAAAAAGTAATTTATGCAACTGTTTTTGTAATTTGGTTTCAGCATGACTGCTCTGTGCAACACGTAACTGTTGTGCTTCACTAAAATGGCAATACACTAATAAACTGGCAGGGAAGCAATCGAACTGAACAGAGTGACTTAAATGACTAAAGCCATCGACTTGCTTTGCCTCTTCATTGATTTGGACTAATACAGCCAATAACTTATTGTTCAAACGATGGCAAATTTTACTCATTTTCATACTTTATGACTTACTCAATAGGCACTAAATTAACAAGGTACATTGTAACCTATAGTTGGAACAAAAAAATTGGCAAACGATAGAAGTTTAAAATAGATATTGAAAAGTCCGGTTTCGTATCAAAGTGAACATAAAACATGGATGTTTTGACCAGTGAATTAGGTCAGGTTTGTGGCAGTTGTTATCTTTAAAGATAGTTACCTGAACGACCGCTTTGTCAGAGGATCGGCCTTTTCATATCTTAAATATTAGATGTATATTATTAGTTAAAATAAAGCTTCATTTTTAAGTTTTTTAACTTTTAAGACTAAAAGCTGACTAATCCATTTTAATCATTTGAAATGAGCTAAAACTACAGGTAATTATGTGTAATTTATCGCTCATTCTAATATTAAATTGTATGCCTAACTCATCAAAGCTTATGCTTAAAATATAATGTATATTCTGATGAATTATAAAGTGCTGTTTAGTTGTTAAATTCAGCTAAAGCTTGCATGGCGAGTGCTGACTTATCTGCTTGTACAAAAATATGATCATGATAAAAAGCGGCAATGACATTCGCACTGATACCTTTTTCTGTAAGCTTTGTGGCAATTGCAGCTGTTAAGCCAACCGCTTCAAGGCTTGAATGTATTGTTAAGGTTATGCCTTTAAATATGGCTTCATAGGCTAAACCTGCTTTATCAGCAATATCTTGCTTTATTAATAGCGTTAACCCTTCAGACTCAAGGTAAGCAGCTAAAGGAAAAAGCTCAGCATGATCGCCATATTTTGCATCTTTAAATGTGCAGAACACATAATCGCCATCAAGTAACTTAGGCTCCATTGATGCTAGTAGTGTATTAATATTTGTTTCGCCTGACATATTTTTAACCTTTTTGTTATTGTGTTAAGGAAAGCTTAATTATTAAGAAAGTAAAAGTTATTATTTTGTCTTTTTAGCTTGAGCGATAAAGTCGTTTAAGTAGTCAATATGCTGTTCATCCTTACGAACACCGACAAAAATTTGTTTACGAATACCTTTCTCTCCGAAACGAATACTCTTAATAGGCATTGATTTTGAATATTCATCTACTAACCAGCCAGGTAAAGCACAAACGCCTCGACCAGCGGCCACCATTTGCAACATGATCTCAGTTGTTTCTATGTATTTGTGTTTCTTAACTGAACATTTTGCGGGATTGAGGAATTGACTGAAAATATCGAGCCTTAGCGGTTCAACAGGGTAACTAAAAAGTACTTCTTCGTTTAGTTGCTCCGGTAATACAAAACCTTTTTTTGCCAGTTCGTGAGATGCAGAAACGACGAGTCTATGTTCATAGTCAAAAACAGGGATGTATTCTATTTTAGGTTTAAAGAGTGGGTCTGGTGTAATAAGTACGTCTATTTCGTAGCTAAGTAATGCCCCTAAAGCGCCAAACTGGAACTCCTGCTTCACGTCCATATCAATATCTGGCCATTGTTCTAAGTAAGGCTGAATAACTCTCAGTAGCCATTGATAACAAGGATGGCACTCCATGCCAATGCGTAATGACCCCATTTCGCCTTTTGCAATCTGACTCAGTAATAACTCGGTGTGTAAAAATTGCGGTAACACTCTATTAGCTAGTGTTTGAATGCGTTCCCCAGCAGCAGTAAGTCGTAGGTTTCGACCTTCTTTTTTCCATATTGGTGTCGCAATCTGGCCTTCAAGTTTTTTAATGCTGTGACTTAACGCAGATTGGGATAAATGTAGTGAATCAGCCGCTTTAGTTAGGGTTCCATGTTCTTTTATTGCGGTTAATATTTCTAAATGCATTCTCTCTAACACCGGTTAACTCCTTTTTAGCTGTTTATTCACTTTAATGATGAACTACATTCATTGATTGATGAAATAATATCATTTTATTAATCAAACAAGTTTTTTATAATGAGCATAGGAATAAATAATGGCGACAGTTCTTTTCTTGGTTTTTCCCGCAGTTAGCTGCTAGAAGACACTAAAGCTGTTGTTTAACCTAAAGTCTGAATATTGTAGGCGACAACGGTACCTTGAATCGATAGTTATATTTTTGTCGCTCTTAAAAATAGAATCAAAAAATAGAAGTAGTCATTAATGTATATCATTGAATTTATCACGAATAATATCTCAACCCTTTTGGCATTGATTACCACAGGCGTATTTGCAGGTGTTTTAGCTGGCTTATTAGGCGTGGGCGGCGGTATTGTTATTGTACCTGTGTTGTTTTTTTTGTTCCAAAGCTTTGGTGTCTCGCCAGAGTCTGCGATGCTCGTTGCAACTGCAACCTCTCTGGCCACCATAGTACCAACGTCGATTAGTTCAATTCGTTCTCACCATCAAAAAGGTAATGTCGATTTTGTTCTGCTCAAACGTTGGGCGGTATTTATTCTTATCGGGGTATTGGTGGGAAGTTGGTTAGTCACTCGTATTGAAGGCAATATACTGACACTGCTTTTTGGTGTGATAGCAGTCTTATCAGCATTAAACATGTTGCTTAGAACCGGTAAGTCGGCACTGTACCAAAAATTACCAGGAGCAACCGGGCAAACAGTAATGGGCGCATCCATCGGTTTTTTCAGTGCTATGGTGGGGATCGGCGGTGGTACTATCTCGGTGCCACTACTCACCCTTTATAATTATCCTGCTCATAAGGCCATTGGCACTGCGGCGGCAATAGGGTTGATTATTTCCTTGCCGGGCGCGTTAACCATGTTGATTTTAGGTATTACACCTGTTGATGCGCCTGCGGGAACGTTTGGTTTGGTTAATCTATTTGGTTTTATTTGTATTGTACCGCTAACCGTTTTATTCGCACCTGTTGGGGCATCATTGGCAGCAAAACTAGATGCGGTAAAACTGAAGAAGATTTTTGCATTTGTATTGCTCTTTACTGGCTTACGTATGTTGGCACAATTTTTCTTGTAGCGCTTTTATAATGCTAAATTGAGGAAGTAGATAAGGGCTACTAACTTGGTAATGAAAGTTAACTTCCATTACCCCTAAAGTAACCCTATTCAGTATCAATATTAGGCTCAGGTTTGGCTGGCGAGTTCTTTTCGGATTATGTCAGCTCCGGCACTTAACGCTTTTAATTTCCCTCTTGCTACTTCCCGAGATAAAGGCGCCATGCCACAGTTAGTGCAAGGGTAGAGTTTATCTGCATCGACATATTTAAGTGCTTCTCGTAGGGTTTTCGCGACTTCCTCTGGCGTTTCAATCGTGTTACTTGCGACATCAATAGCACCTACCATGACTTTTTTACCGCGAATAAGCTCCAATAGATCCATTGGTACATGCGAGTTATGGCACTCTAGCGAGATAATATCGATACTCGACTTTTGCAGTTTAGGAAAGGCTTCTTCATATTGTCGCCATTGTGAACCCAATGTTTTCTTCCAATCTGTATTGGCTTTGATGCCATAGCCATAGCAAATATGTACTGCGGTTTCACATTTTAAGCCTTCAATTGCTCGCTCTAAACAAGCAATGCCCCAATCATTAACTTCATCAAAAAACACATTAAAAGCAGGCTCGTCAAACTGAATAATATCAACTCCTGCTGCTTCTAATTCTTTAGCTTCTTGATTAAGAATTTTGGCGAATTCCCAAGCCAGCTTTTCGCGGCTTTTATAATGGTCATCATAAAGCGTATCAATCATGGTCATTGGGCCTGGCAACGCCCATTTAATAGGTTGGCTGGTTTGCTGGCGTAACAGTTTGGCATCTTCAACAAAAACAGACTTAGGGCGAGAAACTGGGCCAACTACTGTAGGAACACTTGCCTCATAACGATCACGAATTTTAACCGTTTTACGCTTCTCAAAATCGACGCCGGTTAGGTGCTCGATAAAGGTGGTCACAAAATGTTGACGCGTTTGCTCGCCATCACTAACAATATCAATGCCTGCACGTTGTTGTTCTTGCAATGACACAAGTAAGGCGTCGTGTTTGCCGTCAATTAATTCATCGCCTTGTAACTTCCAAGGTGACCATAGCGCTTCAGGCTCTGCAAGCCATGAGGGCTTAGGTAAACTGCCTGCGGTTGATGTAGGTAGTAATTTTTCTATAAGCGCTTTGTTAGTAGGATCTTTCTTAATAAGTGTTTTCATAATAAATGCAGCTGTACCTTTTTATTCATTTCAATAGGGTTAATTAAAGCGCGTAATTAGCAGACCACTGCGTAAGTATTTTTTGATAAGGTTTGATGAAGTTCTCTTCAGTAAATTTTCCCTGCTTAATGGACAATTTATTACGCTCTTCTCTGTCATAAACAATTTGTGTTAATGAATGATCTTGGTTCTTTAAATTAGGTTGATAAAAATTTCCTGCAACAGCATTGGCATTATAAATTTCAGGTCGATAAATTTTTTGAAATGTTTCCATCGTGCTGATGGTACTTATTAGCTCAAGGTTACTGTAATCATTAAGTAAATCACCAAAGAAAAAGAAAGCCAAAGGCGCAACACTTTTAGGAGGCATAAAGTATCGAACTTGTAAGCCCATTTTTTTGAAGTATTGCTCAGTTAAAGATGATTCATTAGGTTGGTATTCAACCCCCAACAAAGGATGTTGATTACCAGTTCGAAGGTAAGTTTTGTTATCAGAAACACTTAAACAGATAACGGGCGTTTTCTTAAAGTGTTTTTTATAGGTAGTTGAATTAACAAAATATTTGAAAAGTTTGCCATGCAAATCGCCAAAACTATCTGGAATGCTAAACTGCGCTTGGCCTTTATTATGTTCTGACAACAGCACACTAAAATCATAATCTCTGACATAAGAAGAGAAGTTATTTCCTACAATGCCTTCAATGCGCTCGCTAGTTTGATGATCAACAACCGTTGTTTTTAATACTTCAATTGACGGAAAAGACTGTCCGCTGTCTTCAATATCTATATCAACAGAAATGATTTCAAGCTCGACAGAATAACGATCTGCTTTGGGGTTATCCCAATAGGCTAGGGCATTAAAGCTATTGTCGATCATCTTTAACGTATTGCGTAAATTCTGTTGGCGGCTCTCGCCTCTGGCCAAGTTAGCAAAGTTGGTTGTAATACGTGTATTTTCTGAAGGATGATAGTTTTCATTGAGACATATGTTTTTAATCGTAAATGTAAAATCTGTATTCATGATGATCTGATATCCAATTTCTGTAATAAAACCTGAATGTATTTCATGCTCTTTTTGAGCTGTTAACTTCCTTTTCTGATTTTCTTTGTCAGTAGTCTTCTACAGTTTCTTGGTTTATGCCTAAAGGCTTAATTGAAAACCAGCTGTAATAATGTCTAAAGTTAAAAGCAGAATGTATTTTATACGTGGTTAATTACATGAATAAAATTGATTTTATTTCATAAATGCATGATTAAAATTCATAGGTGGCTGTATTCGGATGTTTCGAGTATTTCTGGAAGCAATGTCTGCCCGAGTTTATGGGAGATGCGAACACAGCTTTCGTCTTAATGTGATTATGGGGTGAGAGGGATTTAAATGAGGTCAGGAATATAAAATGAGTGAACTAATAAGCTTATCTTGCGTATACAGTATCTCGTTGTTTGTTCTGAGCAATAAAAAAAACAATAAAAAGCTCATTCAGTTGAGCTTTTTATTGTTAAATTCGACGCTTATTATCTAGCTAAATTATCTAGCTATATTAACCAGTCAGTATAATGCTATCGATTTTGCAGTCGATTGTAATCAAACAGTCCAGCTTTGTAAGGGTGTTGTTTTTTATTGTCTGCGTGCATTGCATCACTATGTTGCCAAAAGTTAGGGTCGGTTCTGCGTATAGCATAGTTGTCCATTAATTTTTGATAGTCTGCTTTTGTAGTTAATGCCGATACAGAGTTAACGTAGTTATTTAATTGTGACTCGCTAACATTCACGAACACATCAGGGTATGCACCGACCAAGCCGCTAGTCACGGTAATAGTGTCTTGCTCAGGCAAGCGGTTTTCATCTTCACTTAACAAACTTGTAATATTACTGTGGGCATTATTTCGCAGTACGGAATAATAATGTGTTTGTTCTTTGCCTTGTATTGATAAAAAGGTGATTTGTGGCATTAAGGTAACGGCACCGCCAACTAAGTGCTGCAATTTAGCGAGCGCTTTACGATGACTTTTTGGGGTACTCTTACTGGCCAAATTATTATCAGTGACTAATACCGGGTTAACTTTTTGTTTTAATAACTGATACAACTCCTGTTTAGGCTGTTCAGTTTGATAATGTATTCCTGAAGGTTGAGAAAACAATTTATGTGGTGCCATCAAATATTCTTTTTGGCTGTCTGACACGCCTTGATACCATTTGTTTAGTTCAGTTTTTCGGGTTTCAGGTGGCAATAATGCAAGAAAGTTAAACTCACCTTCGATACGCAAAAAGTCCATATATAAGCGGGTATTTAATTGGTGACCTATATTGCCATAAACATCAAAACCAGCAGCTAATAAGTAGTGAATACGTTCTAACAAGCCATAGTCAATTACCCAAGATGTTTGAGGAGGGCGACCGACTAATCCTTTAACCACGGTTGCAGAATCAATATGTCGGAAAATAGTTAATGCTGCATTAGTATTGTCACCATCACCTGCCCAAATTTGATCAGTCGTTAAATGTTCGCCGTTAGGAAATGCTGTATTCATTCTTGTGGCTTTATTGTGCATATACGAACGCTGAAGTTTAGAGTACTTCAACCAATTAGTAATAACATAGGCATTGCTTTCAGCAGCAGAAGGTAAGGCTAATTTATCTTGCTGCTCGTTATAAAATGCAGAGTGATCTTTGGCATTTTTCTCATTTGGATTAACGAAGAATACCCAAAAGTGATCGTTAATTACATTTAATGCGACTTGCCCTCTGCAAACCGGACTCTTAATGAAATTCATGATGGTAAATTCGGCTTCTTCTAGCAAAAACTTATAACGTGAAATAGAAGGTATTGCCTCAAAAGCTTTAAAAGGGTTTGAAGCGACTTCTGGCTGGTATGAAGGTAAAGCTTCTACTTGATAGTTATCTTGAAAAAATAACTGCGTAAATGTTATTAAGCGGTCATTATTTAATGCATACGGCATATGTGTTTTTTCTAATATGCTGCCTTGCTCGCGCCATAAGCGATAATAAACTCGCTCTACACCAGGATCATCATAAGGTCGACGGGTAGCAATAATATCGATAGGTTGGCCGGGCGGTGTTCGAGAACGTACGACTTTAAAGAATTCGCCGGCAGGTAATTCAGAGAAATAAAGGTGGGCGATAAACCAATGTTCATATAAATATCGACTGACCAGTTTTTCTTTTAATGAGTCACCGTTTAGGTAGTTTTCCCAAGTGGCTATTTGGTTAATATAATGATCAGTTAATGGCGGTAGTGGTGCCATTTTTGCACCGTTACGCAGCCAATCCTGCAAAATTTTATCTTCAGGTTTTGACAGTGCAGGTAAGCCAAACGGCATACCCCAATCTGGATAGTTTTGGACATAATTTTCTATTTCAACGTCTGTTGGACATTGTTGTTCTCTATCTAACGAGAAGTTAAATTGCTTAGGTAGTATTTTACCCGCAGGTAACGGGTGTTGTTGTTTAAGCGAGAGTAATCTCGACATAACACTTGCTTGCTGATTAAGTGCTGGCGATTGTTGACGCTCGTTAAGCACGCCATAAAACCCGTTGTTTCGCCATGCTTGAGTGCTGTCATTATCTACAAATAAGCGTTGTGGTGTCGCGGCCAATAATCGGGTGCCGTCATACACTAACTCTTTGTTTGCTCCTCGGTCTATACCTTGTGGCGATGATAGTTTTAACTGACAAGGGGCGTCGTAACAACCGTGGCAAACAACACATCGCTGTTCAATAATTGGCTGTACTTCATCATGATAAAATTCAGCTTGAGCGGAATTATTTACGACCATACGTGCTTGAGGTTCAGCAATGCCGAACAGATCATCAAATTGGCTATTGGCGATCATGGCACATCCACCCAAAATAACGAGAATGAATATCAGTAAAACAGGTTTTGACTTGGGAGAAAGTTGCATATCAGCGCTAACACTTATAGGTTGATGAAATGTGACTATAAAGGCTGCATATTATAAACGAAATGACAGGCTCAAAGCTATCACTCTGTTATGACTTGAATAACCTGTTAAATAGATACGGAGCGATCATACATTTAGATCAGTAAGCCTCGGTGTTACACAGATAAGTATTTTCTATTTTTAAGTCTAAGAGTTAAGCCATGGCTAGCAAAGGGGCTTTTATCAAGGTAGAGTTGTTCTAGTTTTATTGATGACTTAGCCACTAAAAAGTGAACGCAAATGACCCTTGAAAAATTTACAAACGCAGCTCAACAATTCTTAGCACGTAGAGTCTCAGGTACCAAAGCTTATAGTTTAGCTGAAGCTTTAACCCCTCATTCTATTGATGAAGCGTTATCGATCCAACAAGCCATAATTAAGCTTCGCCCTGATAATGTTGCCGGCTGGAAATGCCTATTACCTTTAGCTGAAGACAAGCTTATTATCGCGCCTATTTTTAGCGAAACGATGCAAGAGGGAGAGCAATGTTGGTTAATGCAAGATAATAGCAAAGTGCGAATTGAGCCTGAAATTGCCTTTGTTTTGGCTCATGATTTACCCGCACGCGATGAAGATTATTCTGAAGCAGAAATCAACGCGGCTATTGGCAGTTGTCATATGGCATTAGAATTAATACAAAGTCGCTTTGCCGATGACTCAGACGTGACATTTCTTGAACGCTTAGCTGATTGTTTAGTTAATCAAGGCTTATTTTTAGGCCCTACAATTGATAAGTCCGTGGCATTCTCAGCAGATAAGTTTCAAATATCAATTAAACAGTATGAAGAAAGCGGTGAGGTTAACGAGCAGATATTTAATGGCGTGCATCCTAACCCGTTACCGCAATTACCCGTTTATTGGGCGATAAACTATATGACAAAACGAGGCACGAGCTTTAAAAAAGGTGAAGCCTTTACAACAGGATCATATGCAGGGGTTGTAGAGTTAGATTTTGATAAAAACACCGACATTGATTATGCCGGTGTTGGTAACTTTAGGGTTGTATTTAAAGAACTTTTTTAACCATAGTCAGATAATAAAGCATTGAGATGAAGTTGATTTAAGCTTATTTAAATCAACTCAAAAGTCTTTAACATTGCTAAGCCAAAACTGACGGTAAATAAAGAAGCCACCGTACTCATTACAATAATATTAGCGGCTAAGGTTTCATTGCCCTTCATCGCTTTCACCATAATGTAACTTGCCGCCGCTGTTGGTGTACTTGACATCAAGAACACTATGCCTAAATCCATTTTTGAAAAACCACTGAGATATGCGATATAGGTAATGATAATCGGCGAGACGATTAATTTAGCGATAACGGCGATTGTAGCAACGGTTTTAGTATCTTTCATATCAGCAAACGACAAACTAGCACCAATACAGAGAAGCGCAACGGGTAAGGTTAACTGGCTTAAATAATCACCTGTTTGCATTATTACTGGGTGTACAGGTATGTGCAGCAAATTAATCATAATACCGAGTACAATACCGATGATTAATGGATTTTTAGTCATGCTAATGATCATCGAGAAAAGATTAAGTTTTTTGTCGGTTAATGTTGTCGTTAGGGTGTAAATAGACAGAATGTTGTACACCAATGACAGTATCGACATAACAATTGACGCTTTAGCAATACCCGCATCACCATATAAATTTACACAAAGTGCTAAACCTACAATAGCTAAATTTCCGCGAAATGCGCCTTGGACATAAACCCCTTTATCACGAGGGTTTTTCACGAAAATACTCGCGGTTAATGTTAGTAGTATAAACACCAAAAAGGTTGATAATGACGCATTTGCAATGGTGACAGGGTCAAAAACCGTTGCAATATCGGTTCTTATCATGCTCATACCAAGTAGTATCGGGAGTGATATTTTAAACACCAATATTGACGCTTGATCAACAAAGGCTTGGCCAATAATGCCATAGTATTTAAGTATACCACCGAGCACTACCATCATAAAAATAGGGCCAGTGACAGCGAACGAAAAGTTAAGCGTTGATAGAAATTCAGTTAGCACATTTAGCTCAGTTATTTAGATTAAAACAAGGCTACACTCAAACTAACATATTTAACTAGGTTAACTTGTGTATAGCTTTGCAGTTTAGCGATTAACATGGAGGTAAATCAATAACTTTGATTACTTTGCTTTATAAATTAGATTCATTTTCACGATTATTGATATGAAATATTGCATGATACAAAGGCAGTAAAGCTCAAGCTTAAAAGGGTTACATTGTGAAACGAGCAATATTATGATGATTCGGTATAATGAACTAAATAATAGAGGGCAAAATTATGATGAAATTTATTACATGCTTATTAAGTTTAACTGTTGTTACGTTTTCAATAACGGCGGTAGAAGCCGCGCAAGTTGAAGTTAAGTGGACAAATCCAGAAAAATACACGGATGTTGATTCAGCTGAAGGGCACAGACAAAAATTTAAAGAGCGCACGTTTAAAAACTTGGAAGCGCATTTTTCTAAATTAGCTGAAAAGTTACCCGAGCAACAGAAATTAATTTTTGAAGTGACCAATTTAGATTTAGCTGGTGATATTAATTACGGCATAAAGCGTGTTCGTATTATAAAAGATATATTTTCCCCTCGAATGAAGTTTAGTTACGAGTTACTAAATGCTGATAATACTGTGGTTAAACGTGATGATGTTTCGCTGCACGATATGGGATTTTTAACGCATAGCAGCCTAAAATACCGTAATGAAAGCTTAAGTTATGAAAAAAAGATGTTTGATGATTGGTTTAAAAAAACCTTTGAAAATAACATGAAGAAATAAATATATTTTAACAACATAAAAAAACGCAGCTTAGCTGCGTTTTTTTATCGAGACAGAAAGTTTAACTGTGCTCTAATTTAGCTAATACGGTAAATAATTGCTCAATTTTTTTTACAATATCAATCAGTGTGTTTTGGTCTGAGGTTTTTTGCCAAAAAATTAAATCATTCGCTACTTCTTCAACATAAGGTTGAAAAGTATTCGCAGAACATTTAAAACCTGCATCTTCAGTGAATATGGCTGCAAACCCAGCCTGTTTTGCTTCTCGTAATGTCGTTAACGTGGCGTCAGCTGCGAGTGACTTTTTTAAAATTATCGAAATATTTTCGATTAGTTGCTTGTGTACGGCTTCGCTCATAATGACTTATTTTCAGTTTGTGTATTCAATGGCGCTATTATGCCAAATTGATTTAGATTTTGTTAGTCTCTAGTGTAATTTTATGTTGTTAGTATTACCAGTAACGAGTGCCACCTTACTCTAATGCGCGTTGCCTCATTTTTGCTTATAATTCGCTATATTTTAAATGTCAGTGTTATGCCAAATTAATCGGTGTTTTGTTGGCTTCTCCAGCAATTTCTCTAACAAGTTTTGGCATTAAATAACCCGGCAAAATTGCCATAAGTTCCAAGGTAATATTTTTTGCCTCTGCTTCTGTTAAATCAAAATGGGCCACGCCTTGCACTTTATCAAATAAATGTAAGTAATATGGCTGAATGCCAACATCAAACAAACGCTCGCTTAATTGAGCTAAGGTATTGGCGTTGTTGTTAATTCCTTTTAATAAAACACTTTGATTAAAGAGAGGAATGCGCGCTTTTATTAAAGGCTCAATAGCATCAGCTACGTTTTCGTCGATTTCATTCGCATGATTTACATGAAAAACAATCACAGGTTTAAGTCGAGTGGTTTTCAGTGTATGTACCAATGCAGGTGTTATTCGCTGTGGTATAACTATTGGTAAACGAGTGTGGATACGTAAGCGCGAAATATGCGGGATTTTTTCTATTTCTGTAATAAGCCATTGCAGGTGTTCATCGCTAGCCATTAAGGGGTCGCCACCGCTGAAAATAACTTCGTTAATTTCGGTATGTTGTTGAATATAGACCAGTGCTTGTTGCCAACGTGCTTTATTTGGACTGTTATCCGCATAAGGAAAATGGCGGCGAAAACAATAACGACAATTAACCGCACAACCCGTTTTTACCATCATTAATACCCGGTGTTTATATTTATGCAGTAATCCCGGTGCCACAGTGTCATGTTCTTCTAATGGATCTTCGTTATATCCGTCAGTTATCGAAAACTCTGCATCTAAGGGCATCACTTGTTTTAAAATTGGGTCGTTAATGTCGCCTTTTTTAATGCGAGACATTAAGGGGCGCGGCACACGCACCGGAAATAGTTTACGCGCTGCAAAGTGATGTTGGTAATCTTCTGGTGAAATATCCACCAACTCTAACAAGGTTTTAGGATCGGTAATCACATTTGCTAATTCTTTTTGCCAAGAAGTGTGCAATCTATCACTGATTTGGGTTATTATTTGCGGCATTTCTATATTCAATTTTTAACCTTTACGTTTTCTACGTGAACGAGCGAGCATAATAATTATGGCTAATTTTAGCACTAACCAGTTCAAAGCTGGACTTAAATTAATGATTGATGGTGAACCTTGTAACATTATCGATAATGAAATCGTAAAACCAGGTAAAGGGCAAGCATTCAACCGCATTAAAATTCGTAAGTTAATATCTGGCAAGGTATTAGAGAAAACTTATAAATCTGGTGAGAGTGTTGAAGGCGCTGATGTTATGGATTCAGAGCTAGGCTATTTATATGCTGATGGTGAGTTCTGGCATTTTATGAATAATGAAACATTTGAGCAAATTGCTGCTGATGAAAAAGCAGTTGGCGATGTGGCAAAATGGTTAGCAGAAGGTGATGTATGTACTATTACTTTTTGGGATGGCAATCCAATTTCAGTTGATCCACCAAACTTTGTTGAATTAGAAATTACTGAAACTGATCCTGGCCTTAAAGGCGATACAGCAGGTACTGGCGGCAAACCAGCAACATTGGTTACAGGTGCGGTAGTGCGTGTACCATTATTTGTGCAAATAGGTGATGTGGTGAAAGTTGATACGCGTTCGGGTGATTATGTATCACGTGCAAGTAAATAACGCTTTATCATCAATCTAACGTTAATGTAGAAGTTAGATAAACTAAAAAGCTCACTTTTTGTGAGCTTTTTTGTCTTTATCGATCAAGGATTATACCTGTTCTGCAGGAGGCACTTGTGAGGTGCGCCCGTCAGGCCAATCTGAGAATGGGAATGGGTAAGACTCTGAGTTAATCGTTAAAAATTGATTAATTTGGTAAGTATAACTGTTTAAGCTTTGCCCAAACCTTACTAACTGACTGTTAGGCTTTTGGCTAAATAACAGCGTGATAAATTGTACAATAGCGATAAGGGTAATAAAAAGTCGAATAAAACCGCTAATAAAGCCAAAGCACAACATGGCTAAACCGCGTTGCCAAATACCTGGATTTTTCCATGAGTTGTTCGTGGCTTTATCTTCGCCAAATAATTCGTTTTCTAGATCTGCTCTCATAAGTAACTCCAATACTGTATTAATGCTGATATCTACTTTATTGTGTGCAAAGTCGAAGCCAATATTTATATACTTATTTATCAATAAATTAACTTTTATCTATTTTATCTCTGTAGTTAATGTAATGACTATTTAGTGAAAAGCACTAATTTTAGATAAAAAAGTAAAAAGCCTGCAATGGCAGGCTTTAGTAAAGTATTCATTTTAATATACGGGCTTAAATACCAATTAAGTTACTTTAAATGTTCATTAAAATAATTTGTCATCATGGTTTTTAAATGCAAAGTAGTACCTTCTCCTTCACGAATACCGTGGCTGCGATTGGGGTATGACATAAAGTCAAACTGGCGGTTATGCTTTATTAATTCATTAATTAAACGTTCAGTACCTTGGTAATGTACGTTATCGTCACCCGTACCATGAACAAGCAATAGCTTGCCTTGTAGATTCTTCGCATGCGTTATAGGAGAGCCTTGCTTATACCCTTCGGCATAATCTGATAATAATCCTGAATAGCGCTCTTGATAAATACTGTCGTATAGGCGTTGATCAGCCACAGGAGCTAACGATATGCCTACTTTATATAATTGAGGATAACGAAATAACATATTTAAGGTCATTGAGCCGCCACCTGAATGACCCCAAATACCTACACGGTCTAAATCAATATAAGACCAACGCTCAGCCATGGCTTTAAGCGCGTCAGCTTGATCCCGTGAAGATAAAATACCTACGGCGCCATAAATAGACTTACGCCATTCTCGGCCTTTAGGAGCGGGTGTGCCGCGATTATCAATTGAAGCGACAATAAAGCCTTGCTCGGTCAACATTTGATCCCAAAAGTAAGCATTGCCGCGCCATTTATCTTGTGCTGTTTGTCCTGCAGGTTCGCCGTAAACATAGAAAATAATAGGGTACTCTTTACTAGCATCAAAGTCGGCAGGGCGCATGATATAACCGTCAAGCACTACACCGTCTTGTGCCGTTACTTGAAAGAACTCATGTTGAGGTTTTGCTAACACAGCCAATTGCTCATTGAGTTTTTTATTGCCCATTAATAAATGCTTACTTTGATGTGCTTCGACTTTAATTAACTGTTTTTGGCTTGGTTGAGCAAAGCTTGAGTGTGTATGAATCGCCCATTGCCCATCGGGCGACATTTGGTAACGATTTGAGCCTGAATATTGCTCAGGTGTTATACGTTGGTTTGATAATGAACCATCAAGTTTGCTGCGATATAAATACCGCTGAGCTACATTGTTAGGTGACGCTATAAAATATATCCAGCCGTTTTTCTCGTCAATCGTTTGTAGGTCTGTAATATCAAATTCGCCAGGAGTTAAGTTCACCATAGTTGAACCATCACGAGATACTTTGTAGATGTGTCGCCAACCACTTCGCTCGCTTTTCCAAATAAAGTCAGTACCATTTTCTAGCCATTTAGCATCATCGTAAAAGTCTAAAAAGGTTTCTTCTTGCTCAGTAAGTATTAGATCTACTGCACCAGTATTGATATTGGTGAGATAAAGTTTATTTGTATCTTGTTTACGGTTAACGTGCTGAATTAATACTTGCTCAGAATTACCCGACCAGTTCATGCGTGGTACGTACATTTCGCGTGAATTATTAGGCAGTTTTGCCCATGTGGTTTTAGCACTTTTTACATTAACAATACCAATTTTAGCCAAAGCATTTTCTTCGCCTACCTTTGGATACGGAAATGTCGTTAACGTAGGATAAAGCTCGTCAGTGTTGTTTATCATGATAAAGTCTTTACTGCCGCTAGTGTCTAGCTGCCAATAAGCAATGCTTTTACCATCGGGGCTCCAACGAAAACCATCTCGGATTGAAAATTCTTCTTCGTAAACCCAGTCAAACAAACCATTAATAAGACCATTGCCGGCATCAAAAGTTAATTGCGTAATATTGTTGTTTTTAATCGTTTCAACATAAATATTGTTATCAACGACATAAGCGACTTTTTTACCATCGGGTGAAAATTTGGCAAACATTAAGCTGCTTTCTTTTACTGCTTTACCGCCTAATTGAATCAGCTTATTTGTTAACAGGTTTAATATCCAATAATCACCACGGCTTTTTGAACGCCATACTTTTTTACTGTTGGTATAAATAAGCACTTGCGAGCGGTCGTCTGACCAAAGGTAATTATCAATTGATAAGGGCGTTTCTTTGTTACTTGGGATGAGTTGTTCTGCAAAAATAAGCACTTGACGATCTAGTGAGTTTGGATCATAAAAAACAATGTCTTCACCAACATTTGTAGTCTGCTCTGAGTCTGTTTCGCCAATTGCTGCTTTGTTAGATTTTTCAATCGCGGTATAACCACTTCCATCGGCTAACCAACGAATTTGTCCAAGCCACTGTGAGCTAAATTCACTCTCTTCATAAATACGTTCTAGGGTTAAAGGCACTGTAGTTACACTTTTAGTTGTGGCCTGCTCATTGGTACTTTGGCAAGCAATTAATGAGATTGAAATGGTCGTTAAAGCACCCCAACGCAAGAATTTATTTATAAACATGGTTTATCCTTAATGTTTTTGTCTACTTTAAGTTTTATACTTAGGCAAGGCAAACGCATTCACCCTAACATTTTGTTAGTTCGTCATTATTAGCGTGATAAGCGCTAAATTTGTTGTTGAAAATATCTAACTTGCCCCCACATTAATGACACGCAATTATTTTGAGGTTCGCTATGCTACCAGCATTAGAAATATCCGGATTAACTAAAACCTATAAAGGTGGCTTTCAGGCACTTAAAGGTATTGACCTGACAGTTAATCAAGGCGATTTTTTCGCTTTACTTGGCCCTAACGGCGCAGGTAAATCGACCACTATTGGTATTATTACTTCATTAGTGAATAAAACTGCCGGAAAAGTAGCAGTTTTTGGTCATGATATTGATCAAGAACTTGAAGCAGCTAAAAGCTTTATAGGCTTAGTTCCGCAAGAGTTTAACTTTAATCAGTTTGAATCATTAATGAAAATTTTAGTTAACCAAGCGGGTTACTACGGTGTTGAGCGCAAGTTAGCTTTACAGCGAGCTGAAAAATATTTAAAGCAGCTTAATTTATGGGAAAAGCGCAATGACGCAGCCCGTATGCTTTCAGGTGGCATGAAGCGTCGATTAATGATTGCACGCGCTTTAATGCATGAGCCTAAAATGCTGATACTTGATGAACCAACTGCCGGTGTTGATATTGAACTTAGACGCTCAATGTGGGAGTTTTTACGTGAGCTTAATAAACAAGGTATCACCATCATATTAACGACGCATTATTTAGAAGAAGCAGAAATGCTTTGTCGTAACATTGCCATTATTGACTCAGGTATTATTGTTGAAAATACCGATATGAAATCGTTACTCGCTAAATTAGATGTTGAAACATTTGTGTTTGATTTGAAGCCTAACAGTTCACCTAGCGAGTTGGCTGGATTAAGTTCTAGAGTTATTGACGGACACACATTAGAAGTTGACGTGAAAAAAACTCAAACGATTAATTCAGTGTTTACAGAACTAAATAATCAAGGCATTGAAGTATTAAGTATGCGCAATAAGAGTAATCGACTAGAAGAGCTATTTGTAGGGCTAGTGGGTAGTGGTAAAGTATCGAACAAAAGCGCAGTTAAGGAATAAGTATCATGGCATCTTCTAGAAATATCATTGCGCTTAAAAGTATTATGCATAAAGAGATCCACCGCTTTATGCGTATTTGGGTGCAAACATTAGTACCACCAGCAATCACCATTAGTTTGTATTTTGTTATTTTTGGTTCATTGATTGGTTCACGTATTGGACAAATGGGTGGCTTTGATTACATGTCATTTATTGTGCCTGGTTTGATCATGATGAGTGTTATTACAAATTCATATTCTAATGTAGCTTCGTCATTTTTCAGTGCTAAATGGCAACGTAACGTAGAAGAAATGCTAGTGGCGCCTGTGCCTAATTGGGTTATTGTTGCTGGATATGTAGGTGGCGGTATGGCGCGTGGGATGTTAGTGGGGGGCATTGTGACTTTAGTTTCAATGTTTTTTGTTGATATTCAAATTCATAATATTTGGGTCATTATTGTAACGGTTGCGCTAACATCAGCCACCTTTGCTTTAGGCGGATTAATTAACGCTATTTTTGCTGGTAGTTTTGACGATATATCGATTATTCCAACGTTTATTCTTACACCATTAACCTATTTAGGTGGCGTATTTTATTCTATCAGTTTATTACCTGAGTTTTGGCAGGGTGTTTCTCAAATTAACCCTATTGTATATATGGTTAACGCCTTTCGATATGGCTTTTTAGGTATTTCTGATGTCAGCTTAACCTTGTCTTTTACCGTACTTGGTGTGTTTATTGTCAGTTTATATACCATTGCTATGGTATTAATTACTAAAGGTATTGGCTTAAGAAGCTAATATCATTAGTCATTAACGTATTGAATTTTTATAGGTAGTATTTGATGAACAACACGGAAATAACCGGTGACTCTAAAGCCATTGTAACGAATCAACCTGGTGTACATGAAAAACTGGTTGAAATTGTTAACAAGCATATTGCGCATCCTTCTCAAAAGCCGATACAAGCACACACTCAGCAAGCCTTTGATGAGATAAATGAAATTGTGCAGGCTTTTTCAGGTGAGGTTATTCTTGATTCGTGTTGTGGTGTTGGCCAAAGTACGCGCTTAATAGCAAAGCAAAATCCTGATGCCTTAGTTATAGGTGTTGATAAATCAGCCCATAGAATTAACCGTAACGTTGATGAAGTTAAACTGGATAATGGCGAAGGCACAGTTAATAATTTTCATTTAGTACGTGCTGATTTAAATGATTTTTATCGTTTGGTAGTTGCCGCTAATTGGCAAGTTACTCAGCATTATATTTTATATCCAAATCCTTGGCCAAAAGCTAAACATGTGCAAAGACGTTGGCACGGTAGTGCGGTTTTTCCACAAATAGTCGCTATAGGGCAGGAAATTATTTTACGCAGTAATTGGCTACTTTATTTGGAAGAGTTTCAAGTGGCAGCGGGCATTTTAAATTTCCAAGGCACAATATCAACCATTAACGTTACTCAGCCTCTAACCCCATTTGAGGCTAAATTTCATGCAAGTGGCCAGCAATGTTGGCAATTACATATTTCCAAATAATTCTAGTGTTAAATTAAAGACAATATTTTGGTTAAATTAACAATTTATTAGCTAATAATTATGAATCACCTAACTGGTTTATAAGCGTTATTTTTTTTATACCTTTTATTTCAAGTGGTTACAGTTTTGGCCTGAATGTTGATATTACTTAGTTATATCAACGTGAAATTTAGGACGAATACCATGACTAATAATATTAAAAAAACTGTATTTATGATGGCATTAAGTAGTTTAGCGATTGTTGAACTCGGCTTAGTTTATATCGCAACTCTGCTGGGCTAAGAGCAACTTTATTGCAATTAAAATTTGCTTTTAACATCAAAATTGGTGGAAATAACGAGACATTTGCTGCTATTTTTATTAAAGTGCCGATCTTATATAAACCTCAACTTGCTTCGGGCAAGTAGTTAATAGTGAATAAGTATGACGGTCAGTAAACGCGCGGCAAAAGTATCTGAAGAGTCTTTACATCGTATTTTTACCATTCCAGTTGCACCCGATTCTACATTGGGACGCATTGAGAATGACATATCTCAGAACTTAGCTGGTTTTCTGGGTGAGCACATTGCGGCCACTGAACAAGCTTTAAGCGAAATTGAAAAAGATTTTGCGGATCCTAAGATCCCTGAAGAGCCTGCTTTTGTTTCAGACCATATGCAGCACTTACTTGATAAGTTAGTGTCTCAGTCCGTTCATACTTCAAGTCCAAATTTTATCGGTCATATGACCTCTGCTTTACCGTACTTTATTTTACCGCTTTCGAAATTGATGGTCGGCTTAAATCAAAATTTGGTAAAAATAGAAACCTCTAAAGCATTTACCCCAATGGAACGACAAGTTCTGGGTATGATGCATCGTTTGGTTTACCAAGATGACGAACCCTTTTACCAGCAATGGATGCACAGTGCGAATCATTCTTTGGGTGCGTTTTGTTCAGGTGGGACTGTAGCAAATTTAACGGCACTTTGGGTGGCGCGTAATAACTTGCTTAAACCTAATGGGAACTTTAAAGGTGTAGCACGAGAGGGCTTGTTTAACGCACTTAAGCACTATCAATACGATGGCTTAGCTATTTTAGTTTCCGCACGTGGTCACTATTCTCTGAAAAAATCAGCAGATATTTTAGGCATAGGCCAAGACAGTGTTATTGCTATTCCAACCGATGAAAATAATAAAATTGACTGCAAACTGCTTGAAGCTAAATGTCAGCAGTTAGCAAGCCAGAATATTCGGGTACTCAGTATAGTGGGTGTTGCTGGCACCACTGAAACTGGCAATATAGACCCGCTTGATAAAATGGCTAATATTGCTCAACGCTACCAAGCACACTTTCATGTTGATGCAGCGTGGGGTGGCGCGACTCTTTTATCTAATAAGTATCGTCCACTACTAAAAGGTATAGAGTTAGCCGACTCAGTGACTATTGATGCACATAAACAAATGTATGTGCCAATGGGAGCTGGCTTAGTGGTGTTTAAAAACCCTGCTTCTGTTGCTGCAATTGAACATCATGCCGAATATATTTTGCGCAAAGGATCAAAAGATTTAGGTAGCCATACGCTTGAAGGTTCAAGACCTGGTATGGCAATGTTGGTGTACTCTGCATTGCACGTTATTAGTCGACCTGGCTATGAGTTACTGATTAATAATAGTATTGAAAAAGCGAATTATTTTGCCGAGTTGATCACCCAACATGCCGATTTTGAATTGGTCACTAAACCAGAATTATGCTTATTAACGTATCGCTATAACCCTGCTTGTGTACAAAAAGTATTGGCTAATGCTGATGACCTAAAACAAGAAGAAATGAACCTATTGCTTGATAAGTTGACAAAATTCATTCAAAAGCGTCAACGTGAAAATGGCAAGTCTTTTGTTTCTAGAACCCGTATCGAAGTACAAAAATACCAAGGTCGTAAAACGTTAGTTTTTAGAGTGGTATTAGCCAACCCGTTAACGTCAAAAACTATTCTACAAGATGTGTTAGCAGAGCAAGTGCTATTAGCACAAGAGAGTGAAAACTTTCTCCCTCAACTTTTATCGCTGAAATAAAGTTCATGGCATAAAAAAGCGACTAACTAAGTAGTCGCTTTAATGTTCGTAAGTACGTTGCTCAACTCACCGAAATATATTTAAGCTAATTGCACTTGTAAGTTATCAATCAACCTGGCTTTACCGCAGTGCGCTGCCGCAAGTATGACTAATTCTTTATCGTCTTCACTGGCTGGTTGCAGTGTGCGGGCGTGACAAATATGAATATAATCCGTTCTCATTCCTGCATTGTTGATATAGCCAGCGGCCTTCTTTGCTAAGCCAATGAAGTCATTATTATGTTGAATTTCTTTCGCTAGCCATTGAATATTTTGGCTCAATGCCGGCGCTATTTTCTTTTCTTCAACACTGAGGTAATTATTTCGCGAGCTTAAAGCCAAGCCTGAAAGTTCTCGGACTGTTTCAACGGGAATTATTTCAATTGGCATGGATAAATCTTCAACCATGGTTTGAATAACTTGTACTTGTTGATAATCTTTTAAACCAAAGCAAGCAATATCAGGTTGTACTAAATTAAACAATTTACAAACTACCGTTGTTACACCACGAAAATGCCCTGGGCGGCTTTCGCCACAATAGCTTTGTGAAACATTGGGTACTTCAACGAATGATTGGTTATCTAGCCCTTTAGGATAAATAATAGCGGGTGTTGGGGTAAATAATACATCGCAACCAGCGGCTAATAATTTTGCTTGATCATCAGCCATTGTGCGAGGGTAATTATCAATATCTTCATTTACGCCAAATTGCATCGGGTTAACAAAAATACTCGCCACGACTTTATCGGCAACTAATTTGGCTTTTTCGACCAAGGCAATATGTCCTTGATGTAAATTACCCATAGTAGGCACAAAAGCAATTTTAAGGCCTTTTTGTCGCCAAAGATTAATTTCGCTGCGTAAACTCGAAATTTTTTCAATTGTTTGCATGGTTATTCTACTTTTTACTCGATGTTTAAAGTGCTCACTTGCTCTTAGCACCCTAGAAATTAATCTTATTGATAATACTTATTTAAAAATATGCTCGGGTCCAGGAAAGTTACCCTTACTGACTTCGTCAATATACAGCTCTACGGCTTTTTGAATATCGCCAGTATCGATTAAAAAGTTACGTGAAAACTTTGGCATGTAACTACACGAAATACCTAAGGCGTCATGCATAACTAAAATTTGACCATCGGTGTCTTTGCCTGCGCCAATACCTATAGTAGGTATCGATACGGCCTCAGTAATGGCCTTGCCTAAACTGCTTGGAATACATTCTAGCACGAGTAACTGAGCGCCAGCGGCTTCTAATGCTTTGGCATTTTCGATCATTTCTTGAGCTTTGGCACTGTCTCTGCCTTGTACTTTAAATCCACCAAAAACGTTGACCGACTGGGGTGTTAAACCTAAATGAGCACAAACAGGAATACCACGTTCAACTAGGCCTTTAATCGTTTCTTCTAACCATTCACCACCTTCAATTTTTACAATACTAGCACCCGCTTGCATTAATTTAGCAGCGTTTATATAGGCTTGTTCAGTGGTTGCGTAACTCATAAACGGCATATCAGCAATAATTAAAGTGTTTTCAACACCGCGTTTTACACATTGTGTGTGATATGCCATTTGGTCAATATCAACAGGGAGAGTATCGTCATGGCCTTGTAAAACCATGCCTAGAGAGTCACCAATTAATATGGCGTGAATACCTGCTTGATCGAATAGTTTCGCAAAGCTGGCATCATAAGCGGTAATGGTGGTTATTTTTTCACCTTGTTGCTTCATTTTCATTAAGGTGGCAGTTGTTATTTTAGCCATATTATTTTCCGTTGTTTATGATGCCGTATTATTATAATGCTAACGTTGATATTCTAACTTAACTTACTGTGAATTTTTAGCCCATTTTTCGCTATCTTACTGGCCAATTCATTAATACTATCACCATCCGGTAAAAATAGATTGGGTGCTATTTCAGCTAACGGCAGTAATACAAACTCTCGTTGCTTTAAGCCGTAATGTGGAATGGTTAAGCGTGCAGTATTAATGACTTGTTGATCAAATAATATAATGTCTAAGTCTAATATTCGAGCGCCCCAACGATTGTCTTTTCGAATACGACCAGTCATGTTTTCAATTTCTTGCAGCTGTTCAAGTAACTCAATAGCGCTGAAGCTAGTTTCAATAGCCACTACCGCATTCATATAATCAGGTTGATCTTGCGGCCCCATGGGACGACTGAAATATAAAGAAGATACTTGAGTTACAATACAGCATTTAAGTTGGTGCAATTTCTCTAACGCGGCAGATATTTGTGCTTGAGGATCAGATAAGTTACTACCTAATCCAATATAGGCGAGTGGCATTACGCTTCGTTACTCGAATTTTGTACTCGAGGCTTTCTGCGCTTTCGAATTGCTCGGCGAGGACCACTTTTGTTTGCCACTACACTTTTAACCATCACTTGTTGTGTTTCTATATTGCAGGCTTGAAAATCTCCCCACCATTTAGCCAATTCTTGAAGTGCAGCAACTTCCTCAACATTTTTGTTGATGGCACCTTCAATTTCAGCTCGTAACAAGAGAAAGTCATAACCTGCTCTAAACTTAGGGTGCTCAAGTGCTTTATATGCACGCTTGCCATCTCGACGCGCTAATTTTTCTTGTAAAATCCAAATATCTTTCATTACCGCTTGAAAGCGTTTTGGAATAGCGATACTACGTTGTTGCTCTGACATTATCTCGCTTAACGCACCAAAAAATGCATCTTGTGGCGTGAGTTGTGTTTCACTGTTCAAGCGCTCTATATGCTCTTGCATTGGATACCAAAGCATTGCAGCAAACAAAAATGCAGGTGTTACACGTTGATCATTATTAACTCGATAATCAGTATTCTTCATTGCAAGGGCAATAAAGTCGGCTAAATATACTTGAGATTGTTGATTAAGTTGTTGATCTACTGCAGGGAAAAAATACTGAAATAAGCTATATTCACGAAGTAATTGAAAGTTTTCTACCGCTTTACCTGACATAAACAACTTCAAAAACTCTTCAAATAAGCGAGCTGGCGGAATATTGGCCATCAGCGGAGCTAGAGATTTTATGGGTGCTTTAGTATCTGCATGAATTTCCATGCCGAGTTTTGTCGAAAAACGAATCGCCCTAAGCATTCTAACGGGATCTTCACGGTAGCGTGTTTCTGGGTCACCAATTAAGCGAATTTGTTTGGCATAAACATCTGCTACGCCATTGGCAAAGTCATAAACTTTAAAGTCTTTGGCTGAATAATAAAGCGCATTGATGGTGAAGTCTCGACGTTCAGCGTCTTCTTCAATACTGCCATAAATGTTGTCTCGCAGTAACATACCATCTTCACTTTGCTTTGACGTTTTTTGACAATTTTTATCTTCATCACTGTCGTGATGGCCCCTAAATGTGGCAACTTCAATAATTTCACGACCAAAAACAATATGTGCAAGACGAAAGCGACGACCAATAAGACGACAGTTACGAAACAAGGCTTTAATTTGTTCAGGGGTTGCATTGGTCGCAATATCGAAATCTTTAGGCGTTAAACCTAAAATAATATCGCGGACACCACCGCCAACGAGGTAAGCGTCATAGCCACCTTTATTTAAGCGATACAATACTTTTAAAGCATTGTGACTCATGTGTTTTCTAGATACAGGGTGCTGATCACGAGAAAGTATAATTGGCTGCTCAAATGAAGGCAGAGTAGAGTTATTTTTTCGTGTTTTTCCAAGTACTTTTTTACACAAATTGATGACGCTTTTGATAATGGTGGACCCCAGTTTTATCATTAAATTTCTCGCGCAATGATATAACAGTGCAAGCAAAAAGAGAATGGAAACAGTGTGAAAAAACGGCTTATAGAACGATTTCTTGTGATTTTGGCACTTGGCTTATCGACCAATGAGTGATTGCCCAGCTTAAAAGCTCAGCAACGTTGGCTTGAAGTAACTCATTAGGCGGTTGTTGGCCAAGAAATTTTAATGCTGAAAATAGTGAAGGGATGGGATTGTTTTTATCAACTTCTGGTGCGTTATTCTGCTTACTTAATTTAAATCCAGGCTTAGCAACGGCTAAAGGAAAGTGGCCGTAACTTGGCGGTTTTTGTTGCAATGTTTGGTAAAAGCTCAATTGTCGTGCTGTTGGTTCGAGCAGATCACAGCCGCGAATAACATGGGTAATATTTTGATAGATATCGTCAACCACCACCGCTAATTGATAAGCAAATAAGCCATCTTTTCTTAGCACGATAAAATCTTCTTGCGCAAGCTCTTGATTACAAGCGACATGGCCTTGAATAATATCGTTAAATTGTGAGATACCGAAAGTGTTAATTACACGCGTAGCACTGTCAGCTTCTGGCTGTGCTAAACCTCGGCAATGGCCTTGGTAAATACCACCAAGAGCTTTAATTTTAGCTCGAGTACAGTGACAATAATAACTGAGTTTTTGTTGGGCTAAATCGGCTAATACTTCGCGATATAGCGAACTTTGTTGGCTTTGATAGAGTACTTGCTCATCCCAATGCAAGCCAAAAAGTTCTAAGGTTTGCAGAATGTCTGTACTCGCACCTGCTTTTTCTCTTGGGGGATCAATATCTTCAATTCTAACAAGCCATAGGCCGTTATTATGCTTAGCGTCTAGATAACTCGCCAATGCAGCAATTAAAGAACCGAAATGTAAAAGACCAGAAGGGGATGGAGCAAAGCGACCGCGATATTGTTGAACAATATTGGGTCGCATAGCTTTCTTAAATTCCAACAAGGTCGAAGGTATTAACCTGCGAGTTGGCGTTCTTTGATTTCTTGTAATGTTTTACATTCAATACAAAGATCAGCAGTTGGACGGGCTTCTAAACGGCGAATACCGATTTCTATGCCACAAGAGTTACAAAAACCAAAGTCATCGTCTTCGATTAATTGTAAAGTCTTTTCAATTTTCTTTATTAGCTTACGTTCACGGTCACGAGTACGTAATTCAAGGCTAAACTCTTCTTCTTGAGCCGCACGGTCAACAGGATCTGGGAAGTTTGCTGCTTCGTCCTGCATATGCGTTACGGTACGATCGACTTCTTGACGAAGTTGTATACGCCACGCATCTAGAATTTTCTTGAAATGTTCTAGTTGCGCGCCATTCATGTATTCTTCTTTAGGTTTTTCGACGTAAGGGTTAACGCCCGCTAATGCTAAAATACCTAATGTTTTCTGTGTTGGCATGCTAATTCTCCTAATGCTACTAGACCTAATTCGACGGTGCATCGTTACATCATGTAACGTCATCGCTTGGTTGCAACTGCCAATTTATGTAGACCTGTAATATTCCACATATATTGTGTTAGCTAGTATAAAATTCAAGGCTTAATTGATAAATAATCATGATAAAATTGAAAGTATTTTTTAATCTTATCTGCTGTCTAAACTTTAATTAAAGTGACAATAATTTTTGAGCAAGCTCTTTTAGCAAGTTTATAGCCCCTACGTCAATCATTATTCTTGCTATTTCTTAGTTATCGCTAAAGTATTACAGGGACTTTGTTGGTTAAAGCAACGTTAAATTTAAGTTGTTCTTTTTTAAATATAACTTTGTAAGCTATGATTTCAACGCCTTGTTGGCTTGCTTCACGTAATAGCTTTGTGTATTTAAGGTCAATATGTTCAGCAGGTTTTACGTCATTGATACCTGAATGGAGCACAGCAAATAAAAGTACCGCTCTATGACCTTTTGCAGCAACGGCTATTAACTCACGTAAATGTTTTTGCCCGCGAAGTGTGATCGCATCAGGAAAATAACCTTGATTATCTTCAAGTAGCGTCACACTTTTTACTTCAATAAAAGTTTCAAAACCATTCTTATTGGTTAAGTGGAAATCTATTTTACTATTCTCTTCACCATATTTAACTTCACGATTTAATGTTTCAAATCCTTGTAGCTCTGAAATAGTGCCATTTAAAATGGCTTTTTCTGCCAGTTGATTAGCGCGAAGTGTATTGACACAAATAAAGTCATTATTTTGAGTTTGTGTTAATTCCCAGCTAAAAGGATATTTGCGTTTTAAATTGTCAGAAGTACTATACCAAACAATATCATTAGGTATCGCACAGCCACTCATTGCTCCTGTGTTTGCTACATGAATGGTACAGTCACTATCATCTTCTAATGTTATATCGGCGAGAAAACGTTTGTAACGTTTAATCAACGTCGCCTTTTTGAGGTTAATTTCCATTTTATTGAATGGTTTATTTTGAATGGTAAAGAGTATTTCGTTTATTTTACGTTATTCAGTCTTGAACTGCTAATTCATTGGCAGATATAAACACTCGCTTATCATTTACATAGGCTTCGATAGGTTCACGTTTTTCGACATATATAAATCGTCATACTTTACCCCACCGTTACCATAAGGGTGTGACTTTGGTCCAGTATTAGCATTCATTAGAAAATATATAAGCGGCAATTCTCTCGCCATTCTAAATGTAGCATTTGTATAAACTTTTGTCTGAGTAGGAAATTCGTCTGAGCCTTGTATGTATACATCATACGTTTGTCCATTATCACTTAATAAGGCGTTATTCACGACATACCATATTTGGTACCAAACTCCTGCTATTAAAGGCTTTGCATCTTTCTGGGTTACAGGATTAACAATATTAGCGTAGCCTTTTTCGACTTTTACCATAAGCGCCCCAGTATTGATTAAGCCATTCGATTCAGTTTTATCGGTTACTCTGAGCGTGGGTTCAAAAGCGTTATAATCGTTAAGTTCAATGTCTTTCGGGTGCATGTTGCTTATGCCAAAAGCATGATTGTTAGGGAAAGACTCAACATTTATTCGAGTATAAAACGTGTAGCTTTCTCCAACGGCTACCTGTACAGGCAACTTTTTATAGGTGAGGGCTTTTCGGTTGCCTATAATATTTTCTGCAGCGGGTTTTTTAATTAGGTAAGTATTATCTTTTGAATGTAACTTTTCACTACGTTGTTCAGTGACCTGAGGGTTAGGGATGTTAGGCGCAGTGTCATTTTTAGTATCAGCTTTGGTCCACCCGACAAGGTTATTTTTTTGTTCAAAATTATCGATTAAAATCCAGCTCTTGTTATGGGCTTGAACATGGTTTGCCATCATCAGGAAAAATACTATGAGAAAATAATTAATTTTATAGTGACTCAAGCTCATTTTTTTAAAACCTTGTATTATAAATGCTCAAATATATTAAACTACGTGAGCTTTAGTGATTGATCTAACATTTAGCCGATATCTAATAAGAAAGCCTTATTGGTCAACTAGGTGTTTAGGTTAATTATTTATTTATGTAGTGTAAACTATCAGCTTAAAATTAATGTAAAGGCGATAACATGACAACAGCTAATTCTGCCCCAGTATCAATAACGTTGACCCCAACTAATCTTACTCAAGGTTGGCAGCAAGATAAAACTCTTCAAATTACCCAAGATAATATTGCTATTTATTTACCACAAGACGCTGATTTTCGCTTACGAAAAATTCAAATGGCCGCACGTAAAATAGAAAAACTAGGCATTGAGCATGCGACTTTACAAGGTAACGACTGGAACGAAGCAAGCCAATGGGCATTTGCACTTGGTTTTAGTTGTGTTAATAAATTAGAAAATATCAGCTTTTGTGGCGACCCCGCTTTAATTGAACGCCTGAATAATAAATTAGCCGTTTATGCTTGGAGCCGTGATTTAACTAACCAAACTCCGGCAGAGCTATATCCATTAAAATTAGCCGAACTGGCCACAGACTATATTAAAAATATTGCACCAGCGCATGTTTCGTCACGCCTTATTCAAGGTGAAGCGTTGAAAGAACAGCAATGGATGGGTATTTACAATGTAGGTAAAGGTAGTGTTAATGAACCCTGCTTACTCGAGTTAGACTTTAATCCTACGGGTGACGACAACGCTCAAGTAGCGGCATGCCTAGTCGGCAAGGGGATTACTTTTGATAGTGGTGGTTATAGTATAAAAAGTAACGCAGGCATGTTTGATATGAAGTGCGATATGGGCGGAGCTGCCGTTGTTGCAGGTGCTTTAGCATTGGCAATGAAGCAAGGATTAAATCAACGCGTTAAATTGTACCTTTGTTGTGCAGAAAATATGATCAGCCGTGATGCTTATAAACTTGGCGATATTATTACTTATAAAAACGGTGTTACTTGTGAAATAGCCAATACCGATGCTGAAGGTCGTCTTGTACTTGCCGATGGTTTGATGGCGGCAAGTGCAACGGGTGCGCCGATGATTATCGATGCGGCGACATTAACGGGTGCTGCTGTAGGTGCCACAGGTGGTGATTACACTGCTTTGTTCGCACTTGACCAAAGTGCAGTAGCTAAAGCTCAAACTTCTGCAACCGCAACTGGCGAAGCTATTTGGCAATTACCTCTTGAGCCTTGGCATCAAGATAAGTGTCCGTCAGTTTTTGCTGATACAGCAAATAGTCGTACAGTAAAAGGTGGCGGAGCTGGTGGAGCAAGTAATGCAGCAGGCTTTTTATCACGTTTTGTTGATAATGACGGTGCTGGCTGGTTACACTTTGACTTAGCAGGCGCTTACAATGGAACTGAGTCTGGACTTTGGGCAGCAGGCGCAACAGGTCTTTGTATCGCTACCATTGCCGACTTAATTACTCAATAATAATCAATTAAGATTTTATTAAGACAACGAATGGCGGAAGTTCAAAGCTTTCGCTATTCTTATCGCTAAAGCGCTATTGAGCATTGGCAGAAATAACTTTCTAACCCTGTAATAATTTTTATTTTTTCGTCAGGCGAAATGAGGGAATATAGAAATAGGTATTAGTTGTCTAAAATGTAAGGCCGAAAACTTCTGAAGAGTCGGCAAGTCTATATTTCAACCTCTTATTAAGTCTTGTTGTACTGTAAATATTGTTCTAACCAAGATTGAGCACAGTTGATGTCACTAAAAACATAAAAAGTAATATTACATGCTTGGTAAATTCTGCGTAACTGCAATTGTTGAATATCCGCGGTACTGCTATCAATTAGCACACTAGCATTAGCAATTAAGCCTTTTTCTACTCGGTATTTATTGACCTTGATAAGGGCTTCCTCAGCTTCAGGCGAAAAAACACTGTTACCATAAAAAGTAATTAATAACCCCCAAGGTTGACCAGAAAACTGATCACAAGCACTGTACATATCGTCAATATATTTTTCAGTTACTTGGTCATTAAATGGACCGAAGGCTTCAACTTGTAAAATGTTCGATCGTGACGCTATCGAATACTTATCCTCGACTATTGTTTCCATTATCAAACTCCATTTAAAAATAGGGTCACAAGTGATAGCAGCATTTTATTCTTTTGCCAAGTAAGCATAAATTTTAAAATTTGCAAATTTAATTTGTATGTAAATTAACCAATTTAATTTAAAGCCTCCACGTTTGAATTGGCATATATTGAACGCCATATTCTGAAGATAATGAGTGATATAAGCTAAAGCTCTTGATACTTAATGTCTGATTTACAGCTGTCTTTTCGATGATATTGTTAGTCTCAATTAATGATGACTTTGCTTTACGGTATAAGCTTAAGTGAGGTTGGTAGCGATAATTTTCTAATGTGATATTGCTGTTTAGACTTTACTCAACAATCACCTTATTTAAATACATCAACCAATGGGGACAACTTTCCGGCATAAGATGTAATACCTGCGCTTTTTTAAAGTACCCAACTTTGGATAAATGTAAAGAAAAGCTGATATCTTGTGTTGCTAACATCCTGAGTTGTTGTTGAATTAAATGGTGCTGTTGATTAATTAGTACTGTTAAATTGGCTTGTTTTTCTTGCTCTAGTAAGCCAAGAAAAGCCAATGTGACATGAAAGTTATTTTCATCAATTGCTTTAAATGGTAAGTCTAAATGTTGCTTTCGCCATTGCGCAACGTTGACTTTATCAGCGCTTGAAATATCTAAGGCAATAAACATACGTTTTTTCATATTTGTTCCGTTATTGTGTTTAGCATTAGAGAATTAGTGACATAAAATAAGATAAATTATTTAATAAAGTGCTTGATACAAAACAACGATCATTCGTGGTTATGGTAACATTACTATCATGAAATTATAAACAGACTAAAACACTTCAGAATATGACGATATCGGCCAATCAACTGCCTATTCATGACATCAAAGACGATGTTATTGTCGCATTAAATCATCATAAAACCATCTTACTTACTGCACCGCCAGGTGCTGGCAAGTCAACTTGCTTACCGCTATGGTTATTAGACTTACCTTGCTTATCGGGTCAGAAAATATATCTTTTGCAACCTCGGCGATTAGCGGCAAAAAACATTGCTTGTTACCTGTCTCAACAGTTAGGTGAAAGTGTTGGGAACACAGTTGGTTATCGACTTCGAAATGAAAGTAAAACTTCAAAAAATACCCGTTTAGAAGTTATTACAGAAGGTATTTTAACGCAAATAATTCAGCACGATGCTGAACTATCGGCTTGTGGCTTAGTAGTTTTTGACGAGTTTCATGAGCGTTCGCTAAACGCTGATCTAGCCTTCGCATTAACACGCGATATTCAACAAGGTCTGCGAGAAGACTTAAAAATTCTTTTAATGTCAGCAACTTTAGCGACAGAAGCGATAAATCATCAGCTACCTGATGCGGCAGCGTTGGAAAGCAAAGGGCGAAGTTTTCCCGTTGATATTAACTACCAAGCCCCAAGTAATACTCGCCTTTGGCGTCAGCACGCACTGTCAGTTTTAAAATCTTTGGTGAACTCGCATCAAGGTTCGATATTAATGTTTCTTCCTGGTACTGGCGATATTCGCTATTTAGCCGAACAACTATCGCCTTTTATGCCTGCAAACATGACATTGTGTCCATTGTACGGTGAATTGTCGCTACAACAGCAGCAACAAGTTATTGCACCAGCGCCAAGCGGTCATCATAAATTAGTACTAGCGACCAATATTGCAGAAACTAGCTTAACCATTGAAGGTGTCGATTTAGTTATTGATTCTGGTTTAGAAAATGTTGCGATTTATGATGTGCAAACACTGAGCAATAAACTACAGCAACGCAGTATTGCAAAATCTTCTGCCATTCAACGTGCTGGTCGTGCTGGGCGATTGCAAGCTGGGCACTGCATTCGTTTATACAGTAAAGATGATTTTGAACGCAGAAGTGAGCAAAGTGGTAGTGAAATTCAACAAGCGGATTTACTACCCATGCTGATGGAAGTCGCTAGGTGGGGAGCAACGGCTTGTGAACAGTTGCCGATGATAGAAATGCCTAACGCAACAAAAGAGCAACTAGCGTGGCAAGAGTTAATCGATTTAGCATTGGTAACTCACAAGCATCAATTAACCGCTCAAGGTAAACAAGCGGCGGCTTTTCCTTGTCATCCACGATTTGCGAAAATGTTACTAGCGGCGCTGCAGCTTGAGCAAAGTCAGCAGGTTGAACATTTATTATCGCTAGCATGTTTATTGGCGAGCTTATTAGAAGAGCGCGATATTTTTAGCGCTGAACAGCGCCTAGATAACTGCGATATAACGCAACGTATTACCCAACTTTTACAGCAAGCTAAAAAGCCACAGCATCAACGAATAATTCAGCAAGCTCAGCGTTTATATCAGGTGACAGTTCGACAAAGCAGCGATGCAAATGACGCAAGTGACTTTGAACTAACAAATACAAACAAGCGCATTTGTAATACGGCAGCCCAATTGCCACTGCAATGTAGTGGGCTATTACTTATGCTCGCTTACCCAGAACGCCTAGCTAAACAAAGAGATCACCAAGGTAATTACCTAACGGCTTATGGTAAAGGGTTAGTCATGAATAGTGGTGATGCTTTAGCTGATAAAGAGTACCTGGTAGCGGTTCAGTTTTTTCAACGTCAAAATACTTTAGCTATTGGATTGGCAGCCGACATTAACTTATCGCAAGCCATTGCTTGGCAAGTAGTCGCAGTAGAAAGTAAAACACATCTGCATTTTGATCATAAACAAAATCGTATACGTTGTGCTAATCAGCAAGTTATTGGCTCACTGGTGATCAGCGAAGAAAACACCCTACAAAAACTGTCGACTGAGTTGATCATTGAATGTTGGTGCCAACAAATTCGCAAACGCGGGCTTAGTTGGCTTAAACTTGATGAACAAACACAACAGCTTTTATTACGCTGGCGCTGGCTTAATCAAACGCAAAAACATTTAGCCTTTGAAGATGTAAGTGAAATACATTTGTTGAGTACTTTGGAGCAATGGCTTGGGCCGTATTTAGTAGATATAACGAGTAAATCACAGCTTGATAAGCTTAATTTAGCAGAAGCATTACTCAGCCAATTAAGTTATCAACAACAGCAAGTATTTAACCAACTTGCCCCCAACTACTTTACCGGACCAACAGGGCGAAAATGCAAAATTCGCTACAGCTTAGAGCAAGCACCTATTGTTTCTTTACCTATGCAGGAATTATATGGAGTCAGCTCGACGCCGTCGGTAGGTGATAGTAACCATAATAGCCAAGTAGCTTTAATTATTGAATTATTGTCGCCAGCACAACGACCCATTCAAATAACCCAAGATCTAGTGGCATTTTGGCAGGGCAGTTATCGTGAGGTACAAAAGGATATGAGGTCAAAATATCCGAAGCATTTTTGGCCAGATGATCCCGCAAATGCGCAAGCCACACGTAAAACGAAACGCCATATTAAAAGCTAAGTGAGCAACATTTTGGCCAATGTTAACTCACTCAGTTGTATGCTCAGGTTTGCATATTTTTTATTTTATTTGTTGTTGAATAAAAGCTCGTGTGTCATTCAATAAATCTATTCGGGTAGGCTCATTTACGTACATCATATGGCCACCGTGATAGTATTTATATTGAATTTGTTCAGACTTTATTCCATGGCGATTCAAGGTGTATTCTGCATCAAAAAATGGTGTTACTAAATCATAATAGCCAGAAGCAACAAAGACCTTAAGTGAAGGGTTAATACGCAAAGCCTTTGATAAGTCGTGTGCTGTGTTGACGTAAGTGGGCTCCCAAGCTTTATTTTTTGGTGCTGTGCGCCAACTCCACTGACTAGATAGTTCATCATCAGCTGGTGATAAATAAGTGCGACTCCAATCCACGCCTAAATCACTGCGCATATAACTCATTAGTGCCGAATTAAATGCTGACGAAATGGCGCGACTGGCATCATAACCGGGCGTTGCTTTTAAATCATCAACTTCATCAACTGTGTAGCGGGCATCTAACAACCCTATCGATAAACCTTCGTCGCGTAAAAGCTCTTTAGCAAAATGAAAACCTTGAATACGCAGTTCAGCTCTATCAATATACGAAGGAGTTAAGCCAGTAAAATAAGCTAATCGATCGTTAATATGATTTTTAGTCGCTTTACTCAGGGTATTGCCTTTGAATAATGCTGGCATTAACTCATCAGTGGCAAATGTTCTTGCTTCGCTGAGAAAGTTTGACAAATTCTCAGGTGTTGGTTTTACTTTTCCATGATAAACCGCAGCAGCTGCCATTGTTGGTAAATAAGTAATATGAGAAATTAAATTATCCCGAATATAAGGGCTCGAACCTTGATAATCTAATGCCTGCGAGATAAAAATAATGCCGTTTAAGCTAATTGATAAATCATTCTCTAAAATTTTAGCCACCGCTGCCGCACGGGTTGTACCGTAGCTTTCACCTAATAAAAAACGAGGAGAATTCCAGCGACCATTTTCGGTGATCCAAGTTCTAATGAATTCAGCCATTGAAACGGCATCTTCTTTCAATCCCCAAAATTCTTTACCTTCATGTTCCCCTAATGCACGAGAAAAACCGGTACCTACAGGGTCAATAAACACTAAATCTGAAACATCGAGTATAGACTCTGCGGTATCCAATATCGGATATGGAGCCGCGCCAGGAAATTGTGCATCGCTTGGTACTTTTACTCGCTTGGGTCCAAATGCGCCCATATGCAACCATGTAGAAGCCGAACCTGGTCCGCCATTCCATATAAAGGTAACCGGTCGATTTTTATCTTTGTTATTATTTTTTTTGGTATAAGCAAAAGTAAAAATACTCGCTGTTTCTTTTCCGTGCTTATCTCTTAAATAAGTTTCTCCGGCTGTTGCCGTATAATTAATGCTCTTACCATTAAAACGTCCTTTATGTTCACTAATAAATTGTTGCGCTTGTGCTATGGAGTTTAACGCTTTATTTTCTTTGACAGTATCTGCGGCATAAACCGTGCTACTCAAGACAATAAAAAGGTTAATACAGATAAATCTAAGGTGAGGTTTAAGCGACATATGAATTTTCCAAATATAATAATATCAATTATTTATAGGGGAGGTATATGTGATTGTCAATTTATAAAGCACAATTGTAATGGTTAAGTTTTGTAGAAAACAGACTGTTGTTAAGGCTGTTTTTAGCTGGTTTTTTAGGCCCGAATTGGCTCGATAATTTTACATCAGAAATCACTATAAAATTAGCTTTTACCATTTACTTGAGTCATGACAATTACATTATGACACTGAATATTAAGTCAATATTAAGTCAATATTAAGCCAACATTTTTATATTTATTCTCTGCTAAATATGTTTTTTGTCTCTAGTAACTAAAAAGCAAATGAGAGAACCTAATGTGACCAGTGCGACACCTTGCCAAAATGATCCCGTTAGGTAAATAGATAAATACACCGAAGCAAAAAGCGTAGAAAATACCGGTGTAAAGTAAGATAAAGTGCCTAATAAAATCATATCTGCACCTATTAATGCTTGATTCCACAAGGCATAACCAGCTCCTATAACGATACCAGAAAGTAACAAGGTTAACATTGAGGGCAAGGTAAATTGTAAGCTTGGTTCATTACTGAAAAAATATTGTACCCATAACGTTGCAGCGGTCGCGCTAAAGAAAAGTGTAATCGCATTTTTCCCGTTACTGATGCTTTGTGTCACTACACAGTATATCGCCCAAATTATTGCTGCCGAAAAAGCCATTAAATACGTCAGTGGGTTGTCTGAAATGTTATTCAGTAAAGTACTTATCGAGATACCTTGATCGCCAGAAATACACCAAGCAACACCTGTAAATGCTAATAAAATACTGGGATAAACTAAGATATTGATTTTTTTATCACTGATAACAACACTCAAAAGAACAGTGAGCGCAGGCCATAAGTAATTGATAATAGACATTTCCATCGCTTGAAGCCGACTATTAGACAGGCCTAAAGATAGGGCAAGACAGATTTCATAAGTAACAAATAACCCGCCACCAATAATTAAGTACTGTTTTGGATAATCCTTTATTTTTGGTATGCCCATAACAAACATTAAAAATATAGCACTAACGGTGTACATCATAGCTGCGCCGCCAATAGGACTAAATAACTCGGATAAATCCCGAATTAAAGCCGTTACAGCGCTCCACAGTAGAATGGCGATAACACCATAAAAAGTGTACTTATTTTTAGTAAGATAAGACATAAAGAACGCGGACTAATATCAGAAGTTAATTAGACGAACACTATCACGACTAAAAGTGATATGTGCAATAGGCTAATGCTATTTTTTATGGGGTCGCTACGGCAGATTCAACGTTGTTAGCTTATTTATCTGTGATATTGCCATTACTATAAAGTGGGGTAGGCTTGTTGAGCGATATGGCCCGCAGAAGAAAGTTAAAAATTTTATAAATGAATGCACATGGTTAATCTACATGCTTAATAAATACTTAAATGGCAGCCTTGACTGCCATTTTAGTATATTTGTGCAATTATACTGATATCAAAAAGTCACTACGCTGCTTCTTCTCTAACAGTAAAAATCAATATTACTGGTTATCGGCTAGTGCTTTTTTGGCTTTAATTGATTGTGCAATGTCTTTAAATTCATACGTAGGGTAAATATTAGTGTCAAAAATGCCCCATGCTGACTTTTCAATCGCTAGGTTAAGTGTACGTAAATCTTTAGGTGCCACTTTAAGGGTAATGACTTGCCCTAAACCCATCATCACATACCATGAGTCTATTTCCATGCCCTTGGGTGGAAATGATTGCCAAAATCGATTTTCATCCATTTTTTTCTGTAACTCAGTTAAGCTTTTATCTTGCTGATGCTTAAGTACAACCGTCACTAATATTTTATCAGTGTTGATGGTGTAATCTTCTGCCGCTATTGAGCTTTGACTGAATCCGGTAAAACATAAAAAAGAAATAAGAAGAGGTGTGATGTACTTTTTCATTATTGTGTTCGCTTTGTGGATTAAAAAAAATTATTTTCGCATGGTTAGATAAAATAAACAGCATTTTTTAAGTGGTAAATTATATGCTGAACAAGTGTATATCGCTTCATGAGTAGGGTATAAGCCTTAAGTTCTATCATTGAACAGTCGACTATTTTAGATTTTACGTTATACTGCCGCGCGCAAACCCAGTATTTAAATTTTAGTATTTCATTTAGCGGAGTTCATCATGCACGATCTGTATTACAAAGGCCGTATCCACACCAGAGTAAACCATGTTAAAACAGGTTATAACACTAAGCGTGCTGTTAAAATAGGAACAGAAAAAAATCCGTTAACCTTAGTGGTTACAAGTGAAGAAAAAAAAATAGCTGTGGCAGAAATCGTTAAAGAGAATGAATTATTTGCTGAGATTACGGTAGATAGCACCGCTGATGAGAATATTCAGGAATTAACCACAATACTCAACAAACCAACCACCACAAGGTTTGAAAAAACACCAAATCGTAATGATCCTTGCGTATGTGGCAGTGGCAAAAAATATAAAAAGTGTTGTGGCTAACTGAACTGAAAGTAACTTAAGTCGGCTTAAGTTACTTATCTGCCCATAACAAACTGACGCCGTTCACGATTTATGATAGACGTTAGTTAAGCTAATCATTATCTCTATGCGGCTCGGTTAACCCTTCAAGCTTAATAACTCACCATACAAGCCAAACGATTAGTCGAGAATGTTCAACTGTTCAACGGTTGCTCTTGTTTTAGTACTGAGCACTGAGCACTGATCAATGATTACGGATTATTGATTTTCGCGATAATAGACATGGCTTGAGCAAGAACATCTTTGTCACCCTCTAACCAATGAATTTTAGCGCCATTTCGCTCTAATCGGCGTAACCAAGTATCTTGTTTCTTTGAAAACTGATGAATTGCAGAGTTTAGTTTTTGAAAACAGTCATTTTTGCTTAATTGGCCCTGTAAATGCTGGGCAATGTAGCGATACTCTAAACCGTAAAAGTATAAGGTCTCCCAACTAACGCCTTGTGCATGCAGTTGCTCTACTTCTTCAATTAAACCTTGTTCCATTCGCTGCTTTAATCTTAGCGTTATGCGCTCACGAATAACTTCTCTTGGCCATTTGATGGCAAAAATAATTGATTTAAATTCGGGGAAGTCATTCTTTTTGTTTTTTGCTGCTTGTTCACCTAGCGCAATTTCTATGGCGCGTACTAATCTCTCACGTTCAATCAGATCTGTGGTGTTATGTAAATTTGGCTTCAGTTGTAATAACTGCTCAGTTAATTGTTCATGGCTAAGCTCGTCTAAAGTTGCTCTTAGTGTTTTATTTTCGGGCACCTCAATTAATCTATAGCCTTTTAATATTGAGTCAACATATAGCGCAGAGCCACCGGCCATAATAGTTAATTTATTTTTATTGCTGATTTTTTCATAGGCGTTAATAACATCTTGTTGAAAATCAAAAATATTATATTCGTAGCCGGGATCAACAATATCAATAAGGTGATGCTTAATTTCTTGATATTCATCGAGATCTTTGCCACTGCCTATATCTAAACCACGATAAACTTGTCTTGAGTCGGCTGAGATCACTTCCCCATTTAACATTCTAGCAAGTTCAACCGCCAATTTGGTTTTCCCTGATGCTGTTGAACCCAGTACAACCAGCATATTAAATGCAGACATAACTAACCTATAAATATTGATGAAAACTTATGGCTGAATTATATCGCTAATTTTTATCTGTGACGACCTAACTTGTGACTTTAAAAATTATCGGTTGGGATATGGTCTCAGCTAGATTATTATAAGCGATTAATCGTATATCCAAGAGTTAGTTTAAATTAAGTATGAATAAAGTATGACAGTCAAAAAAGCGCCGCAAACAGCCAGTAAAAAATCAAAAGCTAACCAACCGACAACCTCACAGGCGAGCGAAGAAATAACGGGTCACCGGGTAAAAAGAATATTACGTTGGTCATTTTGGTTTTTGTTAAAAGTAACGCTTATAGGCGTATTTGTACTGTTTCTTTACAGTATTTATCTCGACGGAAAAGTTCGTGACAAGTTTGAAGGTCAACGCTGGCAGGTACCCGTTCAAGTGTTTGGTGCTGTAGAAGAATATAAAATTGGCAGCAAGTTAATACTTACTAACCTTCAGAAAGCTTTAACCGCTAATAGGTATAAAAAAGTCACGCATGTTCATCGCCCTGGTGAATTTGCTTTATCAAAAAGTCGTGCGATTATTTACCGTCGTGCATTTGATTTTGGCGCGGGTGTGGAGCCGGCAAATAAAGTCACCCTCGATATTGCTAACGACAAAGTTAAGGCCTTGTATATTAATGATGAAAAAGTCACTCAATTACGTTTAGAACCGCTTTTACTTGATAGAATTTTACCAGAGAGCAAAGAAGATCGAGTGCTAGTTTCTTTACAAGCGGTGCCGACAAAACTATTAGATACTTTGTTATTAATTGAAGACCGAGAGTTTTACTTTCATCATGGTGTTTCACCTCTGGGTATTTTACGTGCCCTTTATCAAAATTTAATGGCAGGTCGAACGGTTCAAGGTGGCAGCACCTTAACGCAGCAATTAGTTAAAAATATGTTTTTAACGCGCGATAAAACCTTATGGCGTAAAGCTAATGAAGCCATTATGGCGCTGATATTGGAGTATCGATACAGCAAAGATCAATTGTTAGAAGCGTACATAAACGAGGTATATCTAGGTCAACATTATGCCAACGGTATTTATGGTTTTGGGCTAGCAGCAGAATTTTACTTTGGTAAGTCAATTCAATCGCTTAATACAGAACAAATGGCGATGATTATTGGTCAAGTTAAAGGGCCAAGTTACTATGACCCTTGGCGCTTTCCTGAACGCACCATTAAACGTCGAGATCTAGTTTTAAGGTTAATGTATCAGCAAGAAATTATTTCGCAGCCTGAATTTGAGCAAGCAGTTGAATCGCCTTTATCAATTCGAAAGAAACGTCGTGTAAAACAACAAAAATTTCCAGCCTACCTGCAATTGGTTAAAGCTGAACTGTCGCAACATTTATCACAATACCAACAGCAATCAGGTGTGCGAGTGTTTACCGGTTTTTCAATTAATCAACAGTTAGCCCTGCAAGCGAGCATTGATGAAAAATTACCTGCTTTGGAGCAAGGTTCTGCCGCTGAATTACAAGTGGCGATGGTGGTCTCTGATTTTAAATCAGGTGAGATTCGTGCTTTAGTCGGTGGGAAGGAGGCCGGTTATGCTGGTTTTAACCGTGCATTACACGCTAAGCGACCTATTGGCTCGCTGATTAAACCTGCCGTATTTCTTGGTGCTTTGGAGCGTTATCAGCGTTTTAATTTAGCGACATTAATTGAAGATAAAGCCATAACTCTGTCAAGTGAAGACGGCCAAGCTTGGCGACCTAAAAATTACGATGGTAAATATAGAGGCCAAGTGCACTTGATTGAAGCCTTAGTATCTAGCCTGAACGTGCCTACGGTGAATTTAGGTATGCAATTAGGCTTAGATAATGTTGCTCAAGCTATTCATTTGTTAGGTTATCAGGATGATATTGTTACGCGTCCTTCGATGTTATTGGGCTCATTAAATATGTCACCCATTGAAATAAATCAACTCTATATCCCTATTGCTAATAAAGGTGTGGCTGAAAAGTCGCACGCGATAACACGTGTTGTTAGTGGGAGCGGTGAAACCTTATGGCAATTTCAAGCGTTAGAGCAACAAATTATTTCGACTCAAGCGGCTTATTTACTCGACTTCTCGTTAAATAAAGTTACAACGTCAGGTACTGCTCGGTCACTGGCATGGCGATTAAAAGATATAAATTTATCTGGCAAAACGGGCACAACCAATGATCTTCGAGACAGCTGGTTTGTTGGTTATGACAACAACCTTTTAGTCACCACGTGGATAGGACGAGACGATAACAAACCAACTAAACTCACCGGTAGCAGTGGAGCCTTAGTATTATTTGCCGAATTTATGCATAAAAATGGTGCAGTGAGTCGACGCACTCAGGTACCTGAAAGTATAGATTTAGTGCGCTTTGACAATAAAAGCGGGCGCCCCGTTACGCAAAATTGCGATAACTCGCAAATGCTGCCAGCGGTAACCACGGGATTAATTTATGAAACGGCATGTGAAGAAGCACCGACCAAAAACAAGAAAAAATCTTGGTTAGAAAAATTATTTGGTAATTAGTTTTATAGTGAATTCAAATGTTAAGCTTTTAGCGCTCAATTTTGTTGATTTATTACTGGAATTAACTCGTATAAGCATTATGGTTAAGTGGTAAAAAAGAGTTTCTCTATTAATAAATAAGAGGGCAAATTAGCGAAAGCTACAACAACAGTTACAACAATAAGCAATTAAGAGGAGCATAATGAAACATAGATTAAGCTTTGGTTACTTTACACTGCTCGCTGAAAATATTGTTGAAGTGACTATTGATGAAGGTATTGAATTATCACTTGAAATGATTGAAGAGTGTGATGTGTTTTTTAAAGCACATTTATTTGGAAGTTTCGGCATGCTCATCAATAGGGTTAATGAATATACTTATAGTTATGAAGCACAATTATCCATCGGTTCTTATGAAGGTTTAAAAGCCATTGCTTTTGTTTATTACTCGGATAAAAGCAAGGCAATGGTTGAAAAGTTGAATTTAACGCGTGCATATGACAAATGGAATTGTTGTATTTTTTCAGGTTTAGAGCTCGAGTGGCAACAAGCATTGCAATGGTTAAAACATGAGTTAATGAGTAGTAGTGAGCAAACAGCCATTTTTAAGTGATATTTTAAAAGGCAGCGTATTTTCTAATTGATGCATCTAGATTGAAAACTCAAACCTAAACTCAAAGTAAAAGTAAAAAGCAAACCAATAGGTTTGCTTTTGTGTTTAAGTCAGTTTAAAAGTCAGCGTTTTAAGTGATTAACCCGCTGACTTTACCTCAACATATTCGAATATTTTAAATACACGATTAACACCACTTACATTTCGTGCAATTTCTACCGCAATAGTCGCTTGTTCTTTAGTAACCAAGCCCATTAAAAAAACTTCGCCATTTTCAGTGACTACTTTAATATTGGTCGCATCGAGTTTATCTGTGCCAAATAAAGAAGTTTTTACTTTTGATGTTAGCCACACATCATTTGTTTTAGTAGTAAAAGATGTCGTGTTGCTGACGCGAATTTGGTTGTGAAGTTGCTTAACGCCATTAACTTCATTTATCGCTTTAATTGCTTGATCACGTAAATAACTGTTAGGTGCTTGACCAATGACTAATACGCTACCATTAACACTGATCACTTGTAGGTTGGTATTGTCACTTAAAGCATCGCTTTTTCTAAGTTTCGCCTGAGCATCAATTTCAATTTTTTGGTCATCTATTTGGTTGCCCAAAGAACGATTGTCGGTTGCAACACTCGCACCGCCGACAACACCAACAACAGCGGCAGCCACACAGCCTTGCAGTAAGACAGCAATTGTAATTGTGCTGATAATTGATTTCATTGACATACTAGCCCTCAGTTTGCGGAAATAATGTCGTATCTATAATGTCACATAAGCAATGAATAACGACTAAGTGAACTTCTTGAATTCGAGCTGTACGACTTGATGGTACGCGAATTTCAACATCGTTTTCACCTAGAAGGCCAGCAATATCACCGCCGTCGCCACCAGTTAAAGCAATAATAGGCATATCACGTGACACTGCTGTTTCAATGGCTTTAATAACGTTACGAGAGTTACCGCTAGTAGAAATGGCAAGTAAAACATCGCCATTATTACCTAATGCGCGTACTTGCTTAGAGAAAATTTCATCAAAGTGGTAATCATTACCAATAGAAGTAATGGTTGAACTGTCAGTCGTTAAAGCAATTGCAGGTAACGGCGGACGTTCGGTTTCATATCTGTTAAGTAGCTCTGCAGAAAAGTGTTGAGCATCACCGGCTGAGCCACCATTGCCACAGGCTAATATTTTATTACCGGCTAATAGACTTTGTACCATCGTCATTCCAGCTTGTTCAATTGGCCCTGCCAATAATTCGCTGGCGGCAATTTTTGTTTGTATGCTTTCAGTAAAATTACTTTTTATCCGTTCTAACATGATGGACTTAGCTCCGTTATTTCAGTTCTTAAAAGGCATTGATTAAAAGGCATTCTTAAGCCAAGTAATATCTGGGTTATTTATATTGCCTTGCATCGCGATAACATCGAATCGGCAAGGGGTATTATATTCATTTAATCCGGCTTGTTGCAGATAAAATGCCGCACATTGCTTAATTTTTTGCTGTTTTTTAATGGAAACAGCGGCAATAGCACCACCAAAGTGTGAATTTTTACGGTATTTTACTTCCACAAACACGAAAACATCATTTTCAATCATGATTAAATCAATTTCACCACGGCGATTTTGAAAATTGCATGTCTTTAATAATAGACCTTGTTGAGCTAAATAGTGAGCGGCTAATTGCTCACTATTTTTTCCTGTGGTCACTGTGTTGGCTTTGTTAGTCCATAGCAAATTCTTGTACCTTGCTGCGACTATATTTACCCCAAATTAAGCTACGGGTTAAAATATTATCTTTTCCTAATTGTAATATTCCGGTTTGACCATAATGTCGCACATAAGTTTTGTTTTGCATGGCAGAAATTTTATCTATTAGCGCTAAACTGTCAAAACCCATAGCAAATATAGTTTGTAAGCTGTCACTACGATTTGGCCAAAGCTTCTTAGCCTGGGCTGCTAAGGCTTTATTTTGTTGTTTACTGCGCAATTGCCAAGGCATTTCAGTAAATATTAAGCCAGACAGATCTCGATTATCACTTTTATCTATTTTAGTGCTATGACTACGTGAGCTTGCAAATACCGGAATAATTTCGGCAAACGGACTAATGTTAACGTCAATATAAGGCTTTAATAACTTGGTTTCTAACGGTAAACCGACCACATATATCATATCAATATCGCGACGATTACGTAATTCACTTTTAATTGTGTACTTTATGTGTCGGTTCAACTCTTTTGTACGTTGCTGGCTTAGGTCAACTCCTAAGCTGGCTTTAAGTTGGTTTTGCATTTTAGCATCGCTATTAAAAAATACTGTCTCAGGAGCTTTGCCGGTTATATGTTGCCATTGTTGGCTAAATGTCTGTGCTATTCGTCTGCTAGAGCTGTCTTGATGACTTAATATCAGTGGGTACTGATACTCCTGGCGGCTCAATGTTGTTGCTGCTTGTGTTGCTTCTTCTTCAGGGCGCATTGAAAGCGCAACTTGATGTGGCAATAAAGTTGCTGTTGCAGGTAAGTTAAGTAAAAGCGTCGGTAATGTTATTTCAGTTTGCGCTAAGTAGCTGTTTACATTTTGCTTGAGTAGCGGGCCAATAACGTAATCAATATTAAGTTCGAGTAGTTTGGCATTTAGTGTACTCATATCTAAGGTTGTGGAGTCGATAAAGTGTAAGGTTTTACCGCTTTCAATATTATAAGCCGCGAGTATACCTTGTTGCGCTACTTTTCCTGCAAGCTCTTGTTTACCTGAAAGTGGAATAATAACTGCTATGTTTTCTATCACATTGGTCGTTGTTGGAATCTGTTGACTCAAGTTCGCCACTATATATTGGGCAGGATGGGTACTAAATTCTCGTTGCCATTGGCTTAAATATCGCTGCAATCTAGCATCATCATAGCCAAACTTATTAGCAAAAGTGATTAATTTACTCCAACCTTTAATGTTGGGGGCAGACATTTTTTCTAACTGTTGAAGTTGCCAAGGCGATAATTGGCAAAATTTCTGCCAAATTTCGTCAATGTCGTTGTCTGTGGCTTGGGTGTTAGCAGCAAATGCTCTTAAGCTTGCATCGAGTGCGGCAATGGGCAAATTTCTTTGTGTTTGCACATCGGCTAATGTTTGAAAATAATCAACACGATAAACAAGTTGCGCTGAATCTCTAATGTATTCGGCGCTTTCCAATGCTAAATAGGCTTGTGGTATTTTTGATAAGATTGCGTAACTTTTAGCTTCAATAATAGCAAGCTGATATTGCTGAGTTGGAGATGACGCTAATACTTCAAGTTGTTTAGCCAACCAAAGTGCTTTATGTGGGTTTTCTTGAGATAAATAGAGTTCACTCGCGCTTAATAACGAGATCACCGCTTCAGACTGTTGGTTTGAAGCCACTTGTGATGATGCTTGAGAAACTAATTGCTCTGCGGTTAAATTTGTTTCAGACGTTTTTAACACATCAGCTTGTTTATTTGCTGATGTGGTTGGTTTACTTTGTTTAGTTGTTGAGCAACTGGCTAAAATAACCACTGCCGCAAATGCACAAAAGCCACTTTTATAAGACGAAAACCATTTAGTAAGTGTCAAAGTTAATAAATCCATACTTTTTAATAGTGCTTTATAATAAACTTCATCCTCTTCAGTCTCAACACAAGTATTTTATTATGTCGGATTCTCAAATTTTGCCCAGCACCTTATATATTGTTGCTACACCCATAGGTAACTTAGGTGATCTTAGTCAACGGGCGAAAGATATACTCGAACAGGTCGATATTATTGCCTGTGAAGACACTCGGCATACTCAACGTTTGTTATCGGCATTTGCGATTAAAAATAAAACTATGTCGATGCATGATCATAACGAGCGTCAGCGCCAAGAACAAATAGCGGCCCTATTACAAGAAGGTAAAAGCGTAGCACTTGTATCAGATGCAGGCACACCTTTGATTAGTGACCCTGGCTTTCATTTAGTGCGTCATTGTCGCCAACAAGGGTTAAGTGTTTCACCTATTCCCGGCACTTGTGCGGCTATAGCGGCGCTTTCTGTTGCAGGCTTACCAACTGACAGATTTACTTTTGAAGGTTTTTTACCATCAAAAACTGGTGCACGACAATCAACATTGAATGCACTAGCTAATGAAACTCGGACCATGGTTTTTTATGATGCCCCACGCCGCGCTATTGATACGGTTGAAGATATAGTAAAAACGCTTGGCGGTGAGCGTTATGTCGTTATGGCGCGAGAATTAACTAAAACATTTGAAACTATTCATTCAGACACCGCTGATAACTTATTAACGTTTTTGCAAAGCGATCCTAATCAGCTAAAAGGTGAAATGGTACTGATAATTGAAGGGAAAAAGATCGATCCAACTGATATTCCTGCCCATGTTGTAGCAACATTGAAGTTATTATTAACAGAAATGAAACCTAAAAGAGCTTGTGCAATAGCAGCAGAGATTCATGGTGTGAAGAAAAATTCCCTTTATGAATATGCCCTTGCGATGAAGATTAAAGAGTAGGGCTTTACGCTAGAACTACCGGCTTTATTGTATAATGACTAATCTCTTCACCTGTGTTTTTTATTGCAATAAAGCTTGCTCTACTTTTAAGTCTTTGTAGGTATGCTTGTGTTTGAGGCTGATATTGCGTGGCAAGCCCGAGTAACTCCCCTAAATAAAGTGCATAGCCTACACTGATATCAGCCACGGTAAATTTATTATCTACCAAAAAATCATTATTTTCTAAATGAGCGTTTAACCGTTTTAACCGCGCTAAATACCAAATGGCATAATCTTTCACCACCTGCGGCTGTTGACGTTCAGGTTGTTCAAATTGGCTATAACGCAAAACTAATGTTTGTGGAAATGTCAGAGTAGCATCACTGCTAAATAGCCAGTTAAGGTAAGAACCGTATTCGGGGTGCGCAACTGATAGGGTAAAATCAGTTTGTTGATAACGCTCTGCAAGGTATAACAACATTGCACTTGATTCTGTCAGTGTAGTATCACCATCTTTTAGAAAAGGTACGGTGCCTAGCGGGTTAGTCTCTAAATATTCTTTGTCTAAAAACCGTGGTGGAAAGGATAATAAGTGAAGCTTATATTCAAGCTGCATTTCTTCCAAAGCCCATAAAACTCGTAGTGAACGAGTATTGTGACAATGCCAAAGTTCGATCATAAATAAAGCCTAATCATTTTTTTGAAAAATACTATAGCAGCCAAGTACTCATAACGATATTAAATTTAGACCTTAGCAAAAATATGGGGTAGAATGCGCGCCGAGTTGACGAGACAATCGCTGCTTTATCGTTGTGCCGCTTATTTTAATAAGAGGTAGACAGATAGGGGGGAGGAAAGTCCGGGCTCCAATGAGCAGGGTGCCAGGTAACGCCTGGGGGGCGTGAGCCCACGACAAGTGCAGCAGAGAGAAGACCGCCGATGGTTGTTCTTAGGAACTTCACAGGTAAGGCTGAAAGGGTGCGGTAAGAGCGCACCGGATTGCTGGTAACAGTAATTGCAAGGTAAACTCCACCCGGAGCAAGACCAAATAGGGTTTCATGACTACGTTAGCGCAAGTTAGCATAGTATAAGCGTGGCTCGCGTGGAAACCGGGTAGGTTGCTTGAGCCTTAGAGCGATTTAAGGCCTAGACGAATGATTGTCACTTTTCTTCGGAAGAGATACAAAACCCGGCTTATGCGTCAATCTCACCAATTTTACATTAAGCCTCGATAGCAATATCGAGGCTTTTTTGTGCCTAAATTATGTATAACTGTTCGCTGTTGAAACATCTCATTGCTGGCTTAGATAAATATAAAATAGATATTTTATCGCTTGATACCCTTGAGTGCTTTTTAGCGTTACGCAAAGTTAACCACCCTTTATCGTGTATTTTACGTTAGCGGCTAGGTTGTACTCTTACCAAAATAGCTGCAGCCATAATGTTTGTTATTAATAATTTTAACTTGATCAGATTGAGTGATTTATAAATGACTTTTAATATAACTTTCTTTTTAATAATAGTTACTTAATGGTGAAATTTATATCAATTAAATAGCTTGTTTTTAGGCGTACTTACTTACATTTATCGCCTAATTGAGTTAACTTATTCTTATCGAACTTACCTTTTAGCCATTGTTTATTCGCGTTGTTATATTTTGGGGAGAGTACCTTTTCTCTGTAATATTTGAATACCGAGCAAATGTTGATAAAGTGATTTTAAAAAATAACGGCGTAAACAATCAGACTCTAGCCATTTATCAACCCAGTATTTGTATTTTTAATGGCTGATTGTTTATGTATTTAAGTTTTTGTACCTGAGTTTTTAATTAACATATTGGAGTGAAAATACATTGAGTGATGAAGTTTTTTCAGGGAATGTTTACATTCTTATCCCTGCGTATCTCAATAAAAATGCTGCCTTTAAACAGCCTTTACCCTGTGAACCTCACCATAAAGCTTTTATTGACGATCTCGCCGATAAATATAACGATGAAATATCAAGTGACGTACATAAATCACTGATTAGATCTTATTTAGGTACATTTCCGCTTGAGTGCTTTGATGATTTGGAAAGCCATTTTGAACAAAAGTGTCATCAAAATGCAGAATTGTTTTTATCACTTCATCGTAAAACTGGCCTAGCTGTTATTACCATTAGGCTTTTTGAAAAGGAATTACCCGCCTCGCAATTACTAGACAGGTTATCAAAAGGAAGCCTGTTATTTACCAACGACTGTGGTGAAGGTGTCAGCATAGAAAGCTTGGTTGCTCAATGGGGCGTTTCAGTTGTAACAACGTCAGCAAAAGCTTGTTTATCAACGAGACAAGAAATACCTCAAGACGTTTTACCTTATTACTTTGCTAATGAAACATACGCGTCTAAAAACATGTCGGCGCAAATTACCTCGAAAGAGTTTAAGCATCAAATGTCTACCAATGTGGCGCAATATGATAGTAGTGATATTTTTGTCGGAAAAAATAGCGTTATTCGCATAGATAGACGAAATAGTGAACACCAATATCCAGCATTAGCGTCAGATGGAACATTTTTGTTTGTACTTGAAGCCTTACTATATAAAGAAGCTGCAGTTGTTCGTACAAATAAACAAGTACTCACTGCGATAGAGCAAAATGATTTACTCGCATTAGAAGTGCTAAATAAATTAACCTCAGAGTTTTCTTCGACTATTCCATTTTGGGATATTAAGATTTTTAATTATCTTACTGCACAACAACTCGCTAATAACCTTGATGAGAGGTTTGGGGTTAACCAGCATTTTGAGTTATATGAAAAAAACCAACAATTATTGCAATACCGTATAAATTTAAAAGAAGGTATTGAGCAAGAAAAGAAAAATAACATATTGTATATAATTGCGGTGATTTTATTTATTTTTGAGTTAGCACCGCATTGCTATTTACTGTTTACCAGGATACTAAACGGTAAATGGTTTAGCTCAGTTGAATTTTTATCTTTAATTGGTGCAGGCATTTCTACTGCCTTACTTGCTGGCCTTTTAGTGTTATTTATCAGTTATAAACAGAAGAAAAAAAATGCAAAAATATGACTTGGCAGCTATTTTTGAATCCAGTAAAAAATTCCAAGAAAAAGTATTCACCAATCAAGAGAAGAAAACTTTACAAGCATACTTAACGGCTAAACCTGTGTTCAAAAATAAGAGAATGTTACAGCTGCTAACAGCTGATTCTCAGGGTAATGAGTTGACATGGATCGAATGGTTTAATTGGTACTATCAAGGTGTAAGCTTGAGCGATTTTCCAACATGGTTGGAAGCGGCGAAAAATGAGCTAAGTATTAATGATGTCGATTTTGCTAGTTATACTGATTTGATTGCTCTGGGTTGGGAAGTAAAAGATGTTGTAAAATCTTCAATCGATATTTCAGCCCAAGGCATTGGCAATTACATACCGAATGACAATGAGTTAGACCATTGGGTTAGGCTTCGTAGTAAAAATGCAGATCTTTTTACCGCTGTTTTGTTAGCGGGTGAACTCGTTGGGCAATTTGGTTTTATTAAATTAACAGCAACAGAATATCAGCAAATGTCTTGCGGTGAGTTGGTTGAAGATAGTATCGAAGGCCTTTCTGAAATAACCGACCAAGATATATTTTTGTATATACCTAGTGTGGTTATAAAACCGTCATTACAAAAAAAATCAATATTGATGAACATGCTCAAACATCTCTTTGAACAACTCAATAACAGTGCTATTAGAGCGCAGGTAAAGGGAGTTATTGCGCTTGCTTATACACCAGAGGGAGCCAAGTTATGTCAGCAATTTAACCTTACTCCCAAGCCATCTAAAATAAAAGATCAACAAATTTATAATGGCACTATGGACGTTTTGCGACAGTCAAGATTATTTCAAAAAGTTTGCGGGACAATAGGATAAATTTAACATTTCCTATTGAATTAACAGCGGATATTATCTTATATTTAATTGCACATAAGTTAACTAAACTTGGGTTTATTAACACCTGAGTGAATCAATATCGAGGGTGGTTTAATGGCTAATGTATTAATTGTTGGTAAAAGAGGTCGATGTTATCGTGCGGCATTAAGAATGGGTCATACCGTTTTTCTATGGAGCGACGGGCCTTTGCACGAAAGTCGAAAGGAAAAGTTGGCTGGCTGGGTTGAAACTCCGTTTAAAAGTTGCGAAAAAGGGCTCTTAACTGCTGATGTAGACGCTATTCAAGAATTTAATATCGAGTTCGTTATTGCCGCTACAGAATCAAGCGTAGACATTGCGGCTATGATCCGTAAGCAATTTAAACTCACCGGCACTCCACTAAAAACTACCAACTTGTTACACAATAAAAATGAAATGAAGTTGGAAGCGCTCAAACACAATATACCTATTACAAAGTTTCATCTTATAAGTGATCAAGATACCCCTGAAATATTAGCAGATAAGTTAGGACTTCCACTTGTGATTAAGCCTGTAGCGGAGTCGGGTGCAAGGGGCGTTATGGTGCTGAACAACCTCGATGAAATCAAGTTGCATGCAAAATCGGGTTTATTAGCTGAAGCTTTTGTTGATGGGACAGAAGTAAGTGTGGAAACGTTTATTCATAATGGCGTACCTATCTTTCACAATATTACTGAATATCTTCATCAGTGGAAAAAATCTATCGTTCCCGCGGCCTTTGAAGCAGAGTTATTAGAAAATATTATAAATATTAATGATCGTGTTATCGCTGGCTTTGGCGTTAAAAATGGTATGACACATGCCGAGTTTTACCTGACAAAAAATGGCCCTGTATTCGGCGAAATGGCCGTTCGACCGCCGGGGGGTTATTACATGGAGTTGATTGAATATGCTTATGGGTTCAACCCTTGGAAAACCTATGTTGAACTTGAAACCGCAGCCACACCAAAACCCTTACCGGTAAAGGCGAAGAAATTTTCTTGTGTGTTTATGATCCACCCAGGAGCAGGCATTGTTGATGAGGTGTCAGGCATAGCATTACTTAAGGAACTTAAAGAAGTTAAGCAATTTAAATGTAAAGTTGAGCCTGGAATTTTGGTTGGTGAACGAGACAGCACCAGTAGCGAAGTCGGCCACGTACTCATGTCAGCAGACTCAAGGGAAGCCTTGCTTGAAAAATTAAAGATTGTTGAAAATAACCTGGTGATTAAAATGAAGCAGTAGAGGTAAATTTAAATACTTTTACTTTTACTTTTACTGAAGACTTATGTCATTTGTTAGTACTGACTTAAGTCTTAATGGAGTGTGCGCAACTGCTTGTCCCACTTGCTATATTGCCAATTTGAGATACTTCCACTGGCTTCACAACAATCGCAATGCCAATTAATCATGTTAGGTGCTAAGCAACTGGCTTTAATGCTACCTTCACAATCAAGATTTTTTGCTCGAGTACTACATTTCAAATCTACCTCAACGGTTGGTTGCTCAATATGTTTGGTAACGCAAAGCACGATGTTAGTAATAAAATAGAACACTGTTTTTGCTTGATCAGTTAATGCTATTTCGTTGCCCTCATCGTCTAGGAATTGTTTTAAATCTACTTTTAATGCCATTTTTTTTAATTGTTAAATGTTGATGCTCCTAACATATAGCACTTACCGTTTAAGGTATATAAATTCTGATGCTATATGCCTAAACCATTAAGGTAAGTGTTTGTTGCTTATATAAATATTTACTCGCTTAGCTTGATTGATATTAGCTTTACATAAACAAGGTACAAACTCCTTAGGTTATGCATGAAATATATACAGCTCGAAACTTAAGTTATACTCCAATGTGCCGATACTTTAGATACGTTTTGAAAATAGAAGGTTAATTTTATGAGCTCACCCATTAAGCCTAATGATACTTACAGTCAAGATGTTAGATCATTAACAAAAGCGTCAGAAAATTCTGATAGTAAGCCTGTGGGGCAACAAGTATCTGAACTTGCACAAGAGAAAAAAATTAACCCAACGCAAGACTCTATTTTTGTTAGTAGCAAAAAGCAGCTTAATGCAGCAATTATAGAATCTTCACTGAAGTACAATACAACCGTTGGCGATCAACCGCTGTCATTGGTATTAAAAACGGCGTTACAAGGAATAAACGAAGCGCTTAAGGCATCAGGGGTTGAAAAAAATGTTGAAGAGGCTTATGAGTCAGGCATCGACTTTAGCCCAGAAGCAACGGCAGAGCGTATTGTATCTTTTAGTACTCAATTTTTAGGTGCTTATCGAGAACAAAATCCACAAATGAGTCAGGAGGAGTCGCTAACGGCTTTTGTTGACATTATTAGTGGCGGTATTGACCAAGGTTTTGGTGAAGCGAAAGATATTCTTGGCGGTTTAAAAGTATTAGAGGGTGATGTTACTGAGAATATTGATAAAACTTATGCGTTAGTACAATCAGGATTACAGGCTTTTGTCGATGCGCTAAGTGATAGTGATGAGCAACAATCTGAACTATAAAATCGAAACTAATATTTAAATTAAAACAATATATAAATTAAAACAATATTATTGCTGAGCTAACATCACTAGCGCAGCAATATATAACGAATAACATTCTTCTTATAATGCTTAAGGAAAATTAGTTCGGGTAGTCTTCAAAGTTCTCTGCTTGCTTACCTTCTTCGAACCAACAAGGTCGTTCTGCCCAGAAAATATTTGCTGAAGGCTTAATGCCAGGATCACCTGTAACATAACCTGCAGGGACTATTAAAAAAGCACCATCGCGGCTGATATATGGAACCTGAGAGCCACATTCACTACAAAAGCAATTGCTGAAACGTTGCGCTTGGGGTAAGTCAAAACGCTTAATTAACGCTTGCCCAGAGTGCCACTGTATTTTATCCGGTGTAGTGAACATCAATGCAGCAAAGGCTGAACCAGTTTTTTTCTGACACTTATCACAGTAGCACTGATAAAATTTATTAAAAGGTCCTTGTACGGTACTGGAAACTTTACCGCATAAACAACTGCCATTGATTTTATTATTTATCATTTAATTAACTCTCTAATGTTAAAATTGCCTGCACAAATTCTAATACTTAACGACGAAAAGCATAATACTATGCACCGTTATGTAAATACTTTACTGAACTTTCTACTGGTTAGAAGGCTAACATTCGCTTTTGATAAATCAAACTTATTTAGTGCTTTGTAAAGCTAAATTTATAATAAACCTTTGCCACCAACTATCTTTGAATATTGATGTCGAATTTAAAGTTTAAGATCCAATATTAGCTAATTTACGTATCTACATCTGGATAATGTATTTAGGTTGTTAGTCATTAATTTTACGGTATTTAATTTTTACTATCGCTAACATTAGCGTTTGAGTGGAAAGCACTTTTTATATGTTAGTTTAAGTGTCAAAATGCCAACTGTTGTTTAATGCACTAGAAATGGCTGTAGCTATTTAGACTTAAAAAATCAATTAAAACCTAGTACGCCATATAAAAAACATGAGGATATTTATGTTAATTAACACCATCACTAAAGCTTTAAAAGCTGTTGTTATTCCTTTGCTGTTGGGCTTTCCAATTGCTGTAATCGCTTACCGAATGGAGTTATGGCCAATGGGAGTGTCTTTTCAAATTATTAAATATACCGGTTATATCAGTATCGCGGTATTAGCATTGTCGATATTGATTGGGTTTTTTACTCTCTTTAAGAAACAATACCCGTTGGCAAAACGTTGTGCCTTTATCGCGATACTATCTGCTATACCGGTTATAGGTTTGTCGATGCAAGCTTCTAAAGCGAAATCACTACCTTTTATACATCAAGTGAGTACTGATACGGTTAATCTACCTGAATTCGATGCGATTATTGCGCTGCGTGGCGAAAACAGCAATCCGTTGGCTTATGATCGAGAGAAACTTGAGCCGCTGCAACTTGCTGCATATCCAAAATTAAAACCAATTATCAGTCAATTAGATAAAGAACAAGCGTTTGCTAAGGCCCTTAACGTTGCCTCAAGTTTAGGCTGGGATGTTGTCGCTAAAAATGAGCAACAAGGACTTATTGAAGCGGTTGATACCTCGGCACTATGGGCATTTAAAGATGATATTGCTATTCGTGTTCAAGCGGTAGGGGCAAGTAGTAAAATAGATTTGCGTTCAATTTCTCGTATTGGCGGTTCGGATCTTGGTGCTAATGCTGCTCGAGTGGAAAAGTTTATTACGGCTTTTGCTAACAAGTAACTAAAAATACCATCACTGATTGTTATAGCTAAAGCTAAAGTTAGAGTTAGAGTTAGAGTTAGAGTTAGAGCTTCAGTCAGAACTAAAGTGAGTAGTAAAATAAACACTAAAAAAGGGCATCATTTGATGCCCTTTTTATTTAACATTTATTAGTACTTAAACGTTAATCTTCTTCAACCAAAGTCATTAATGACGTGTTACCACCAGAGGCTGTAGTATCAATGCTGACGGTTTTTTCAGTTAACAAACGCTGAATTAAGCTATCAAAGTATTCAGAGCTGATGACCGGTAAAATTGCACCTTTACGTTCCGCTAATTTTTCGCTGATGTAATGTTTACGATCACAGTTACTGTCAACCACCACACCGGCTAACGCAGGATGCGATAACATAGTTGATAAATGACGTAAACGAGCTACTTGGAATACGCCTTCTTCTGCACCAGTAGAAAGAAACTTATCTCTAAAAGCGATGGCTTCATCGTAATACAAATCTGATACAACACTGATCACGGTATTACCCGTTGCTAGCGCCGTTACAATTGAAAGTACCCAGAAGTGAAAGCTTACGGTTGCATCAGCAAAACATATAATATTACCGCGGTTTTCTAAATACAAAATATTAGATTCACCTGTTGGTCCCGGTAAAAATGTTGGCTTTTTCATGCGTTTTTCAATATCAATTAACTGTGAACGCGCTGATGTTAGCGTACGGTTTAAATCTTCCGCTAAATCATCAACAATACCTACATGAGCAATTTTTGCTAAGAGTTGACGTACACAAGAAATACGATTATTGAGTTCTGTTAAGCGCCATGCTTTTTCAGCCGCATTGGCTATATCCATAAACAATACGGATTCAGCATCTGATTGACTATCACCGTCTAAGGCTTCAACTTGTGCAGGCAGTAAGTTAAATTGCTCAGCATCAGGAGTGGCTTTTTCTATAACTAAACGGGTTAAGTAGTTTGGTCCACCGGCTTTTGGTCCAGTACCTGAAAGGCCACGGCCACCAAAGGGTTGCACACCAACAATAGCGCCAATCATGTTGCGGTTAATGTATACATTACCTGCGCGAGACAGTTTAGCTAGCTCAAACGCACGATGCTCAATACGAGTATGAATACCCATGGTTAAGCCAAAACCAGTACCATTAATTTTATCAACAACAGCCTCTATGTCATTGCCTTTAAAACGAACGACATGTACACATGGACCAAAAACCTCTTTCTTTAATACACTAATATCGTCAATTTCATATAAACGAGGCGCAAAAAAGAAATGTTCGTTTTCAGCGAGGTTGTTAGTAATTTCTTCACCTAGGGTGCACTGGTAGAGCAATTTACCATTAGCTTTCATGTAATCGCTGTGAGCATTAAGCGCAGAAAGTGCTTTTTGGTCGATAACTGGGCCAATGTCGGTGCTTAAAAATTCTGGGTTACCAACATGTAATTCAGCTAAAGCGCCTTTAAGCATAGTAATCACATCATCTGCGATATCTTCTTGCAAGAATAATACACGTAAGGCTGAGCAACGTTGACCTGCTGATTGAAAGCCTGAAGAAATAACATCGTCTACTACTTGCTCAGGCAAAGCGGTAGAGTCAACTATCATACAGTTTTGACCGCCGGTTTCAGCAATGAGTGGCACTTGATCGCCGCCTCTATCTGCTAAGGTTTGTGAAATAATGGTGCCGGTTTCCGTTGAACCAGTAAACATAACGGTTTGAATGCGCGCATCAGGAATAATTACGTTACCTACTTCGCTACCACGAGCAATTACCGCTTGCACTACACCTGCTGGCAAGCCAACGGACATCATTAATTCAATGGTACGCAAGGCAATTAAACTGGTTTGCTCAGCAGGTTTTGCTAATACCGTATTACCAGTCGCAATAGCAGCAGCCACTTGGCCTAAAAATATCGCTAATGGGAAATTCCATGGGCTAATACAAAGTACTACACCACGCGCTTCTAAACGTTCATCGGCAGCAACTTCAATTGCTTGATCGGCATAATAACGACAGAAGTCGACAGCTTCACGTACTTCATCAATACCATCTTGAGCAACTTTACCAGCTTCTTTTATACATAAGGCGATAAGTTCGTCAGTATGGCGCTCAAGAATATCGGCAACACGGCATAATAGTGCTGCACGCTCGGTAACTGGCGTTTGTGACCATGAAGCAAAAGCAGTTTGCGCCGTATCAATCATCGCAAGCATGTCATCTTTGCTGTGGTGATGATGAAAACCAATAATTTCTTGATGGTTTGCAGGGTTCATCACAGCGACCGCGCCTTCAGGAAGGTCACTACTGTTAATTTCGTTCGCTTCAAACCAGTTATCTAATGATAACTTTAACGGGGTAATCACATTAATATCGGTTAAATCTAAGCCTTTAGAATTATCGCGACCCAAGCCTTTTTTATCATGATATAAGGCAATAGGTCTGATAATTTGATGATTATATTTATCTTTTAAACGTTGAGTTTTTTCAACTGGATCTTCCAGTAATGACTCAACAGGCTGAGACTCATCAACAATGGCGTTAACAAAAGAAGAGTTAGCGCCATTTTCTAATAAACGACGAACCAAGTATGCGAGTAAGTCTTCATGGTGACCAACAGGAGCATAAATACGGCACTGAATACTTTCAAGAGATACAATTTGGTCGTATAACGAATCGCCCATACCGTGTAAACATTGAAACTCAAAACCTTCTTTATCATCACCCGCTAATTCTACAATAGTGGCTGCTGTGTAGGCGTTATGAGTGGCAAACTGTGGGTAAATTGTATCTCTATATTCTAATAACTTATTTGCACACGCGTGGTATGAAACATCAGTAGACGATTTACGCGTGAATACAGGGAAATTTTTGAGGCCATCTTTTTGGGCATTTTTAATCTCGGTATCCCAGTAGGCTCCTTTAACCAAACGTACCATCATTTTACGATTAACACGCAAGGTTAATTCACGTAACCAATCGACCACGAAAATGGCACGTTTTTGATACGCTTGTAAAGCTATGCCAAAACCATCCCAGCCGGCTAATTCGTCATCACTAAATACCGCTTCAATCACATCAAGCGAAATATCTAAACGTTCAGACTCTTCTGCATCAACCGTTAAACCAATGTTGTAACTTTTTGCTTGTAAGCAAAGCGCTTTAAGCTTTGGCACCACTTCTGCCATAACACGTGCTTGGTGAGTAAATTCGTAGCGCGGATGAATCGCAGAAAGCTTCACCGAAATACCTGGTACGCGACGTGGATCATTTTTACCTGAAGCACGAGCAACTTTACCAATGGTTTCTATCGCATCTTGATACGCTTTTAAGTAACGTTCTGCATCGGCCATTGTACGTGCGCCTTCACCAAGCATATCGTAAGAATATACATAGCCTTTTTGCTCTTTTTCTGCAGCACGCTCTGTAGCGGCAACAATGGTTTCACCCATCACGAACTGTTTGCCCATAACTTTCATGGCATAGTTCATTGATTTACGAATAACTGGCTCACCTAAACGTCCGATGGTTTTTTTCAATAAACCAAAGCTGTCTTGCTTACGTTTATCGGCATAATTCACCATCGCGCCAGTGATTAATAAACCCCATGAAGAAGCGTTAACGAATAATGATTCGCTGCTGCCTAAATGTGAGCTCCATTGGCCTTGAGAAATTTTGTCACGAATAAGCGCATCTTGAGTATGTTTGTCTGGCACGCGCAGCAAAGCTTCGGCTAAACACATTAATACCACGCCTTCTTCACTGGATAATGAATACTCATTTAATAAGGCATCTATTGCGCCGTTACCTGACTGGTCATTACGTATTTTAAGCACCATTTTACGTGCTCTTTCCCAAGCACGACTTCGGGCACTTACATTTACTTCAGCAAGGGGCAAAATATGATCTACCGCTGTATTTTCATCAATTCGATAAAAATCACGAATTTTTTGACGAGTAGGGCAATCTGAGATAAACGAACCATTAAAAAGCATATGCTTTTCCTCAAAATGACTAACGAATAACTTGGTAATCGTTAGCGATAGTTACAATAGAAATAATGCGAGCATTCTAATGAAAACTGAACCGTATGTGCTAGTTAAATTTTACTTTTAAACCATTTTAAATAGTGCGGAATATTGATATTGCCATATAACATACTTTCAGCCATTACTTATGGATATTTCGTCATTCGACTTATCTTAAATAATATTGAGCCGCACTATTAACTATATGTGGCCTGATACTGATATCGGCCACAATGAAAGGCTAGGTATAGCTTAGTAAAGGAAGGGCGTGATGTGAAAATTTTAATAAATGATAGAGCTTAAAATTATCCCAATAAGAGGGGGATTTCTATCATATGTTGAATGAATTTTTACTTTGTGAAAGTGGTGGGTAGTTGTTTTATAAAAAAGTGCACTTTAAAATAATTTATCATCATTTTCTACAAGACCAAGACCAAGACCCAATGCGCATTAGCTTAATCAGCGAAAGTAAGATCGAATTTTTACTAGCAGTCTGTTGTAACGTAACTGATTGAGGGCGAGTCCCCTGGAGCTAATGCAGGATCATAAAGAATATAACAACCGCTTGCTAGAACGGCAGTTTGATTAACATACTGTCCTGAGCGGCCACCTAATGAAGCGGTAGTTAACCAAAAACGTGTATCACCGTAGGTTGTAGACCACGTCCACTCAGTTACAAAGTTACTGGCCATTATTTTTGAAATACCATTACCTCTACTCGCACTTGGGTAACCAGAAGATACCTCAACGTCATCGACACCATCGCCATTAAGATCGATAGTCGTTTTTTGTTGATCCTGTACTCCAGCGATTAATGATTTTGTATAAACTGATTTAGCACCTGATAAAACGGCGCCTCCCATCGATTTTAAAACAGCCATATTAGCCTCTGAGCTAATATTAATTAATTTTGGAGCGGCTGTAGCGGCTAGAATCCCGATAATAATAATGACAACGACTAGTTCAATTAATGTAAAGCCTGATTGGTTTATGCGTTTATTTTGGTGATTAAACATACTTTGTGCTTATAAAGTTAATAAATAATTAAAATTATTAACTAATTTGAGAGATTTCGAGCAAATTACCATAAAATACAGGGTATTGAAAATATAAAATTTCAATTGAATTTTTTAAATATCTTATAATTCAGCGTTGTAAGTTTTAATATAATACGATTAAAACTATCATTTGGTCGTGACTTTAATCGGGTATATAAATATATATTGAACTTCAATTTTAATGTTTTATTATCATCTTTGATTAAAAAATACTCGTTAATATTTTTAAACTAGTCGCCATAATGAAAGTTAGTAAAAAACATGAGTAAGTATTTCAATTTATCTAGGTATTTTTTTGCTGCTACTTGGTGGTAAAATATCAATTGTGTTACAATCTATTATTACGCTTTCTTACTTTTCATTGTGTTGGTTTAGTTTATTCAATTTTATTGTCTCAAATAATTAATAAGCTAGGTTAAATACAACGTCACTTAAAATACCATGAAAATTAACCAACCAATGCTCCAATTATTGTGTAATGTAAATATTTACGCACCTACGCCCCTAGGCATTAAAGATGTTTTGATTGCAGGTAATAAAATTGCCGCCATTTATGATCATGGGCAAGGGCAGATCGACATTCCTAAACAGTGGCACGTTAATATCATTAATTTTGAGGGCGCCACATTAACACCAGGTTTTATTGATAGTCATGCCCATATTACGGGTGGTGGTGGTGAAGCCGGCTTTGCAACACAAGTTCCACCAGTAGGCCTTACTGAATTTACTCATGCTGGCGTTACAACCGTTGTTGGTTTGCTCGGTACTGATGATACAACACGCAGTACTGAAAACTTGTTAAGTCGAGTTTATGGCCTTCGTGAAGAAGGTATGTCTGCTTATTGCTGGACAGGTGGTTATCATTATCCTTTAACCACTATAACCGGCAGTGCTAAATCAGATATCGTTTTTCTTGAACCGGTTATTGGTATTGGTGAATTTGCTATAAGTGATCATCGTTCTAGCCAGCCAACCTTTGAAGAAGTTATCCGCCTTGCCAGTGAAACTCATGTTGCAGGTTTAATCACAGGTAAAGCCGGTATTATTCATTTTCATTTAGGTGACGGTGAAAAAAGATTAGCACTAATAGAACAAGCGATCAGAGATACAGAACTACCAGCACGGGTGTTTAATCCAACTCATGTTAATCGCAACAAAGCGTTGTTTGAAGATAGTTGCAAATTACTAACGCAAGGTTGTCATATTGATTTAACCGCATTTCCTGCCGGTACAGCACAACCAGGTTGGGAAGCGAGTGACGCGATTGAAATGGCTATTGAAAGACAATTGCCTTTAGAACAAATAACCCTTAGCTCGGATGGTGGAGGTTGCTTGCCTTGTTTTGACCCACAAGGTGAATTAGTGCATATGGATTTTGGTCGAGCGAGTACGCTAGGAGAAACCTTAGTGGAAACTTTACATAAAGGTTTACCACTGGAGCAAGTTCTCCCAATGTTAACAAGTAATGTTGCTAATATTTTACGCTTTAAAAACAAAGGGCAAATTGCTGTTGGTTTTGACGCTGATTTATTAATAATGAACGAAAAATATGAAATTACTGATGTGATGGCGCAGGGTGTATGGCACAAGCAAAACAATCAGACAATTATCAAAGGTACATTTGAATAGAGGTAGATATGTGTCCAGCTAAAACAGTTGATGGTCAACAAAGGGGATTTGTAATTCCTATCGGGGGGCAGAAGAGCGCGTTAAGGATCCTATAATTCTACAACGTTTTGTTGAGCTTTGTGGCGGAGAAAATGCATACATTGTGATTATTCCTACCGCTTCACAACTTGAAGAAACAGGGCCTAATTACGAAGATGTATTTCATGAATTAGGCGTGCAAAAAGCCATTTCTTTACCGATCAATGATCGTGAAGATGCAAATAGTGATGAATACCTTGCTGAATTAAATAAAGCTACCGGTATATTTATTACCGGTGGTAATCAATTACGCTTGTCTACTATTTTAGGTGGCACACCAGTAGCGCAGAGTATTCGGTCACGTAATGCTGATGGTGTGCATGTTGCAGGCACATCTGCAGGTGCAGCTATTATGCCTGAGCATATGATCGCTGGCGGTCGCACTGGCGCGTTGCCAAATGAGGAAGGGGTTACTTTTGCTCCGGGCATGGGTTTAATTAATAAAGTTATTATTGATCAGCACTTTAGCCAAAGAAATCGTTTAGGCCGTTTGCTATCAGCTATTTCTTACAACCCTTTTGCTTCAGGCTTAGGGATTTGTGAAAATACTGCCGCTTTTATTGATCCATCTGGAATTTTAGAAGTCGTTGGTCATGGTAGCATCACGGTAGTAGACCCTGCTGATTTATCACACAGTTCAATGGCAGATGCTAATAGAGGCGAAGCTATTACGCTAATTGGTCTTAAATTACATGTACTTGGGCCAGGCGCAACTTACTGTATTAACGAAAGAGTAGCTACACCAGCTAGCTAAACTTTTTTGTAAAGCCCACCTATACTTTGGTGGGCTTTACTATTTCATTTTAATAACTAAAGCTCACTTCAATACCCCCACATTCTGTTCAGTAAAATATTCTCTCAAGTAGTATGTTCACTATTAAAACCGTGGTATCTTTTCTAGACCGCGTATAGCGTAATCGGAATAAAAAATAATAAAAAATTCTCTTCAGAGTAATAAAAGGAAATCATTATGAAAATGCTCTCTTCCAACGTTTATGTTGGCCCTAATATTTACGCTCATTTTCCTGTGATTCGCCATATTGTAGATATTGGTATTTTGGAAAAGTATCCTTCAGTTAAATTGGGTACAGAATTTATTGATGGATTAATCTCAAACCTGCCAAGTTTAGATCAGCACGGCTGCTCATATGGTGAGCCCGGTGGCTTTATCAGACGATTAAAAGAAGATGAAGGTACTTGGATTGCCCATATTTGGGAGCATGTTACGCTTGAACTACAATGTGTAGCGGGTACAGAAGTTACTTTTGGTAAGACGCGCACTACCGGCACTGCTGGCGAATACAATATGGTTTTCCAGTATAAACAAAGAGATGTAGGTTTAGAGGCCGCAATTTTAGCTCGAAAACTCCTCATTTCATTAATGCCTGAAAACGTTAAAGCCCAGTTACAAACTACGATAGAAGATGATTTTGATTTTCAGCAAGAAATGGCTGATTTTATTCGCTTTGCACAACGCAAACAATTTGGTCCTAGTACCCAATCATTGGTGGATGCGGCAGAAAAACGCGACATTCCTTGGTTACGATTAAACGAATATAGCTTGGTTCAGTTTGGCCATGGTAAGTACCAGCAACGTATACAAGCCACTATTACCAGTGAAACCAAGCATATAGCAGTGGAAATATCCTGCGATAAAGAAGACACTCATAATTTACTCAACGACCTTGGCCTGCCAGTTCCACAACAACGTATGGCGTATTCAGATGTACAAGCGGTAAAAATGGCAAAAAGCATCGGTTATCCGGTGGTTTTAAAACCGTTAAATGCCAATCATGGTCGTGGTGTTTCGATTGATTTAACAACGGAAGAACAGGTAATAACCGCCTTTGCATTTGCCCGTGAGCATGGCACAAGCCGTGCCGTTTTAATTGAATCGTTTTTAACTGGATTAGATCACCGTATGTTAGTCGTTAATGGTGAATTAGTCGCGGTAGCCAAACGTGTGCCAGGCCATGTTATTGGTGATGGCCTTAATACTATTAGTCAATTAGTTGATATTATTAATGAAGATCCACGACGAGGTGTTGGTCATGAAAAAGTATTAACGCAGTTAGAATTAGATACCCAAGCCATGCGCTTATTAGAAGAGGCCGACTTTACCGAAGAAACAGTATTACCTAAAGGTGAAATATTCTACCTTCGCTCGACTGCAAACTTATCTACCGGTGGTACAGCCATCGATATGACCGATGTAGTACATCCTGATAATAAAACGATGGCTGAGCGAGCAGTACAAGCTGTAGGTTTAGATGTGGGCGGCGTTGATTTTTTAACTGCTGATATCACACAATCTTATAAAGACATTGGTGGCGGTATTGTTGAAGTGAATGCCGCACCAGGTTTTAGAATGCATGTCGCCCCAAGCGAAGGCAAGCCAAGAGATGTTGCCGGAAAAGTCATTGATATGCTGTTTCCACCAGCCCTACCTACGCGTATTCCTATTGCCGGTATTACGGGCACAAATGGTAAAACCACCACGTCGAGAATGCTCTCTCATATTTTAAAAAATGCCGGGCATGTTGTTGGTATGACTTCTACCGATGGGGTTTATGTTGATGGTCAGTTATCTGTTAAAGGTGATATGACAGGTCCAGTGTCATCGCAAATTGTGTTACGTGATCCTTCAGTAGATATTGCCGTGTTAGAAACCGCACGAGGCGGCATTGCCCGTTCAGGTTTAGGTTATTTAGAAAGTGACGTAGCCGCTTGTATCAATGTTCAAGAAGATCATTTAGGACTCAGAGGCATAGATACCCTTGAGCAACTTGCTGAAGTTAAACGTATTGTTGTTGAAGTGGCTAAAGACAGTGTTGTGCTCAATGCTGATGATCCACATTGTTTAAAAATGGCCGACCATACCAAAGCAAAACATATTTGTTATGTCACCATGAATACTGGCCATAGCTTAGTACGCGAGCATATTCGTGCTGGCGGTCGAGCGGTGGTATTAGAAAAAGGTATCAACGGTGACATGATCACTATTTTTGATAACGGTACTCATATTCCATTACTTTGGACGCATTTAATTCCGGCAACCTTAGAAGGCAAAGCACTGCACAATGTACAAAACGCTATGTTTGCAGCTGGTTTAGCTTATTGTCTAGGCAAGCCGTTAGATTCGATTCAACAAGGGTTAAGAACCTTCACCACCACCTTTTACCAAGCACCGGGTAGAATGAACGTATTTGACGAGCATAACTTTAGAGTGATACTTGATTACGCCCATAATGCTGATGGTGTGCGTTGTATGAGTGAGTTAGCTAGCAAGTTAGAAGTCAATGGTAAACGTATTACGGTGTTAGCAGGGCCAGGTGATCGTCGTGATGAAGATATCGCCAATATTGCTAAAGCTGCGGCAGGTCATTTTGATATTTACATCTGTAAGGCTGACGATAATCGTCGAGGTCGTGGTGTAGATGAAGTGCCTCAAATGTTAGCGGCAGCTTTAAAAGCTGAAGGTATTAAAGACTCACAAATATATTGTATTTCAGACGAAGTAGAGGCCATAGAAAAAGGTCTTGAATTAGCGAGTGCTGATGATTTATTAATGGTATTTGGCGATGCTATAACACGTTGTTGGAAACAAATTATTAACTTTAATGGTGTTAATGAACCTGAGCATGAAGCAGAGCAAACACCACGTCAAACCGTTGTTTCTATGCTAGAAACTAACGAGCCTGACACTTTTGTTTTAGAAACAGGCATGAAAATTGTGACCGATGAACGAGGCGTTCGTTTGGTATCAGAGCATGATGAAGAAAGTGACTAATCTCAGCTAAAAGAGATAAAACCTTTGGTGACGACTGAGTAAGCTATGCTTTTTGTTGCAGCTTCATATTAAGAGTTATTGTTAACTAGATAACTCTTAATATGAAGCTCAGCCTGAGCATGATTTGCTCAAACGTTCTAAAACTCACATCTTGAAGTCATTTGGGTATATATGAATAGAGAAAATATAATACTGACATTAGATGATAATCGTCGGTTGACCGGTAAAAATTTATTATCAGATCAGCCAGGTGCGATTATTGACGCGTTTGTTAACGGTATTGATAAACTTATCGTGGTAAATATTTGGTCGATTTATGCTAACCGATTACTCAAAGCGGTAAATTGGCCAAATGAAAAAATCTACTCGCGAATATTTGAAGATGGCATCACAATTGCCATAAGTGCGCCACTAGATGCACTTTATGCTGCTTGTGATTTAAATGAAATGGCGTGGCAGTTAACTTGCGAAGAGTTAACTCACACTGAGAACCAAGAAGAAATTTCAGTAGCAATTGAACGCTTAAAGTTAACGATTGCCGAAGAAGCAAATCCAAAACTGCTTGAGTTAATTAAACAATCAAAAGCTCATAATATTGTCTATTTAGTTGATGACGACGAATTCTCATTGGGTTATGGCACTACTGCGCAGTGTTGGCCCATAAGCGCATTACCTGAGCCAGAAAATATAAATTGGTCACAATATAAATCGATACCACTGGCTTACGTTACTGGCACGAATGGTAAGTCGACCAGTGTACGCATTATGTCGCAAATTATTGAGCAAGCAGGTCAATGTTGTGGAGTAACCTCAACAGACTTTATTCGAGTGGGTGATAATATTATTGACCACGGCGATTATTCAGGCCCTGGTGGGGCAAGAATGCTATTGCGCCATCCCGATACTCAAACAGCTATTTTAGAGGTTGCTCGCGGTGGTATTCTACGCAGAGGTTTACCGATAGATAATGTTGATGCTGCTTTAATTACCAATATTGCAGAAGATCACTTAGGCCAATATGGCATTAATACCGTTGCAGCATTGGCTCAAGCGAAAGCTGTTGTTGCTAAAGGTTTACTCAGTGACGGACAAAGCAAAGGCACGTTAGTACTTAATGCCGATGATAAAAATTTAGTGGCTTTGGCACCTGAATTACTGGTGAATAAGTGCTGGTTTTCTTTGCATGAAGACAATACAACACTGCAGCAACACAAACAAAAAGGTGGTGCTGTTTGTTTTGTGCGTGATCAACAATTGCTGTATTCGTTTCAGTATGAAGAGTCGATTATTATCGCGGTAAACGACATTCCAATGACCCTAAACGGTGCTGCATTACACAATATTCAAAATGCGCTGGGGGCTATTGGTTTAGCTAAAAGCTTAGGTATAGGAGATAAAGCAATTACAGCAGCATTATCTATTTTTGCCAGTAATAGTAAAGACAACCCCGGTAGAGGTAATCAGTTTAAGGTAAATAATGCGCAAGTGATTATGGACTTTGCTCATAATGTTCATAGCATGGAGGCCATGGCGGTTACCACGGCAAACATAAAAGCACAGCGTAAATTTTTAATGTTAAGCCATGCGGGTGATCGAACAGACAATGAAATCATCAACTTGACGAAAACAGCGTTAAAAATGAATCCTGACTTTATTATTGCTGCTGAAGTTCAACCGTATTTACGTGGTAGAGAGTTAGGGGAAGTACCTCAGTTGATTGTTGATACAGCGCTAGCTCATGGCATGAAAAAGTGTAATATTTTTACTTTTAACAGCCCATTGTCCGGCGCAAAGTATGTAGTAGAACAACTACAAAAAGACGATTTAGCTTTACTCATGGTGTTATCAGAGCGCGAAAACATAACCGCATTATTACATGAAAAATCAATATAGCGTTTGTTAAGTGTTCATTAAAAAATGAAATAATCTAAAGCTTGCTGATTTACCAGCAAGCATAGGTTTCCTCCTCAAATAAATACTATCCACCCTGTAGTTTTCTCTTAACAACCGCACAAATGAGTAGGTCAACTTTACATATATGGAAAATGACTTAATATAAAGCCTATATTTTACAAACTATTAGCATAACTAATCGATAACATCTTTTTGATATTCGTTATGCTAAATAAGCTTGGTTTATATAGTAAGTTGTACTATGACTGTAAATAAACTTTAACGTCAAAATAATCGTATTCTATTGACTGTTAGTCGTACTCTTTGAGGCCCAAATCAGTCGTCGTTATCGTATTTGTGAATTCAGTATCAGCACGATTACTTTTTTGTAAATTTATATTGGTAATGTGGGTTGGGTATTTTGGTTTATCTTTTGGTAATACATCTGTGTGTATTTACTCCAAGAATATAGCTAAATATGCACAAGCGCCTGCTGTGACTGACACTTTCCTTTCAAAGCTGCTGCTATAGTTGCTACGTTAACTATGTCGTTAATCAACTTGTCTCGTTTATAAACTTCATCTACGGTCTAAAAATTAATCATAACAAGAGCAACTATTGAGTAATAAAGTGACTGTACTTACCTGTAACGTAGAAATAACGCAGAAAAATCATAAGGATTATTAACTTTTTGTAACGATATTTAAACAATAAAATAATCATTATAAAATTCAATGCGTATCAAAAAAATTTCTTCACAAAATTAATGAAATTGTAGATTAAAGGTTTAAATATTAACGTTAATTACGTACATCTACCTCATTGGTAATAACAGAGGAGTTGTTTTTTATGTTGTTTTGGTAATGATGGTTAATTGACATCTAATCATTAATTGGTTAGATTTGAGTCAGATTGTGGTAAATGGGTTTTACGTTTTAAACAATACTACTATAAAACATAATAAGTGGAACTTGGGGAGAGTGACGTGAAATTGAATAAAATTAGTAACGTTCTAAGAGTAAATAGGTTTAATTCTAAAGGTACGTCGGCATTGTTAAGCTCGGCATTTGTTACCTTGTTAGCCGCACCTGTATACGCTGAAGAACAAGCAAGCACAAATGAAGTTGCTAAAGAAAGCAACATTGAAGTTATTGAAGTTAGTGGCATGCGAGGCACAATGACTCGCTCGCTTAATGAGAAAAAAAATACCGCCGCTATTGTTGACGCTATTGCTGCGGCAGACTTTGGTGACTTACCGGGTTTATCTTTAGCCGATATTATTGAAAATATTTCAGGCGCCTCAAGTCATCGTTTAAAAGGTAGCCAAAACGAAGTCTCTATTCGTGGTTTGGGCTCTTACTGGGTTATGCAACATTTAACGGTCGTACTATTACAAACGCTGGTACAGGTCGTGCGGTAAACTTTAAAAAATTCCCATCAGACTTAGTTGATAAAGTTGTTATTTATAAGTCACAACAAGCAGATTTAGTTGAAGGTGGTACATCTGGAACTATTGAAGTTGCTGCACTACGTGCTATCGATTACGGTAAAAATGAAACTACTGTAGAAGCAACGGGTATCTACAACTCATATTACGGCAATGTAGATGGCGAAAATGTAAATCCATGGGGTAACAAATTTGTTATTTCTACGGTTAGAAGCTGGGAAACCGAAGACTTTGGTAATATGGGTTTCACATTAGGGGTTGTTTCGTCTGACGACTCAAACCCTGAAGAAAACTACGGTGGTAGTTCTCAAATGCAAGCCTGTGCGCTTAAAGACGCTTCGGGTAATACAATAGTGCCAGATGAAAATGAGTGTGACGATGGTAACCAAGCGGTTTCTAGTGGTCGTCAAGGCTCAAGTCCTCAACTTGGAAAAGACACTGAGCTGTCAGACTTTGATCAAAGTTCAATTTTCTACGTACCTAATGATGCTTATTGGCGAACAGGTGAAGATGAAGATTCTCGCACCAGTGTTGTTGCTACTTTTCAATGGCAACCTAATGATCAGTGGGATATTAACTTCGATTACCAAAACTCTCGTTTGGAATATACTGAAGAACGTATGGAGTTTGGGATTGATAACCGTCGAAGAAAACTAGCCGATCATATCATCGCTGAAGATCACACTTTGCTTTATGCAACCGGTGAAGCTAAGCCTCAACTTTTAGGTGAAAGCAGAAATCAAGTAGACGATTATGATGGTGGTGGTATTAATTTTGAGTATTACCCAACAGATAACTTAAAACTAGCAGCAGACTTTTCATACTCAAAGTCATATCGCTATAGAGTTCGTCATCGTTCAAAATTCAAATCAGAAAGCCGTTATCAATACGAGTTTGACGCTCGTGATACCAACGTTCCTACCCTTACATGGTTAGATAACGACCGTAATGGTGTTGGTGATGATGGTTACAATGCTTCAGAAGTGTTTGATCCAAATAATGTTCAGTCTTTCTTAAGTGCTGATGGTGGCGCATATGCTGAATACCGCCGTGCGAATGATGAGCGAGAAGATAAAATTTTAGCGTTCAAATTTGATGCTGAATATACGCTCGATCATGATATTTTTGCTAATATTAAAGCCGGTGTTCGTTTCTCAAAAGAAAACTTAATTGACGAACAAACTAACGATGTTTCTTTACGTTTGAGTGATGGCAGTCAAAAAACTGGCTCAACTGATACTGAAGATGATAACTGGGACGAGAACAATGTTGCCAGTTACTTAGCTTTAACTGACGGTATTGTGAGCAATTGTTTTAATAACCATCAAAACGATAATTTATTTGACGAAGAAGGCGGCGGTGCTGGTGATTTCGTTACCTACGATGCCAAATGTTTTATTGGACAAATGTTAGGTCAAATTCCAGGCAATAACGGCGATACAAGCTTTTATGATATTGGCGAACGTAACGATAAACGTGACGGTGCCGATCGTATTGTAGAAGAAAAAATCAGCGCTATTTATGCCATGGCTGATATTGATACTCAATGGGGCGATTACCCGGTAACTGGTAATGTTGGTGTACGTGTTGTTAAAACTGAAACGCACTCTGACGGTTACGGTGATAAAGTTTTTATTACTACGGCTGAAGACGGTACGTTTAAAACAGAAATTAACACTACAGGCGAAATTGAAGATGTAACACTTGATTCAAGTTACACCGAAGTATTACCGAGCTTAAACTTAACATTCCAACTAAATGACGAATGGTATTTGAAAACAGCGCTTTATAGAGCTATGTCTCGTTTCCAAATGAATGCTATGTCTGCAGGTGTTAGCTACGATATTTGTACTTCATCAAGTGAAGACGAAAGCTGTAATAATAATTACTCAGAATCAATTACCAGTGGTTCAGCTAACGGTAATCACATGAAGCCTTATTTATCTAATAACGTTGAGGTTTCACTTGAGTATTACCCAAGTAATGATGCCGCGGTAACGTTAGCTGTTTATAATAAAAGCTTTACTGGCGGTTATGAAACGGTACAAGAAGATAGAGATATTACGATATCACTTGATGGCGTAGACACAATATTTGCAGATGTAACACACTCTACAGTACAAACATCAAACGATTCTTCAACCATTCGTGGTGTTGAGTTAACGGCTCAAAAACATTTTACTGAATTACCAGGAATTTGGAGCGGTTTGGGTGCGAAGATTGCCTATAACTATGCAGAGTCAGATTTTGTAACGCCAGAACCAGGTAGCCCAGGTTTAGTTCCTGATGCAAACCTATTTGGTTTCTCTAAAAACGTAGCTTCTGCTTCTGTTTACTGGGAAGGTGATCAACTGTCAATGCGTTTACTTTATAAGTATCGTTCAAAGTATTTTCAACCGAATAACTTGCCATTCCCAACACGTTCACACCGTTATGTACAAGACAGTGATTACGTAGATTTCAACATCAAGTATAAAGTGACTAAAAAAGTATCAGTATCTTTAAAAGCACTTAACATATTAGATGAGCCACAAGTGATGACACGTGGTAACGACTCGACTATATCTGATTACTCACGCTCAGGCCCTAAATTCTATTTAGGCGTTAAAGCTAAGTTCTAATAGATAGTTAGCTTCTAATCTATAGTAAGTCAAAGTTTAAGCCCTGTTTACGCAAGTAGACAGGGCTTTTTTGTTATTAAAATTTTTAACTCTGTTCTTATTGCGTACCTACTCTTATTACTGGTTTGTAATCACTATTACGCAATATAATCGCTTTTTTTACTTTATGTTTGCTAAGTCAAAGGTGCAATAGTAAATATTAAGATTAAAGATAAGTCCGTTATTTAATAACTGATTAGGCACTGAAAAATCGTCCCTGTTTTGATCTCTTGTATGGTTTTATTCGTATAGTATTTTTTAAGTTTAAGAACTATAACGATGAAACGTGCTTTGTACTTTGTGAAAAAAGATCTCCGTATTAATGACAATGCTGCACTAAATTTAGCTAGTCAAACTGACAAACTACTTTGCGTATATGTTGTAGATGAACAATGGTTTAAAGAAAGTAACTTTCAATCAAAGCCTTTAGGCGAAGCTAGATGGCAATTTTTACAAAACTGTTTAAGTGCTTTTGATCAGCAATTACAAAAGTTTGGTCAGCAACTTTATATCGTATATGGAGATACTTTATCTACATTAATTCAGCTCTGTGAAAAGTATCAAATTACTGATTTTATAACGACTCGCTTACCAGGTACTTATGAAAATAAACTTATAAGTCAACTGAGTGCAAAACTGCCTAGATTAACTGTTAATCAAGTTGAGCAATTCACTTTATTTGCTGAAAAATCTTTGCCATTTAATCTAGAAAACTTGCCAATAAGTTATTCAAAATTCAGAAAATCAATGGCTAATATTACGATTAGCGCACTAGCACCACCCCCTCAATATTTGCCTAGTATGTTTGATACGCTGCCGGCAGCAACAAACTTTATGCCTAAATGGCTACCGGTTAAAGCGTTTAAAAAATCTAAACAGGGGACTAATTTTAATGGCGGAGAACAAGAAGGCTTACAGCACCTAAAGCAATATTTTTCGTCAAATTTACCTTCAGACTATAAACAAGTCAGAAATAGTTTAGACGGTTGGAAAAATAGCAGTAAGTTATCCGCTTGGTTAAGTTATGGCTGTATCTCTGCAAGACAAGTGGTTAATTCAATCAACCACTTTGAACAACAGCGAGGTAAAAATAGCTCAACTGAATGTTTGTATTTAGAAATATTATGGCGTGAATACTTTCAATGGTTACACTATAAAGTAGGTGCTAAAACATACCAATTTAAAGGGATTGCAGCACAACGCCCGCTTACCACGTTTTATACTGAACGATTTAATAAATGGTGTTTTTCAGATACACCTTACCGTTTAGTTAACGCTTGTATGAATGAGTTACGACTTACCGGTTATTTAAGTAATAGAGGTCGCCAAATTGTAGCAAGTTGCTTGGTTAACGTGCTAGGAGTTGATTGGCGTTATGGTGCAGCGTGGTTTGAAGAGCGCTTAATAGATTATGATGCTGCGGTTAATTGGGGGAATTGGCAATATATTGCAGGAGTAGGGGCTGATCCCAGAGGTGGTAGACATTTTAATATAGAAAAACAAAGCGAAACTTTCGATCCTGAGGGAGTGTATCAAGCTAAGTGGACAAACGAAGATCAAGCTACTAGCCAAACAGTAGACACTGTAGATGCTTCCGATTGGCCTGTTATACAAGTCAGTAATAATGGCAGCTGATATGCCAACAGATAATGTAGACATTGCTCTAAATAATCATAAGCAAAATGATGAAGTTAATATTGTCTGGTTAAAGCGTGATTTAAGGCTTAGCGATCATGAACCGCTTGCTGCATCTATTAAGTCAGGGCTAACACTGCTTTATTATGTTTTTGAACCGTTACTTATAGCAGACCCTCATTATGATGAGCGACATTGGCGTTTTATTTTACAATCTATTCAAGACATAAATACGCAATTAGCGTCCTATAATACCGCGGTTTATGTTTACTATGGTGAGGTAATAGCTGGTCTAAATGAAATTCAAAAAAGATTTAAAATATCGAGTTTATATAGCCATGAAGAAGTAGGCATATTATCTACTTTTGAGCGAGATAAAACGGTTAAATCATGGTGCAATTCGCAAAATATTACTTGGTTTGAAAGTGCGTCGGGTGCGGTAAGTCGCGGCAAGAAAAATAGAAATAATTGGGATAGTCATTGGCATAAAGTAATGAAAGCAGAACCACACCAGCCAACTCTGTCTAGTGCCGTATTCGTAAACAATGAAGTTTTAGTTAATTTAGCTAAGCCTTCTCTACCACCTACATGGTATACCCATGATGAATTTATGCTAAAAGGCGGAGAACTTTGGGCTCATAAAATGTTGCAGTCATTTTTAACAGAGCGAGGTAAAAACTATCATTACGATATTTCTAAACCGCATGAAAGTCGCAAAAGCTGTTCACGCTTATCACCCTATTTAGCTTGGGGAATATAAGTGTTAGACAGTTTTATCAGCGTATTTTATTGAAAAAATCTGAAAGTGGTTGGAAAAAACCCATAAATGCTTTGGCTTCTCGTCTGCATTGGCATTGCCATTTTATACAAAAATTTGAAAGCGAACACCAAATGCAATGGCGCCCAGTAAATAAAGCTTATAGTGAATTAAGCTACCCTAAAATACATTGTGGTCTCACTGTTGAAGAACGATTAACTAAATGGCGAGAGGGTAAAACTGGATATCCACTGGTAGATGCATGCATGTTGTGTTTAGTGAAAACAGGTTATATAAACTTTCGTATGCGAGCAATGTTAGTCAGTTTTTTATGTCACCATTTATTGCTTGATTGGCGCTTAGGCGTTACACATTTAGCAAAGTTATTTCTCGACTTTGAACCTGGTATTCATTATCCACAATTTCAAATGCAGTCAGGAGTAACGGGTACTAATATTATTCGAGTGTACAACCCAGTTAAGCAATCGTTAGAGAAAGATAAAGAAGGCAGTTTTATCAGAAAGTGGTTGCCAGAATTATCAGAAGTGCCAAATGAAATGATACATACACCTTGGGATTTATCGCCAATGGAGCAGCAGCTTTATCGATGCGAATTAGGTGTGAATTATCCTCAACCTATGGTTGATATTAATGAAACTGGAAAGATTGCCCGTGATTTATTGTGGGGGTTTCAAAAGCGAATAGACACAAAAAAAGAAAGCCAACGTATTTTGTCAAAGCATGTTCGAAGAGCTAAAAAGGTTAATAAATTATCTCCCACTAATGCTTTAATAAATTTAAGTGATCAAAAAGTTGAATGAAGTTTTAAATGCATAAAAAATTATTATTACCTCATAAAATCTGTCTTACCTGTCAAAAAAAATTTATATGGCGGAAAAAATGGCGAGCGTGTTGGGAACAAGTACTTTATTGCTCGCAGCGCTGTAGGCGTAACAAGCAAGTTAACCAGAGTACTAATTAAGTTTAGTTAATAACGTCTTAAAAATTGGACTCAGTGCTAATTTGACATAATAAAATAATTTTAAGGAAATTTATGAAGGCAAAGCACCTTAGGCTTTTATTAGGCGACCAACTCAATCCCATGCACAGTTGGTTTGAAAAGGTTGATAGCGATGTGGTGTATGTTATAGCCGAACTTCACCAAGAGGCTAATTACACTAAGCACCATATCCAAAAAATAAGCGCATTTTTTGCCTCCATGGCCGATTTTGCGAACCAACTTGAACGTGCAGGGCACCAAGTTTGCTACTTAACGCTAGATGATACTGAAAAACATCAAGATCTTCCTGCACTTATTGAATCATTAATGACCAATTTTTGCTGCGAAAGCTTTGCTTTTCAACGACCAGATGAATATCGACTACGTACACAATTAAATACCATGAAGCAGCAACTTTCCCAAACGGTTGTTGAGGTAGATAGTGAACATTTTTTGCTACCATTTGAAGAATTACCAAGCCATTTTCAACAAGCTACACACGTGCGAATGGAGAATTTTTATCGCTACATGCGAAAACGCTTTGCAATTCTCATGAATGGCTCAAAACCTGAAGGCAATGCCTGGAACTTCGATGCAAATAATAGACAGTCATTTAAACGCTCTGATCTTAAATTTATTCCGAAACCGTTAATATTCGATAACGAAGCCGATGAATATTTACAACGAATAAAAAAACATAACATTAAAACTATCGGACAAGAGTCAGCAAATGTTACATACCCGATTAATCGTGAACAATCATTGTCATTGCTGCAGTTTTTTTGCCAGCATCAGCTAGCCAACTTTGGGAATTTTCAAGATGCGATGACAGTAGCTTCACCCTACGCTTGGAGTTTATATCATTCGCGGCTTAGTTTTTCTCTCAATTGTAAAATGTTAAGCCCAGCAGAGGTAATTCAAACCGCACTTGACGCTTACCAAAACTCAGCGGGTGCTATAACACTAGCTCAAGTTGAAGGATTTATTAGGCAAATTTTAGGCTGGCGGGAATATGTCAGAGGGATGTATTGGGCAAATATGCCTAATTATGCAGAGCAAAATTTTTTAGCGGCTAATCGTAATCTACCTGACTTTTTTTGGCATGGTAATACTCATATGTTGTGCTTAAAAAGTGCAATAACGCAATCTTTAGAACATGCTTATGCACACCATATTCAACGGCTAATGATCACCGGTAACTTTGCTTTGCTGGCAGGCATATCACCAAGCCAAGTAGATGATTGGTATTTAGGCATATACATAGATGCGATTGAATGGGTAGAGCTGCCAAATACACGCAGTATGGCGCTTTTTTCTGATGGCGGCTGGATTGCAACAAAGCCTTACGCGGCTAGCGGCAATTATGTTAATAAAATGAGTGATTACTGTAAAGGTTGCCAATATAACGTGAAAGAAAAGATAGGGCCAAATGCTTGCCCACTTAATAGCTTATATTGGAATTTTATTGACCATAACTATGATAAGTTTTCGACCAACCATAGAATGAGTTTTCCTATTCGTAATTGGGATAAAATGGCTACCGAGCAAAAAGATGAAATAAGGGTAAAAGCGGCTGAGTTATTAAATAATTTAGATGGTTTATAGTTTCAAACTTATTGTAAAGAAAGTATGAGTGTTTTGCTATGAGCACTCTTGGTGCCGCTTGTATCGGGGTGTAGTTGAATTATAAACTAGCCATTCTTTTCTTAGGTTGCCTTGCTAATATGTTTGGCCATCTACCTTATATTAGAGAGAAAAATATAATATCGACAAAAAGTAATGCCGTGGGAGGAAATATATTAATCATTCCTTTTTTTACTATTGTTATTTATTGCAAATCAGCAAGTTCTTCCCTTCAAACAACCCTGATTAATCGCTTGAAGGTGATTTTGCTGATTATGTAACTAGAAAAATTTAACGCTTGCTTGGCTCTCAAAAGATGATATCGGCTATTTTACCTTGGTAAATTTATTATAATCTTCAACAGATGCACTTTCTTTACATTCGGCTTTTAGTTGTACTTCACGGCTATCATTATATTTTTCTAGAACAAAATAACCTTCTCGACAGAACATTTTTAAAATACTTAAGCTGGAAACACGTTGTTGAAAATGCTCTTCTAATGCTTGATTACGTTCGTTATTTTTTTTGTTGGGCGATTTGTTGTTTTCGCTTTGTCCTGCCCCTTTTTTACCCGGACCCTTGGATTGTTTTTGTCTGCCAATATTTTCAGCCATTTTTTCATCCTGCTCATCTAACTGTTTATTTTGTATCGCTATTGAAAAATTAAATACCTTAGACCCATCAGGCAATATTTTTGTTTCCAAGGATTCTTGATAACGATTGTTTTTATGATCTGAGCGGTCAAAACCCGATGAACATGCTGTTAGGGAGTAAATAAAAATAGTGGTTAGTATTAATTTAAATATTGATGAGGACATAAGGTTTTCCAGCATTAAAGCATGCACAAAAGCGTGCATGATAGTGTAATTAAACTACTGTAAAGATAAGTCAAACTAGGTAAAGGTAAGTAAATATTGAGTGAAAACCTTACCCTGTTTATTCTTGTGTGAGCTTTACGATACCCAGCTTTAAGTGTTAAATAACGCTACACACTTGACCTTAACGTTACCTCTAATACCCAATGCCTACTAATAATGAGAATATATTTTTGGCTTTTATTATCATTGATGTATTTTAATGCTTAGCAATAACTTATAAATAACACTCGGTATCTACACTCGGAATCTATTCGCTATATCTTGCATTGTGGTCGCTAAATAAGCTTGTTCTTTTGCAGTTGTTGCTATTTGTGATGCACCTTCGGTAGTGACTGTCGATTTATGCTCAATATTGACGATGCTCTTTGCTACCTCATTAGTTACAACTGATTGTTCTTCAATTGAGACTGCAATTTGCTCTGACATTGAAAAAATATGACTAATGGCGTCAGTTATTTCTTCTAGCGTTTGTTCAACATTTTTGGAGTTTTCTACTGCGACACTTGCCTTGAGCTGACTGTCTTCTATCACGCGATGGGCGGAGTTCACATCCGTCTGTAATGAGCCAATAAAAGTTTCGATCTCTAAAGTAGATTGCTGTGTGCGTTGAGCTAATGTTCTTACTTCATCAGCTACAACAGCAAAGCCTCGTCCTTGTTCACCAGCTCTTGCAGCTTCAATCGCGGCATTTAGTGCCAATAAATTTGTTTGTTCTGCAACAGACTTAATAACATCAACCACTTTGGTAATATTGCCACTACTTTCATGTAAGTTATTAATTTGTTGGGCTAAGCTGTCAATTTCTTGAGATAATACTTCAATCGAAGCATAGGAAGTTTGTACAACATTTAATCCGCTTTTTGCTTGGTTATCAGCCTCTCGTGCTGAATCTGCCGAAACTTGAGTATTATTGGCAACTTCTTTTATTGTTGCTGATAACTCTTCTACAGCGGCGGCTATAACACCAATTTCTTCTTGCTGTTCCTTTAATGTATGCGCATTGAACTCACAAGTGGTCGATGTTTCTTCAGCGGCGGCTGATAGTGTTAAACTCGAATTCGAAATATCATGAATGGTTTGTGAAAATTGCGCTAAAGTAAGGTTTAATGCCAGCGATATTTGCCCTAATTCGCTATTCCCTTGCAAATGAGTTCGAACAGTTAAGTCATTTTTATCTCTTACGCTTCTCATAACCTGAGTTAATTCGTTCACGCGAGAGGTTAAATCTTTAACTGATATTAAGGTAATTATACTCACCAAGACTAATAACGTTACCGTTAAAAAAACGCTAATGATTAATGTGGTAAATGCTCTGTCGTAGGTGTTTTCAACTAGTAGAAGTAAGCGACTAGTAATTTCATTTTCAGTTTTTTTCAATAAACCTATTCTTAATGTGGCTTGTTTAAACCAGTGCAATGCATCAACGTCAAAATTTGTTGCTTTATTTTCAGCAATTTTGCGTAGTTTTAATACTTCATTTATTGCAGGGTCTTGCATTTGTTCTTGATAGAATTCTTTATTTTCTGGTGTCGCTAAGGTTAAAAAATTAGCCATGTAGGTGTCTTGTTGTGTTACCAAAGAAACAAACTTAACAAACATACCATCACTAAATTTATCTAATGCAAAAGCATTGCTTAAAACTGCACGCTCAATACCAGCGCGCTCTTTACTTTGAAGAAAGTTATAATAGGCGATGGTTTGTTTAGTTATATTTGCATCATTACTTAATTCTGCAATTATTGATGTTACGGACAGTAGTTTGGCATTGAGTGTTGTGTAATAACTTAGTGCTTTTGCTGTATCTATGGTTAAACGATTTACTTGTGTTCTTATGGTTTCTAATTTGTCTAATTCTTTTATAATTTCTTGATTTAATTGTGTTACTAGAGTTTGTTGGAAGTGATTAGCGGATAAGAAATGTTGACGATCACTCACTCTAGTATCTGTTGCTACTCTCTGTTTACTTAGCTCATTGATGAATTTTAGCCCTTGTGAGCCAATAAAACCGGCGGTTGCTCCTCGCTCTTTTTGCAACTCATGCACTAACTCACTATAAGTAACAGACAGTTGAGTTAACTGAGCAAGGTTATCCATTTCATGATTAATAGCATAGTTTTGCTTCATTGAAGAAATACTTAACCACAAAAAACCAACTAGAGGTAATGCTAATAATAGGAGTATTCTATTTTTGAATGAAATGTCAGAAAATGTCACTGGATATCCTTTTCAGAGAAATAATGTGAGTTCTTAAGTTCACGTTACAGACGAGTATAGCCAAAGACAAATACTTGTTAAGTTAATTGGTCGGCGGCTCAAAATAAACAACAAACCAAGTTGAGAAATTATGCTGATAAATTTCTTATTTATTTTTCACAAAAAAGTAAAAAGACTTAATTTCATTAAATGATTAAAACTGATTTTTAGCTTTAATTATGGTTGCCACTTTACTATATCAAAACAGCAGTAAATAACTATTTATATCCGCTTAATTAGCCATTTAAAATCGATATTGCCAGCGGATCCCTACAACGAATACTTAAGATATATAAGTATTTTAATTTCTAGTTATTTTAAGCTTAGATTGGTCTTTTTCTGTCGGTATCTCGTAGTGTTATTAAAGATGTTTACAATATTATTAAGACTAGAAAATTTATGATATTACTGATGAGTGAAGAATCAAGAATTATAGAAATGGCGTGGGAAGACCGTACCCCTTTTGAGGCAATTGAGCTGCAGTTTAATATGAATGAATCTGAGGTTATTAAATTTATGCGAAGTCGTTTAAAAGCCAATAGTTTTAAATTGTGGCGAAAAAGAGTGTCAGGTCGATCTACAAAACACCTGCAATTACGGAGTGAAAACGTCACAAGAGGCTATTGCCCAACACAATATAAACAGCGTTGATTAAGCATACGCTGATCGATTTTAAAAGTTAATTACCGAACTTTTGATGGTAAACATATAATTATTTATTATTAGACTTAGAGTATTAAAACTACCTGCATAGTCTCAGTTAGTTTTATTGCTAAGCTGATGATCATTGAAAGGTTTTTAAATAATACTGGTTTCTACCGTTCTCTTTTGCTTCATATAAATATTCATCTGCGATTTTAACTAAATTATCGCTAGAAACTTTCGCATTGGCAGATTTTAATACCGCACCAATTGATAAGGCTGTTTTTACATCTTTCCCGCTATTTTTTAAGTTTAAGGTCGCAACCGTTAACACCATATCAAAACAGGTTTGTTCAAGCTTTTCACTACTGATACCGTAGAGTATGAGTGCAAATTCATCACCTCCTATGCGAAAACCAATGTCTTCAGCACGGCGGCATTTTGTCTCGATAACTTCCGATAATTTAACTAAAACGTCATCACCTACATCATGACCAAATGTGTCGTTAATGGTTTTAAAATTATCAGCATCTATTAATATTAAACCTAAGGTTGCATTGTCTCGAGTTGCTATCGCGTTTAATCGTTCTATTTCTTCTTGAAAAGATCTTTTATTGTGGAGTTTAGTTAATCCATCCGTTATCGATTCGTTATATAACCTATTAATCAGAAGGTAGTTTTGATAAAGCATCTTTTGACCTAATAGGTTAATCGTTAGGCAAATTCCAGACACGAACAGTAATATTATCAGCATAAATATTAAGTCTGCTATTTGATGATTTAAATGGAAATTCACCACTGAAAATACGGATAAAATAATTGCAGTTGCTACCACTGCTGGCTTGATTGCAATTATTAAGAGTAAACAGCCAAACATTAATATCAGTACGAGGCCAAGTTCAGAAAATTGAAAAGTGTAAACTTCAGATAGATAATAAATGAAGGTGTGATTTAAGCCACTTCCGACATAAACCATTAACATTATTAATGAATTCGAACGAATTGAAAGAGGAGGGTAATACCAATAAACAATATTTAAATATATTAACGGCAATACAACGAGTATTAGACGTGTTGTAAGGGTTAGTGAGTAAATCTCACTGGGGAATTTTATGACGTCCATTACAGCGAATGCGGTATACAAAATTAATGAAACTAGCAAAGCCCAGCGTCTGATACCTAGGCACTGAGTCATTAAAAAATGTAAAAAGTTGTCTTCACTTTTTACATTTTCGTTCAAATTTTTTATTTCTTTGTTCATATAAGTACTTTATTCGATAATACGAGAAGGCGTGGTTTTAGTTTTATGCAAAAATTTAATATCGCTCAAAATTTAAAGTAAACCACCGTGATAATTGCTCATTCGAGTATGAACTTTCTTGCTGAACTCTATGTTGTTAGCCTAGTCACTTAATCATCAACTATCAACGGTAATTTAAACATAACAATATTAGCGTTGAATTCAAAATGTAGTGCTCACCATCCTTGATAGTAAACCATCATATTAACAGACCGTATATTTGGGGTTTTTATTACAATATTTAACATATTAAATATGTGCTTAACAATGAAGTAATAAATAAAGTAATAAATGCTGCTGCCTTTTTGCATTTATTATAAACATTATTAGTCAACGACTGAAAAGTAATGCAAAATAGTATGTCGCTATTACTCCCTTCAAAGACAATGTTAATTACTGACATACGTTTGATATGTTTTTGCTAAAGACTAGCATGTTAACTGAGCCTTTAAGCCTATTGGATAGATATTATGAATTTAGATAAATCAACAAAACGCATTGCTAAAAAAGTTAAAAATGGCTTTCAAGGATATCCACAAATAACGCTAGCTTATTTTGGAGAGTCAGAAAGTTGTGCAACAAAAGTGGTGGTCAGTTTTGTATTAGAGGAAGGTGCTGACGCTCAAGAAGAGAAATTTTTAAGCGAAAGTGATGTTCGTAAAGATGAAACGATTCAGACAACCATCGTAAAAATTATTGAGCGAGCTGAAGCGAAAACAGTGATAGAAGTCGCGGGAGTCGCAAAAATTAATTGATATCAGTTTTATGATCAGTAAAAGATCACCCACGCTCAATTACTCGTAATAATACTAATTTTGACTTTTATGCATATTTTAGATTGATTATGGTTAATTTAGTCTCTATATTTGCCGCACTTTCACTCAACCAATGTCCCTACTCATGAATGTTTTTAAACAACCATTAACTGTAAGCGCAGTTATGGCAATGTCTAGTACATTTTTAAATGATGTTTCTGCTTTTGAAAACGGCGAAATGCAAACTGATAATATTGCTGCTGAAACGTCAGATACAGGGTTTTCTGGTCGTATTCGTGTGGGCTACATTTCAATTGATAATGAGGTTGAAGCGCGTATGCAAAGTTCTGCTATCGGCGCAGAGCTTAATTATAGCAGTGCAAGTTGGCAAGGTCTTACTGCCAACGGTAGCTTATATACCACACAAAAAATATTCCACGATGATGAAGGTAGCTTTTTTGGCTCTGATGGCGACGGTTATGCCGTTTTAGGACAAGCCTACCTAAAAGCAAACATTGAAAATACTGAAGTTAAACTCGGCCGTTTTGGTTTTGACTCGCCTTATGTTGACATGAACGATGTGCGTATGGTGCCGAATAGCTTTACCGGCATTTTAGTGACTAATGCCGATATTACCGATACCACGGTATATGCTGCGCATTTAACTGACTGGATCAGTGTAGATAGCGAAAAACCAGAAGACTTTATTGATCTACTAGGTAGTGATAGCGTTAACGTATTAGGTGTTGTTTATCAGGGAATTGACCATGTTGAGCTACAAACATGGTATTACAATGCCAAAGACTTAGCCGACTTTTTCTATGTTGATGCTACCGTTGAGTTTGATAACATTACCTTAGGTGCTCAATTTGGTAAGCAATCAGACAGCAGTGATAATAATAGCGGCCCTGATGGTGACGTATATGGCATTATGGCCAGTTATACATTGAATGACTTTACATTTAAATCCTCGTATAACCATGTGTCGGGTACTATTATCAATGGCTTTGGTGGCGGTCCTTTTTATTCCAATGCGGCAGATCACACTATATCGGGTGTACTCGATCAAGATGCCTTGGCAGTTGGTGTTGATTACAGTGGTTTTGATAACATCACGTTGGGATTATTAAATGTTGCTTTTGACAAAGGTGCTGACGAAATAGACTTATTTTTCAGCTATGATTTTGGTAATAACATGGTATTTGATTTTATTTATCACCATATACATGACGATGGAAAAATGGTTTTAGCTATGTTTAATGTTGGCTTTTAATTATTTTTTAAGTGTTTTTAAAGTAACTCAATAAAGTAGTGCTTACATATAGCGCTACTCCACCTTTTTAATATGCGTGAGTTTATTTACTCACAGGTAAGGTTACTCAGTAACATCATATTGATTATGTTATTATCTTAATTAATTGCTTTACAGAATATTCCATCATTTTATTGCCATGACAAACCTTACTGCTTGTTTTACGCCTTTTTCTCAGTCTATTGACAATACTGTGCTGCCAGAAAAATTTACCTTCCCATTTTATTACCAACCACAGCCCATTGCCATTGCCGCTGCTTTGCAGTTACAGCAACAGCTTGAACAGCTGCCTATTAGCTATTCTGAAGCTTTTACAGAAACTAAAGCTGAACAAGTTAGTACAGGTAAAATGTTTGGTGTTTTAGTGGTAAAAAGTAGCCAAGATAACATCGGCTTTCTCAGTGCCTACTCTGGTCAACTCGACCTTGATGTAAATATGATTAAATTTGTACCTGCAGTGTCTAATATGCAATTGCAAGATTCAGCGTTTTTAACTGAAAACAGCATTATTAACAATATTAATGCTGAAATAACGGTTTTGGAAAATAGCCAGCAGCTTAGCCGTATTAGCGAAAACCTAAATGATGCCACAATAGCCTATCAGCAAGCATTATCATCCCAGCAAAATCAAATTGTGTTGAACCGTCAACAAAGAAAGCAACGACGTACAGTCGCTTCTGAGCAACTAACAGACAAAGATGCTGAGCGCTTAAGTATTGAGTTAGCAGGGCAAAGTATTCAAGAAAAAAAGCAGCTACAAGCACTTAAGCAAAGCGGTCAAAAAAATCTTGAATCATTACACCAAGCCTTAACTGACATTACAGATGAAATTGATAAGTTAAAGAAGCTGCGAAAATCACGTTCGAAAAATTTACAAAAAAAACTCTTCGCTCAATATGATTTTCTTAATGCTAACGGCGAAACGAAAGATTTAAACGCTATTTTTGCCGAATTACCTGAGCATACACCACCCGCAGGGGCAGGCGATTGCGCGGCACCTAAATTATTACAATATGCCTATCAACATAACTTAACGCCCATTGCGATGGCTGAGTTTTGGTGGGGCGCTGCACCTAAATCAGCTATTCGACAACACAAAAACTATTACCCATCTTGTTACAGCAAATGCCAACCCATTTTGACTCATATGCTTAAAGGCCTGAAAGTCGACGATAACCCATTATTAGTAAATCCTGCGCAGGGTAAAGATTTAACGATTGTTTACCAAGATAGCGATATGCTAGTGGTTAACAAACCTGCTGAGTTTTTATCGGTGCCAGGTAAAAATATTGAAGATTCGGTTTACATGCGCATTAAAACGCAATTTCCACAGGCGTCGGGGCCACTTATTGTGCATCGGTTAGATATGTCGACTTCTGGGTTATTAATCATAGCGCTTAATAAAAGAGCCCATAAAGCATTGCAAAAGCAGTTTATTGAACGCAGTATCGAGAAGCGTTATGTTGCATTGGTTTCTGGAAATGTTGTCGAAGATAATGGCACTATCGAATTACCATTAATACTAGACTTTGATGATAAGCCTCGGCAAATGGTGTGTTATGAGCGTGGTAAACACGCACTGACTACTTGGCGTGTGTTAGAGCGGAAAAACAACACCACACGATTACATTTGTTTCCTAAAACTGGGCGAACGCATCAGTTAAGAGTGCATTGTGCGCATAAGTTAGGGCTAAATATGCCGATTGTTGGCGATGATCATTATGGTTTAAAAGCCGAACGCTTACATTTGCATGCAGAATATTTGTCGTTATCGCATCCTATTAATCATTGCAAATTGGAGTTTGAAGTCGCTGCTGATTTTTAATGATTAGTGGCTCCTATTAAAATGTCGCATTGAATATAATTCGTCTCCTGTAACTGTCACAGGAGAACCACTTACGGCATTAAAGCTTCTTTCCTAACCTTTTTTCAATTTGTTTCTTTTCCCAATCAGCGCCAAAAAAACTGTATACCTCAAACACACTTATTCCATGAGAAACTACGCCAATACCCCAGCCAAATGCTGCCCACCAAGCCCAATAATAATCTGGGCTGGTAATAAAATTTACGATAAACAAACCAAGTATCACCATGCCATAATTAATAAGGTGACTATAAAAGCCTTTAATGTCTTTCACATGTTCAATAACACGGTTCTCTTCTTCGCTATATTTTTCTGAATTTTCCATTTTCTTTTCCTTTAGCAAATCTTCAAGTTCAATTTCAAAGACAGCGGCAAGAGATTTAAGTGATTCCAAACCAGCTTTCTGACCTCGCTCAATACGTTGAATGGTTCTGATATTTAAACCACTAAACTGGGCTAACTGCTCCTGAGACCAAGCTCTTTTAAGCCTTAACTTTCGGACGATCATATACTTCTCCTTGTTGCTGTTCGTATTGAATTATTAATTACTCGCTAAAATTTTTCTACGACTTTTACCTGACTTTAATGCGACAGTTATTTAAAATCAGTTACTTACACCATTATTTATTTAGGTGATGGTAATGCTTTTAAGTAGCCTAGCAGCGTCGTCAAACTCATAAACTTCTACTTTTGACATAATGTCTTTTAATTGCTGATGATAATCTTGCTGCTGGGTCATTGCTAATAATGATTGAATGGTTTCAATTGCGGCAACATCATAATTATCGACATCAAATTTTAATTGCTCAATAAGGGCTTTGCAGTCTGAAATGTTGAAAATAACATCATTAGGCTCTGGTGGGTTGAGTGCTGATAATGCTAATTGAATGCGTTTTAATTCATTTTGACACTGGCTTAAAATTAATGGTTTTATATTATGTTGTACGGCATTTCTTTCTAAAGTTTGGCAAAGTGTATAAAGGTTTGTAGCACCAATATTGCCAGCTACACCTTTAATAGTGTGAGCTAATTGCTCAATCTCAGCAAAGTTATTGTTAGCAAACGCACTTTCTAAAGGTGCTAATGCATGAGCATAGTTATTTTTAAATTTAAGCAGTAAGCGCAGATAAAGGCTTTTATTATTTTGTGCAATCGCTAAACCAGATTTTATGTCAATACCGTCAAGTTCAGGGATGATTATTTGCTCATTTTCATTTGCTGATAACAGCGCTTTATTGGCGTTTAAGTGATGAAGTTTTTTCTGTGAAGCAGGAACAACCCATCGTGCTAATTTGATAAACAATTCTTGGGTATTAATGGGCTTACCAATATGCTCATTCATGCCCGAGGCTAATGCTTTTTCACGATCGCCGGCCATTACGTTAGCGGTCATAGCGATAATAGGTAAATCAACAAAACGAGGGTTCTGACGAAGTTCGCGTGTGGTTGTGTAGCCGTCTTTCACTGGCATTTGGCAATCCATTAATACACCGTCGAAGTGTTCTTGATTAAGTTGCGCCAGTGCTTGTTGCCCATTGTTGCTAATAACCACTTTAATACCGTTGCTAGTGAGTAATTCTGTTGCTAGCTCCTGATTTATTTCGTTATCTTCTACTACTAATAACTTTATACCTTGTAAAGACTCGATGGCAGATAATGAGTCGCGCTCAATTTGCTCATAACTTTCTTTTCTCAAGTTTTCTTTACCTAGTGTCACCAGTAGGTTATCAAGTAAGTTAGAAGTCGTTATTGGCTTACAAATTACTGAGTATTTAGCATCGTTTGCCAGAGTAGGGATTAACATTTTTCGTTTATTGGGGAGAATATGCAAGATTGGTAATTCAGCATGATTATCTCTAATTAACTTTAATTCGCCACAGTATTGATTGTCGCTACAATTTATCAGATCAATGAGTATTGCATCAAAGCCACCAAGTTGTGGCTGTGTTAAGTCAGTTAATAGTTCACTGGTAGAGCTATAGTTTTTTATTGCAAAGCCAAAAGAATTTAAGATCCGCTGTAAAATTACCTGATAAACGCTATTGTCAGTGACCAAAGCAATTTTTAAATCATTTAGTGACGTTAAACTAGATGATTTAGTATTAAGTTCATTTGTCGGTTGGCTTTGATAAGTGAGGGTGAAATGGAATTTACTACCAATATGCGCTTCGCTTTCTAGCCATATTTCACCGCCTAATAGTTCAACAAGCTGTTTACATATTGCTAAGCCTAAACCTGTACCGCCATATTTTCGGGTGGTTGATGCATCAGCCTGGCTAAATGACTGAAAAAGTTTTTCTTGTTGTGCGGCACTCATGCCTATGCCGGTATCACAAACTGAAAATTGTAGAGTTACGTTGTTTTTATGTTTTTTGATACACGACACATTAATTTTTATTTCGCCATGATCAGTAAACTTAGCGGCATTACTGCCAAGGTTGGTTAATATTTGCCCAAGGCGCAATGGGTCACCAATAAGATTAAGTGGCACATCTTGCTCTACGTCAAATATCAACTCAGTTTGTGTTTCGTTGAGTTTATCGACCAATAAATTATTTAAATTATCGAGCGCGTCATCCAAACAGAAAGGGATTGATTCGATCTCAATTTTGTTCGCTTCAATTTTTGAGAAGTCTAGAATGTCGTTAACAATACCTAATAATGACTCAGCAGCAATATTAACTTTTGCGATATAATTCTGTTGTTCTGGAGTTAAATTTGTTTTCAATGCTAACGCAGACATACCAATAATGGCGTTCATTGGGGTACGAATTTCATGTGACATATTAGCTAAGAAATTAGATTTAGCTTTTACGGCATCTTCTGCCAGCGACTTAGCATCTGCAAGGGTTTCTTCTGCCATTTTTTGTTCGCTGATATCAACAAATGTACCTAATAAACCACCTGCCGAGTCATCAGCTTTCTCAAAGCTTTTTACCCAATACATAGTGGTATGCTCTAAACCATCACCATAAATCATGGGTATTTCTTTTCGTATCATACCCTTTGAGGCAATAATTTCGGTGTCTTCAGTCTGATAAGCTATCCGATCTGCCATCGGTAAAAAGTCAAGTTCGAGTACTGTTTTTCCAATAATGTCTTCTCTTTTAACATTAAAGGTTTGTTCATATGCTTTATTTACGTTAGTAAATGTTGAATCTGGCGCTTTAACAAATATTGGGTAAGGAATAGTGTCAGCCAATGCTTGTTGAAATAAAATATGCTCTGCTAATTCAGCATCATGGAGTTTACGTTCAGTAATATCGCGAATAATAGCAACGATAAAACGTTCATTATGCATATCAAGAACACTCACGGTGACTTCAGCTGCGAACTCATAGCCACTCTTGTGCTTACCTGTTAGCTCCAATAATTGTTTTTCTGGGGAAGGTTCATGCAGTATTTTGTCAAAAACATGCAAGCTTGTTTCTTCAGGTAACAAACAATCAATTTTCTGACCAATAAGCTCAGACTTTTCATAACCAAACATAGTTAAAACTTGTGAATTAACTAAGTTGTGCACTCGATGTTTATCTAACATTAAAATAGCATCGGGTGCTGACTCCATTAAAGCAGCAAACTGAGCTTGAACTGCATTTCTTTGCGTAATATCGATTAACGTTAAACGTACTTCAGTTAATTGCTCTTCTTCATTATAAACAGGAAGCGCTGACAACATGGTGTCTATGGTTTTTGTATCACTAATATTAACCGGAATTTCATTGGCTAATGGGTGAGATTTCGTTTGAAATATTTTGTGTACGTAATGTGATGGGTCAACAAAACTTTGCCAATTTAAAGAGGTAAAGGTTTCACGAGGGCGCTCAAACATTTGTGCAAACGCAAGGTTATGTTTAATAAACATACCTTGAGCATTTAATGTCGCATAAGCAACGGGTGCGTGTTCATATAGTTCCCATAGTGCTCGTTCACGTTGATGTAATTCAGCTGTACGTTTTACGACGAGCTGCTCCAGCTCTTCTTTTGAGCGTCGCATATACTTTGTTGAACGCTGTCCAACAGAGATAGTAAATATGTTGGCGATTAGCGTTAATAATAGAGTAATAAAGGCAATGAACATTAACTTGTTTCGAAGTATGTTCACCTCTAATAAGGCTTCGTTTACATCAACTTCTGTTGCAATACCAAACCCATACTGGTTGTCCCACAGCCAAGCGCCAAAAACGTTTACACCTCTATAGTCGTTATACCCGATAACATTACTGGTTATTTTATTGTTAGTAATTAGGGTAATGTTGTCTGAACGAGCACTATTAACTAAGTGATTTGCCATAAATGTGAACGGTAATTGTTGTAAGTCAAAGGTCGCATCAGGGTTGTCTATTACGTTAACTTTTGGCACTTTAAGTGTGATCAGTTGTTTGTTTTTACTGAATATTTGTAAGTAATTAATTGATGTGAACTCGTTTTCAAAGCGACTTTTAGTCAGCATTTTTCCTTGTTTAGTTACTAAGTAGCTGTCACCAGAGTTGCCAATACGACCTTGTTGCATAATATTAGATATTTGGCCGCTAGGTTGAATTCGCATAGATAAAGCGGCAATCACTTGATTATTCTCATCCGTTATCGGTGTGATCATATACATACTGTATAGATCAATGGCTTTAGTCGTACTATTCAACAAGTCCAAAGCATTCGACTTTATTGGTGGCACAAAATGACTTTCTCCCGTAAAAACAGCGGCAATTATCTCAGGATGTTGTTGGGCTATTAAGCTGATTTTATCTAAGTTTTCGTTACGGTTTGAACCAATATTGATATGTTCTGAACTGATAATTGAAAAATCTTTTCCCTCAATACTACTTTGGCTAATATATTGACGTATTTTTATTGTCGACTTTGAGGTTTTCATTGCTTGGTTTAACGCTGACTGCAGGTGTAATTCTTTGGTGAGTTCTATGACAGTGTTACTTTTAGCTATTTTTTTTAATTGCCTTTCTTGCTCACTTATCCAGTCATTGAGGCGAGTTTTTGTTGCTTCTACGACAAACTCTAGATTTTTTTGCACGTTGGCGCGGGTGTTCTCTTCATTGTCTTGCAAGGTTAAGTAAATAACACTAAAAATAATAGCGATATTCAAGGCCGATATTGAATGCACTATAAAAGGAAATTTCCTCGATGCCATAAATGCGGCAATACGTTGCTGGCTAATTAATTTAGGTAAAAGTAAGGTAGAAAAAATTAACAATAATGATACTAAGGTCATCATGAAAATTAGTGATGTACTGTCTGCGTCATTACTTTGATCTGAAGAAAAGTTGATTAACGCATCTTCAAGTAATAAATTTTCGGGGATGAAAGGCGAATCGATCATGCCTAACTGATGATAAATCTCGCTAATTTTTTCCATACGAGTACGGGCAATTGAACCTAGCGGGATAAATTTAGCTAAAATAATCTTTCTAATCTCATTGGCTTCAAATGTTAGGTGAGCATGAGACTTATCTTGGCTATTATATTTCTTTTCAATCAAATCAATGATTTCAGCTTGATGGTTAATCGCATATTGCCAACCTTTAATGGTCGCTTGGCGAATCGCTTGAACCCGTTGAGGATTATTTTTTACTTCTAATTCACTGGTGAAGAGATTATCACCATAAAAATCAATGCCATAATCTCTAGGGCTGATGGTTAATATGTCTATATCAGCTTCTTTGAATTGAAAGGGCTCATTGGTGTTATATATTAATATAGCATCAGTTTCCCCACGGGTTAATGCGCCGAAATGGTCACTTTGTTTTTGCCATACAAAAGCCGACATATCTTGCTCTGCTTGCATCAACATGGCTGTGATGGGGGCGAAATTTTTCCATTCTTTATCCACCATAATGCGCTTACCAATAAGATCAAATGGGCTACCAATGCCAGAAGATCGCAGTGTTGCAATAATGGTGGGAGAGTGTTGAAATATTTGCGCAACGATAACTACAGGTTTACCGTTATTTTTTGCCACGATTAAACTCGAATCATTGATACCATAATCCGCTTTGCCTTCGACAATATAGTCTTCAATAGACCCTATTTTATCGCGTTCTCTCAACTCGACATCTAAGCCAAGTTCTTGATAAAAACCTTGTTCCTTTGCCGCGTAATAGCCAGCATATTGAAATTGATGATACCAATTAAATTGAATTGATACTTTATCGAGTTCTTGTCCTAAGCTTTGGCGAGAAATTAATAAAGTTAAGATACAACTTAACAACATTAAGACATTTTTATTACGAAAATAATTCAACATATTATGTACGTTCAGCCCATTGCTTTATGATCTTTGCCAACTGTGCAACACCATCGGTAAGTGCCGCAGGACCAGGTTGTAAAATATCTGTTGAGTTTATCTCAAAAATATCACCATTTTTTATTGCTGGGATCGTTTGCCAACCAACTCTTGAGGTGACTTTTTCTTCATCAAACTTACGCCCACACCATGAAGCAATGTAAATATCGGGTTGTTTGGCTATTACCTCGCTGGCATCTGCCACAATACGATTTTTTGCTAAAGATTGAGTCGAAAACTCTTGATAACAATCTATGCCACCGGCAATTTCTATTAATTCGCTCACCCAACCAATGCCAGTAATAATAGGATCAAACCATTCTTCAAAATATACTTTTGGATGTTTAGGCAATTGTTCAGCTTGTTGCTTAACTTTTCGTAAATTGTCTTGCATGTCTGCGACGAGTTTATCACCTTTAGCTGGCTGCCCAATTAAAGCTGATACGGTGCGAATCATCTGTAAAATTTCACTGATACTGCGATGATTAAAACAATGAACTTGTATTCCTTCTTTAATTAAATCGGCAACGATATCAGCCTGCATATCTGAAAATGCCAAGACTAAATCAGGCTTAAGCGATAGGATTTTTTCCGTTCTGGCGGTAATGTAAGCACTTACTTTGGTTTTTTCTTTTCGTGCACGTTCAGGGCGCATGGTGTAAGCCGAAATGCCAACAATACGATGATCTTCTTCCATAAGGTAAAGTGCTTCGGTGGTTTCTTCGGTTAAACAAATAATGCGCTCTGGCCATTTAGGTTCAGGAACTAAAATCATGCATTTTCCTTGTTACTTACGGTAGTGTTTTGTTTTATTGGTATTATATTGACATGCAATCGTTGCTATTGCATTTGATGAGTTTTACTTTATCAAAAACCACGCAGCAATGATTGGTTTTTTAGTGGTTGTAACAACTCGTGTTTTAAACAAGGTTGTTTCATTATTAATACAGCAAGTTTATTTGTTAGACTGTATGCAATTATTACTAATAAATCATGGAAGTTAGCTTGTCAGTTTTTAATATCTATTTGTTACGCCATGGCGAACTTGTTGAGACCGGAGTTTTATGTGGGCGTTCAGATATTGCACTATCGAATACCGGCAAACAACAGCTTGTTGAAGCTAGTCAAGGTTTAGTGGATATTTCACAATGCTACAGCTCACCCCTTATTCGTTGTCGAGCGTTTGCAGAAAGCTATTGTCAGCAATTAGATATTTCATTACAAATTACGGCTGACTTGAAAGAGATGGATTTTGGTGATTGGGACGGGCAAAGCTATCAAACACTTTGGCAACCTCAAAACTCAACAAAAAATGCTGAGAATGCGCCCACTTTGGGGGATTTTTGGCAAAATCCTTGGCAATGTCAGCCGCCAAATGGTGAAACTATGGCAAGCTTTACTGCACGGATTGATAGTTTTTGGGCGCGTTTATTACACCAATTTGAACAGACCGTTCAAAAAGAACAGCAACAATGTCGACCGAAAAATACTTTAGTGGTTAGTCATGGCGGTGTTATTCGCTATATTTTAGCTAAAGTGCTTGGCTTACCAATCCCAGGTGTTAATCATATGGCTAATATCGATGTGCCTTATGGTGCACTTATTCATATACAAGTTAGTATTGATAGTAACGGCAAAGCTTGGTCGAAGTTAATGCTTTAATAACAGCAAATTTAGCATTATCGAACTGTGTTGTTATTTTAGAAACTCACTTTTTTACATATGATGTAAGAACGCTATCTCACCGGAATTTAAATGTGAAAGCTTGAATATTTAAGCTTTTAACGCACCACTGAGTTAAAAATAAACCTTGCTATTTTGTCCTAGCTGTCGATAATCGCGCCATTAATTAAATAATGTCATATTCAATTTTACTACTTTAATGGAGGATCCCATTATTGCAAAGGTAAAACTGGGAATGTGGTGAAAATCCACAACTGTGCCCGCAACTGTAAACAGCGCATATATTACCACTTAGCCATAAAGTCATTGGCCGAAAAAACATATATGCTGTAAGTCAGGATACCAGGGGAAATATAGACATTAATTACCACGTCGAGCGGGTTACTCGAGCATTGGAATTTTTATTTTGCCTTGTTGATTATGTCATCATTGATGAAATATATACTCCCTTAAGCCTCTAAACTCATCTACGTTAATCATTTTTTGTAAGCCAATTCTTTTGGGTTTGATTTTTGTTAGGTTTTGAAATGTTTAATATTAAAGCAGTTAGTTGCGAACACTCAGAAAAAATTCAAGCACTAATTGACGGTAAAACTAAGCCGCTAGGCGCATTGGGTGATCTTGAATCTTTAGCCAAGCAAATGGCTAAGATTCAGTTAACTGCTTCATCTTTTAAATCCCCTAAAAATAACCAACATAAACTCGAGCTTAACTCTCCTCATTTAACTATTTTTGCTGGCGATCATGGCGTTGCTAGCGAAGGTGTTTCCATTGCACCTAGTGAAGTGACTAGTCAAATGGTGGCAAACTTTGCTGGTGGCGGCGCAGCCATTAATGTTTTTAGTCAGCAACTTGGATGGCAGCTAAATATTGTCGATGCTGGCATTTTACATCCTGCATCATCGACAGCAGTTTTAGATCAACGATTAGGTAATATTACTCAAGCCATTAATCAGCAAGAAGCAATGACTCAAGCGCAAGTCGAGCAGGGTTTTATTTTTGCCAAAAAGCATATTGCAGAGCTAAAAAGCACCGGTTGTAACATTGTTGCTTTTGGTGAAATGGGTATCGGCAACACCACGATTGCTTCAGCGATAATGGCGGCAATTATGGCTATTCCTGCGAGCGAAGCCGTTGGTCGTGGTACTGGCGTTTCAGATGATGTTGTTTTAAAGAAGCAACAAGTGGTTGAGCAAGCCTTAGCACTTCATCGAGATAATCTCACAAACCCTCAAGCTATTTTACGCTGTTTAGGTGGTTTTGAAGTGGTACAAATTACCGCAGCGATGCTAGCCGCAGCAGAAAATCGTATGTTAATTGTGGTTGATGGTTTTATTTGTACCGCTGCTGCAATGTTAGCGATTGAGCTAAATACTAACGTGAAAGGTTATATGATATTTGCCCATTGCTCAGGTGAGCAAGGCCACAAAAAAATGCTGCAATGGCTTCAAGTTAAACCGCTGCTGAACCTAGGATTACGTTTAGGCGAAGGTACGGGCGCGGCTTTAGCGCTACCGATAATACAAGCCGCAGCTGCTTTTTATAATGAGATGGCAAGCTTTGCCGATGCAGAGGTTACTGATGTTACCTGAGTCTGACGAAATACAATCAAGCGCTTCCAAGCGAGAGTTACTCTGCCAGCAATGGCAATTGTGTCTTTTAGCTATCAGCTTTTTTACCCGAATTCCGGTTAACATGGCGGTTGATGTGACCGCCAAAATGCTAAATGAAGCAAGCCGATATTTCGCTTTAGTGGGCGTGCTTATCGGAATCATTTCTGCATTAGCTTTTTATCTAAGTGCTATGTATCTGCCTACTGAAATCGCATTGTTAGTTGCTATGGCAAGCAGTGTGTTATTAACCGGTGCCTTTCATGAAGATGGATGGGCCGATGTTTGGGATGGCTTTGGCGGCGGCTGGAGTATCGAAAATAAACTTAATATTATGAAAGACAGTCGCTTAGGCACCTATGGCGCAGCAGCATTATTTTTTATTTTGATGATTAAATACCAAGCGCTTCTAGCGTTAATTCAGCAAAACATGCCTAATGTTAACTTGATAAATGATGGGCTGAGCGTGTTGTCTATTCTAGTTTTAGGGCACTGTTTAAGTCGAGTTCTGGCGACAAGCTTAATTGCCGATATGCCCTATGTCAGCGAAGATGCCACCTCAAAAGTAAAGCCTTTAGCGCAAGCATTATCAAATAATAGTTATATAACGTTACTCGCTACGGGCACGTTCATCCTTTTAATAACCTTATCTTTTAGTGTTATTTGGAAGTTAGTGGTTATTTTATTATTGACACGTTGGTGTTTAAAACGTTGGTTTATGCAACAGCTAGGTGGTTATACCGGTGACTGTTTAGGCGCCGCGCAACAGTTTTCAGAAGTGGTTATATATATATCATTACTTGCCCTTACATCGGCGAGCATATGACTGAAATAGTGAAGCATAAAATTCAGTTAATTCTTGGCGGCGCACGTTCAGGTAAAAGCTCATTAGCGGAGCAATATGCGATGTTGTCAAAGCTGCCGGTTACTTATATTGCGACCGCACAAGCGTTAGATAATGAAATAGCGCAAAGAATTGCGCAGCACCAAGCAGAACGTCCAACACATTGGCGATTAATAGAAGCTCCTTTGCAATTGAGTGTCACTATTGAGTCGATTATTTCTGAAGCTTTATCAAGTAACTCATCAGGCGTTTGCATTTTAGTCGATTGCTTAACTTTATGGTTAAGTAATAGTTTATGTCAGTCGAATTCAAGTACTGATCGCAGCAATAATACAAGCCAAGACAGTTGTAATAGTGAGTATTGGCAGCAAGAAAAACAGCAATTTCTTAAGTTATTAAATAGTCTTCAAGATGTAAACTTTGCGCGAGAAAACACGCAAACATTCGCAATTGAACTTATTTTAGTTAGCAATGAGGTCGGCCATGGCATAGTGCCAATGGGTGAGTTGTCGCGCCAATTTGTAGACCAAGCAGGGTGGTTGCATCAAGCCATTGCTAAAGTTGCCGATAAAGTCGAGTTTGTTATGGCAGGCTTACCTTTAACATTAAAGTCGGTTGAAAATATTAGCTATAAGGCATCACTTTGAAAACATTAATGGTACAAGGTACTACTTCTGATGCAGGAAAAAGTACTTTAGTTGCAGGGCTTTGCCGAGTATTAGTTAACGCGGGTTTTAATGTCGCGCCATTTAAACCGCAAAATATGGCATTAAATAGTGCCGTTACTAAAGACGGTGGTGAAATTGGCCGTGCACAAGCTTTACAGGCAATAGCTGCAAAAGTTGAAGCACGCATTGATTTTAACCCTATTTTATTAAAGCCTAATAGTGACACTGGTGCGCAAGTTATTGTCCACGGTAAAGCGCTTTCTAATATGGAAGCAGGTAAATATCACGACTACAAAAAAGTAGCGATGCAAGCTGTGCTAACGTCTCATCAGAGGTTAGCTCTTGATCATGATGTATTGCTTGTCGAGGGAGCCGGTAGCCCCGCTGAAATTAATCTTCGAGCTAACGATATAGCCAATATGGGCTATGCCGAAGCGGTTGATTGCCCCGTTATTTTAGTTGCAGATATTGATCGTGGCGGTGTCTTTGCCCATCTAGTGGGGACGTTGGCATTATTGTCGGAGTCAGAGCAAGAACGTGTGAAAGGGTTTATTATTAACCGTTTTCGCGGCGATATAAAGTTGCTTGAGTCTGGATTAGACTGGTTAGAAGAGCGAACGGGTAAACCCGTATTAGGTGTTTTACCTTACTTGCATGATCTAGCGTTAGACGCCGAAGATGCCGTAGCACTTGATAATAAAGTGACACAAGTGCAAGTGAATGTTTTTGTACCTTTGTTACCGCATATGAGCAACCATACCGACTTTGATCCTCTGCGCTTACAGCCCAATATTAATTTACAATACATAAAAATGGGTCAGTCGTTGCAAGGCGCTGATTTAATTATTTTACCCGGTAGTAAGAATGTTACCTCTGACTTAACGTTTTTAAAGCAACAAGGCTGGCAGCAAGAAATTGATCAACACTTACGCTATGGCGGAAAAGTTATGGGTATTTGCGGTGGCTATCAAATGTTGGGTGAAAAAATATTTGACCCAGAACATATAGAGTCACATGTTGAGCAAGTATCGGGTTTAGGTTTGTTAGATTTTACAACCACGCTAACGGAAAATAAGACCTTAAGCCAAGTCTGTGCAACTATGACGCTTAATAATGAAACATGCCAGTTAACGGGCTATGAGATACATTGTGGTGTTTCAAACGGTCCAGCGTTAAGTAAGCCTTTACTTAATATTCAAGTTCAACCAAGCGATAAAAATCAGCATGGTATTGCCGATGGCTGTATTTCAAATGACGGGCAAATTATTGCTACGTATCTACATGGTTTTTTTGATTGTCCAGCGCCAACACAATTAGTACTAAATTGGTTGGGTATTAAAGACTTTAAAGCACCTATTATTGATATTAGTCAGCATAGAGAAATACAACTAGAGCGCCTTGCTAAGGTTTGTAATGAACATCTTAATATGGATAAAATTAAACTGATTATTGCTCAGAGTAAAAACACCTAATTACTCTCTTCAACTCCAAGCATTTATCATGAAATGACCGGTCTAATTAATCTACTTGGTTTAAGACATAAAAAAACCGCTTTTAAGCGGTTTTTTTATTGGCAAAATTATTGAAAATCGTACTTGTTATTCGATAAATGCAATTGCCGTTGGGTTTAATTCAGTTGCAAATCTAGGTAGCGCTTTTACGTCAGTTTCAGTATTTACAACGTCAACACCTGGATTAACTGGGTTGCTAACACTGATCCAAAGGAAATTAGCCGCATCTAAATTAATATGACTAATTTGTTCAGAGCCTGTCTCTGCTACTGCAGCATCTGCAATAGCACCTGTTGTAGGATTGAAACTATAAACCGTTGAAAGCACACGATATGGCGAGAAAAAAGTTTCCTCAGCAACTAAATAACCTTTTGTTGCTGAAACTATTGCACTTGAGCTTATGAAAGCTGAGCTATTATCAGCAATGTCCTCAGCAGTTAACACAGTACTTAAGCTATAATCACTAGTGGCAATAGCTTCTACACGGCTTAATGTTAAGTCAGTGTCACTGTATGAGTTACGTGTAGTGACATAGACAACATCATCTTTACTAACAATACTATTATTGAGTGGATTTAAGCCCACCAAAGGAATACCCATAACAGTGTCATCAACATTGGCGTTGGTTTCTATTTCGAGATCAGTTTCGGTGTCAAAAACAGCAACGTAAGCGGTGTTTGGTGAATATGAGTCGTTCAAACGTTGTAAAGTAATAAATAGTTTACCATCAACAATTGTTCCGGCTGAAGGGTTTGGCGTGCCGTTGCTGTTGTCATCTGCGATGTAAGCGTCAAGATCTAACTCGCCAATTTTAAAGTCATCAGCGGTCGTTGCTTGTGGGTTTACAATCCATACTTTGCTTGAACCATAGCGTAAAATGTAAGCTTTAGTATCACTTAGCGAAACAATATCATAAGGGTTACGTGAAGTAGAATCGCCAGTATCTTGCGTAGTATAGCTCCAAACTTCAGTATCAAGTGCATCGGCATTGTATTTTGATATAGTGTCAATGAAGAAACGACCGATATGGAAAACGTCTTGATTGAAGCTACGTACAGTGTAATCAGAGCCATCTTTAATATAGTAACCTTTAGTTACTAATTCAGTTTCTGGATCTAATGTAACAACTTCTGAACCTGAGTAATCTGGTGCAACTGTTTGCACAACAGCAAACGAAGGCGTGTCTTTAACATCGCCAACGGTTACTTGAATGCTCAATTCACCTGTAAGGTTTTGATTGCTGTCGTCGGTAGCAATAACTGTTACAGAGAAAGGGCCAATATCGCCATTTTCGAAATCAGGTGCGGTTAAAAAGCTTAATTCACCGGTTTGCGTAATGGCAAATAAAGTACTTGAGCTACCGCCTAGCGACAATGTAATAGCATCGCCATCGGCATCAGTTGCATTATAACTGCTAACCAACGTTGTGTTTTCTTCAACAACAGGACTAGTAGCACCTGTTACAAGTGGTGCACTATTACTGTCAGAACCGCCACCACAGCCAGCAAGTATTGTTGTACCTATGGCTAAACTTAGTGGCAACATTTGTGTTTTAAAAGTTGTTAACATTTATAATCCCTCGATTGTGTATTTAATTTGGAAACTTCGACCTTGTGATGCTCTATTCGCAAGATCTTGATATTTATCATTGAATAAGTTGTTGGCACTGAAAGTCACGCGATGCTTGCCTTCTTTCCAATAGACCAATAGGTCAGACACTGTGCGGTTGGCTGGATTACCATTACCTAAGTGACTGTCGTCATTTTGAAATCTGTTAATAAGGTTGAAGTACAAATCTTTGTCTTGGCTAGTTTTAAATGATAGCTGCCATGCTTTATTGACTTGATATTTTAGCGAGGCACTGTATTGCTGATGATAAATGCCGGGTATCTTATTTTGATTAAAGGCGACAAATTCAGATTTAATTTCACTGTCAATTAAGTTCACTTGAAATGATAAAGACAAAGGTGCAAATAATTGATAATTCAGTTGTGCTTCAAAGCCCATTAAATCGGCGTCGCTAACGTTTCTGTAACTGCCAACATTACTTGAATTAAAAATGGCAACAATAGAGTTTTCTAATGTTTGTTGATAAATCGAAGATGATATAGACAGGGTTTTATTTTGATATTGCCCGCCAAGTGAGAGCGTAACAGCTTCTTCAGGTAACAAGTCATCATTACCTTTGAAAGAGCCGCGATCACCAAAAAGCTCATATAGAGTCGGAGTTCTTACACCGTCACTAACATTCGCCGTAATTTTAAAATTTTCTTGTTTAACGCTTAAACCTAATTCAGTGGTTAAATAATTTTCATCATTTCTTAGCATCTCGGCGTCAGGCTGGTTGAGTGCAGAATTTACGTTTTTCTCATGTAAATTACTGATCAATACATAGGCTTCTAATGGTAATGAAATTGGTTGCCACTCTAAGCGAGAACCTAAGTTGGTTTGTTGTTGCTCTGCTGAAATATCACATGAGCCAATACCATTACATTGAGTAGGTTGACCATTATGTTGACTGATAGATGTAAATTTTTGTTTATTAAAACTAATAAAAGGGGTTAAGTTAAAATTTTGCCAAGTTAGTAAAGGTTTTAATCCGACATGGTATTTTTTAGTTTCATAATCACTGATATCGAACATTACAGAATCAGGGCTTGAAATATAACGCTCGTTTTTGTCTTCAGCGTAAGCTTCTACTTCGATTGAATCTAACCAAGATGAATTACTCAACCAGTGATGCTGATAACTGTAGCGAGTACTGTCTGAGCTTAATTCTGAACTGTTTTCTGGGGAATTATTGCGATAGTTGGGTAGTGACTTTTCTTGATCATTGTATTGTACATTCAACCTAATTTGATGCTGGCCCAGTTGAATAATGTCATTAATGAAAAATGTTTTTTTAGTGAATTCATTATTTCTTAATGCTTGCTCATCTGATTTTGTGCTGTCTTCAAAGCTTTGAGGTACAAGAAAATCGTAGTCATTATCACTATTTATATAATGGCCACCAAATGAAAGACTTTGAGTTTTAAATACTTTATTAAATAATATGTTAGCTTCACGGTAACCAAATGAGCCAGTGGCTAGCGTTAATTTCGCCGTGTCTTGTGTTGGGCTATAAGTGTTAATGCGAATAACGCCACCAATGGGGGTTGCGCCGGTGCCAATAGCTTGGTTTTTACTAATTTCAATACTTTGAATTTGCTCGGTTGGTATTTGGTTTAAATCAAAACCACCGAATTGACTGTCATTAATTAATTGGCCATCGATATAGAGTTGTATTTGCTTACTACTTGAGCCTCGAATAGAGACAGAAACGGGGTTACCAATACCACTTATCTGACGAATTTGAATACCATTAACCGTTTGTAAAATATCGGCAAGTGTTTGCGATGAATGAACAAAGCTTTCTCGTTGTAGAACCTGATAATTTGGTGAATTGAAACTTTGTTCGTTCACCACTTCAATAACTTCAAGCTCTTGATTTAAAGGTGTTTCTACTTGTGCGAAAACGGGTGATACCACAAAGATAGTTATAAATAGATATCGTAAACGAGAGAACATGAACACCTCAAAAGTTTTTGAGGGGCGTACGGAAGGCTACAGACGGTTTAGCAAAACTGTTGCTAATGTCGATATATTTCCGAAGCGCCCACCGCACTGCAAATAATTCTATGTTGTTTAGGCCGGTCTCCGGGCTTAACTTTGCAAAACAAAGTATTACCGTTGCGGGGGCAGCATTAGAATTATGCATAAAGCATGTCACTAACTTCCCGATTATCTCTTTATTTTTAACGTTGTTAACGTATAAATATCGAGCACCTAAGCAATTTTGAGCGGCAATTCTGACCCCATTACTATGGCTTGTCAACTGTTAGCATTATTAATCTACAAGCTTATAGATTTGATAATTTAAGTGCTCGTGCAGTTTACTTGTTGGAGTTTGCAGTATGTCCTGCAAGTACGACATCTGTTTATAAAGCTACATGGTGGTAATGGAATTAAAACCAATGTAATTGGTATTTTTCTCTATTAAATTATCTGTGCTGTATGAGATTATAATAGGTGAGACGATATTATATTAGCTTATATCCTTGTTGGTTATATTTGGGTGTATATCCAATAACGGATTAATTCTGCTCAACTTCTAAGTTTATCAAGCACTCTAAAATCCATATTCAAGAACAAAAGGGTAATTTACTCGGCGCCAATTATTCATAGGTCAATTAAACTTAAAATCAGTTTTTTAACACTATTTCCGTCAATAAAGCCTCATGCTGACAAAACAACTGATACAAATGTAATTGGTTTTTTGCTCTAACTAAATTATGTGTGGCGTATGACGTTTTGAAGTAAGTGTCGCCATTTAAAAAATCAGTTAAAAATCGAATACTCAGCATAAAAGGCATTAATTTTATGCCTTGTATTAAGCTGCTTTGCTCAGACTCGCTTAACGAGTCTTTAAAACCGGCAATGTAGGCTTCGGTTATTGCACCTAACATGTCAAAATTAATCACCATTTTATCTAATTCAGCACTGTCTTCAGCAATTGATACACAACAAGTTCGTACCATGTCGCCAAAATCATGCATTAAATAGCCTGCCATGCAGGTGTCTAAATCAATTACTGCTATTGGTTTGTTGGTGGCTTCGCTAAAAAGTAAGTTATTAATTTTTGTATCGTTGTGCGTAACATGTAAAGGCAACGCTGCGGTTGTATTGGCGATGTTTATGATAAAGTCTTGTTGAGATTCAATAACTTTAAGTTGTGCTTTGGCAGATAGTAGTACCGGCTCAGAGGCGTTCTCTATTGCCTGATGCAGTTGCTCTATTCGCATTGCTAAATCATGAAACTGCGGAATAATTTCCGCTAATTTTTCACTGTTAAAGTCGCTTAATGCCGCGGTAAATTGTGCGAAGGCACTGGCAACAGAACTGGCTTGTTCGACGTTAGCGATAGACTCTAAGGTGTAGCATTGCGGAATATAATGTAGGCTGCGCCAGTATTGCCCTTGTACTTTAACATGGTTGCTATTATCAATATTTCGACGTTGGAAAACAGGCGTTAACGGATAACTATTATTTTCATGTTTAATTTGTAAGTGAGCGCTGATTAAATCTGCATTGTCAGTGACTTGCTGCGGTGTTTTAAACACTTGTTGATTTAAACACTGTAAAACAAATTTTTGATCATCCGACTGCACTAAAAAGGTGTTGTTAATAAGCCCGTTACCAAGCCGTGATACTTTGCAATCTTCTAGCGTAAACCCAAATTGCGGTAATACTAAGGCTAATATTTTATCAGGTGTGACGTGAGGCATATATTGTTATTAATTTAGTTAAGTATGACGCCATTAATGCGCCCTGTAATACAGTTATGTTAAGGCAAGGGCTTTAATAAATAAAGTGCTCATTAGCGTATTAACCTTAAGCCAAATCTTAAACCAAACCATAAAACCAAATCACTTTAGCCATTCGAAGGTTAATGCGTATATGCATGCTTGCGAGCTAAGCGTTTTAAATTATTCATGGTCTTCGACGATGAAGTATAAGCCAGCACAATTTCTCGAGTAAGTTGTAAGCCTACTATGGGCCTAAATACGACGTCACTTTGTTTCATAATTTCACTGTGTGCAGGTAAAAATGCACATCCTAAACCTGCATGAATTAAACCCAGGGCATAATCTATGGTGGTTATTTTTGCTCTAATGTCGAGGCTAATACCGGCTAACGCTAAGGTATCGTGTAAATTGTTCCAAGCGCTACAAGGTGTGCGCTGAATAAAAGGTAAGCCATCTAATTGCGAGAGCGAAACAGTTTCATTGAGTGCTAAAACGTGATCATAAGGGAGAGCCAACAAGTAGTCTTCTTGCCACATATCAATAAATGATTCATTTTCATGTAACTCGTCTTTTAGAATAATACGCGCATCAACTTGATCTGTGTGTGGTACCAAAGTGAGTTCGACTAACGGGTTATCTGCGGTGAAGTCTTTTAACAATAAACTCATGCGCTCAACACCTAAACCTCTAGTAACACCTAAATTAAAGGGCTGTTTATTTGTTTTTTCAGAGAAAATGTTTTTTATTGCTCCCGCTTGCCCAAGGAGTTGCTTGGCTAATGGAAAAAGTTTTTTACCTTGTTCAGAAGGTGTTACCCCGCGTGCATGGCGAATAAAAAGTTGTACTTTAAGTTGTTGTTCTAGTTGTGCTATTGCAGACGATATTGAAGGTTGAGCTATAAAGCAGGCTTTAGCGGCTGCGCTAAAGCTTTTGAGCTCATAAACTGAAATAAAATAATTGAGTGATTTTAAATCCATAATAATATCCAGTACTTTAGTTTTAGGTATAGTCTTAAACTATATCAGTTAAAGGAAAATAATATTTTAACTTTGGCTAGGATTTGCTTATTATTTTTGCACGAAAATTAAACAGTCAATCAGGTAATTTCATGTCTAACTCAAACAGTGCAAACCGTCCTTCGTTTAAATGGCAAGATCCGCTTTTATTGGAATCTTTATTATCTGAAGAGGAGCGCATGATCCGCGATAGCGCTCATCAGTATTGCCAAGAAAAGCTCATGCCAAGAATATTAATGGCTAATCGTAATGAAGTATTCGATGTTGAAATTATGCGCGAGCTAGGTGCATTGGGGTTATTAGGTGCAACCTTACCTGAGAAATACGGCTGTGCTGGCGTAAATTATGTTACCTACGGTTTAGTTGCTCGTGAAGTTGAGCGGGTTGACAGTGGTTACCGTAGTGCAATGAGCGTTCAATCGTCTTTAGTTATGCATCCAATTTATGCTTATGGTAGTGAAGAGCAACGAATGAAATATTTACCTAAACTTGCGAGCGGTGAATACATTGGTTGTTTTGGCTTAACAGAGCCGAATTCAGGTTCTGATCCTGCCAGTATGACTACCCATGCCACTGCGGTAGAAGGTGGCTATCGCATGACAGGAAATAAAATGTGGATCACGAACTCACCAGTGGCTGATATTTTTGTGGTATGGGCCAAGCTCGACGGTGTCATTCGTGGATTTGTTTTAGAAAAAGGTATGGAAGGATTAAGTGCACCTAAAATTGAAGGTAAATTTTCATTACGTGCATCGATTACCGGTGAAATCGTAATGGACAATGTATTTGTACCTAGTGAGAATTTACTGCCAAATGTTAAAGGTTTGTCAGGTCCATTTGGTTGTTTGAACAAAGCACGCTACGGCATAGCTTGGGGCGCTTTAGGTGCGGCAGAGTTTTGCTGGCACGGCGCGCGTCAATACACGCTTGACCGCGAACAGTTTGGTCGTCCATTGGCGGCAACACAGTTAATTCAGAAGAAATTAGCTGATATGCAAACCGATATTACCACCGGACTATTAGCCTGTTTACAAGCAGGGCGCTTAATGGATTCAGATCAGCTAGCGCCTGAAGCAATATCCTTAATCAAACGTAATTCTTGTGGTAAGGCATTAGAAATTGCTCGAAATGCCCGAGATATGCACGGTGGCAATGGTATTGCCGACGAATTTCATATTATACGTCATATGATGAACCTTGAAGCGGTTAACACCTATGAAGGCACACATGATGTACATGCCTTGATACTGGGTAGAGCGCAAACGGGTCTACAAGCATTTTACTAAAATAAGGTGTAATTAAAGGCGTAGTGAATGCGTCTTTAATTTAGGCTTTTTAGTTATTTTAAAATGGCCATAAACGTTACCTTTAAACCACAATAATAAAAATGACCCGTGGAGATATCATGTCTGATCGTAATCAGTTGGTGAAAGAAAATTTTATCAACTTTGTTCGCGCCGGTACTTTACCTGAATCAAGATGTACGTTAAGCGCAAGTGATGTTGGCTTAAGCTCAGCTGACATTATTGACCTATTTGAAACCCAAGTAATGAGTCGTCACCTTGATTTACAATCACGCGTGATGCAGAAAAAAGGCCAAAGTTTTTATACTATTGGTAGTTCTGGCCATGAGGGTAATGCGGCTTATGCCAAGGCATTTCGTCCGACTGATATGGCCTTTTTACATTATCGCAGCGGCGCGTTTGTTATACAGCGCAGCAAACAAGTGCCCGGACAAACTATTTTATATGACATGTTGTTATCATTTGCGGCTTCAAAGGATGACCCCATTTCTGGTGGTCGTCATAAGGTTTTAGGTAGTAAAGCGCTATCGATACCACCACAAACCAGCACCATAGCCTCGCACTTACCTAAAGCCATTGGCGCGGCTTATAGTATTCCACTTGCCAAACGGTTAGCACACCAAGGTGAAATTCCTAACGATGGCGTGATTATTTGTAATTTCGGTGATGCTTCTTCGAATCACTCAACTACACAAGGAGCAATTAACAGCACGGCTTGGGCTGCGTATCAGTCGATCCCTATGCCGATTGTTTTTGTTTGTGAAGATAACGGCATTGGTATTTCAACGGCAACCCCAGAAGGTTGGATCGCTGCTAATTATCAAAATAGAGCCGGTATAACTTATCTCTACTGTGATGGCTTGAATATACTAGACACGTATCATACAGCGAAAAAAGCTGAGCACATTGCACGCGAATTACGTAAACCGGTATTTTTACATATCCGCATGGTGCGTTTACTCGGTCATGCGGGTTCAGATGCTGAGTTTGTTTATCGCGATATGGTCGATATTACCGCGACAGAGTTTCAAGACCCACTTTTACATACCGCACGCATAATATTAGAAAACAATATTTTAAGTGCCGAACAGTTAATTGAAATTTATCAAAATGTTGAACAACGTATTGCTGTAATTGCTGACAATGCAGCAGGTAAAGAAAAATTAACCAGTGCTGATGCCGTAATGGCGAGCATTATACCTAGTATTCATAAAGCACGAAGTTCGTTAGTCGTAAGTGATAACACCCGTGCAGAAATATTCAAACATGAAAAACACAATCTGTCTAAAAAGCAGCATTTAGCAAAATTGATTAACTGGGCATTAATGGATTTAATGGCTGAATATCCCAATATTGTTATGTGTGGTGAAGACATTGGCAAAAAAGGTGGGGTGTACAACGTAACAGCAAAACTATGCGAACGCTTTGGTAAAAGTCGTGTGGTTAATACGCTGTTAGATGAACAAACCATTTTAGGTGCGGCTATTGGTTTAGCGCATAACGGATTTTTACCGATACCTGAAATTCAATTTCTAGCTTATGTGCACAATGCTGAAGATCAAATTCGTGGTGAAGCAGCCACCTTACCGTTTTTCTCCAATGGTCAGTTTACTAACCCTATGGTAATTCGTATTGCGGGTTTAGCTTATCAAAAAGGCTTTGGTGGACATTTTCATAATGATAATTCGTTTGCTGTTTTTCGTGATATTCCTGGTCTGATTCTGGCGTGTCCATCAAATGGTGCTGACGCGGTTGAAATGATGCGTGCTAGTGTGCGTTTAGCGCAAGAACAGCAGCGTATGGTGATATTTTTAGAACCTATAGCGTTATATATGGCGAAAGACCTGCATGAAGAAGGTGACGGACTGTGGACGTTTGAATATAAGCCACCAGCACAAGAAAATAGCAACATTGATTTGGGCGTTAAGGTTGCTGGCACAGGTAAAAAACTATGTATTTTAACCTATGGTAATGGCAATTATTTATCGCGCCAAGCCCAAGCCAAGTTAGCCGAACAGGGCATTGATGCGCGTGTTGTTGATTTGCGTTGGTTAGCACCCCTTGATGAAAAAGGCATTTTGGCACAAGTAAATGAGTGCGAACATGTGCTTATTGTTGATGAATGTCGACAAACGGGGTCAATCAGTGAAGCTTTAGTCACGTTAATTCATGAACAAACAAGCAATTGTCCTAAAATAAAGCGTGTTACTGCCAGCGATAGTTTTATTCCCCTTGGCGCTGCTGCTTATGAAGTGTTGCCATCAGTTGACAATATAATTGCAGCCGCGAAGGAGGTTTGCCAATGAGTGCGCAAGATAAAAACTCTAAAGAATTTAAAAAAAAGCAGCGAGCAGTCGTTATTTGTCCAGGGCGTGGCACATATAATAAAGAAGAGCTAGGTTATTTACAGCGTCTGCATGGCGATAAAACTGAAATTGTTTCACTGATAGATGACTATCGTGATAAGCAAGGGCAAATAAAAGTCGCTGAACTTGATGGCATGCAAAATTACAGTATGCGTATTCATACAGCGGGTGAAAACGCTTCTGCGCTTATTTATGCTTGTGCGCTATTAGATTACCAAGCTATTAATAAAGATGAATTTGATATTGTAGCCGTGACTGGAAACTCGATGGGTTGGTATATCGCATTAGCGGTTGCTGGCGCTTTAAAGCCCAAACAAGCGATTGAGCTAATTAATACCATGGGCTCAATGATGACAAACGGCGTTATTGGCGGTCAAATGATCTATCCCATCATTAACGATGAATGGAAAGTTGACGGTGAGCAAGAGCAAAGGGTGATGCAATGCTTAGCGCAAGCCAACCAACAAAGTGATTGTGAAGTGTATGTGTCGATTAATTTAGGTGGCTATTTAGTTTTTGGTGGTAATAAGAATGGGCTAAAATCGCTAGAAGCATTACTACCCGTAGTACAAGACCGCTACCCCATGAATTTATTTAACCATGCAGCTTTTCATACTCCGTTACTAACAGATGTTTCAGCACAAGCGATGAAATTGATGTCGTCTGAATTATTTAGTATGCCAGAAATACCGCTAATCGATGGGTTAGGGCAAGTATGGCAACCTTTTAGTTGCGATGTTAAACGTTTACATCAATATACGCTAAGCACTCAAGTGGTCGAGCCATATAACTTTTCAAAAGCGATAGAGGTCGCCATTAAAGAATTTGCACCAGATAAGTTGATTATTTTAGGTCCAGGTGCCACGTTAGGAGGTGCAGTCGCTCAGAGTTTGATCAGCCATAACTGGCTTAACCTTGCCAATAAAGCTGATTTTATAACTCGACAAAAACAAGCGCCTTATGTACTTGCCATGGGGTTATCTGAGCAACGCAAATGTGTTGTAAAATAATGAGAAAAAAAGTAATTAGTATTCGAGATAAAATAAAATAGCTGAAAAAATATTTATTTTATACAATAGACCATTAGAAATTTCCGTTTTGAGTTAAATAATGACCACAAGCCGTAAAAAAAATGAAGCAGAATTAATACTTGCGTTTAAGGCGTTACTTAAAGAGCAGTGTTATGGCTCACAAAGTCAACTTGCCGATGCGCTTGATATACAAGGCTTTAAGAATATGTCACAGGCGAAAATTTCACGCTTGTTGTCTAAGCTGGGCGCTGTAAAAATGCGTAATGCTAGTGATCAAGTTGTTTATATTTTACCTGATGAATTAGCGGTGCCAAAATCTAAGCAAGCAATTCAATCTGTTGTGATCAGTGTAAAACATAACAATATGCAGATTATTTTAAAAACTGGCATTGGTGGCGCGCCATTAATTTCAAGAATGTTAGACAGTTTAGGTGAGTCTACAGGTATTTTAGGTACTTTAGCTGGCGACGATACAATATTTATTGCACCAACAGATGTTAATAGAATTGATGAAATCACTAAAGACATTAGTTTATTATTAGGTGTTTCTTCATCATCTTGATTTAAATTACAGTTAACATGTTAATGCTATTTTGGGGCATTTATACGGCGCTATAATTAGCTTTTTCATGTTAAATACCTGCCTTTGATCAGCAAATATAAAGTCGAAAACGGCACTTAAACTAAGCTAGCGTTTCAAAAATAAAGCGAGTTTTACTATAAAATGGCTGTTCTGGGTTAAGTATAGTGTTTTTAATGTCGGCTCCCGTTAAATTATTAGCTAAGCGTTGCGGTTCAAAACAAAACGCTGAGTGCTGCTGATAAACCGTACCTTGCTTACCGGTTTGGCTGCCATCAATATAATTAGCGGTGTATAAAATTAAACAAGGATTATCGCTATACATTGTTAATTGTCGACCAGAGTTTGGCTCTATTGCACGAGCAGTATAAACCTCACCTGTTATCGCATTATCATTTGTTAACCAATAATTATCGTAACCTTTGGCAATAACAACTTGTTCGTCGTTAGACTTTATGTCCGAGCCTAAAAGTTTTAATTGCTTGAAGTCGTGAGCACTATTCTTTACCGTTCTAATTTCCCCTGTGGGATAAATTCGTTCATTCATCGGGAGAAAGTGTTCAGCGTTTAGTTGGATTTGATGTTGATAAATATCACCAGAGTTATGTCCTGCAAGATTAAAATAGCTATGCTGAGTTAAGTTAATGGCAGTGGTTTTATCTGTGCTAGCAAAATATTCAATGGTTAATTCATTGTTATTGCTCAGACTATAGATAACCTTAAAATCAACATTGCCGGGAAAGCCGTTAGCACCATCAGGGCTTGTGTGATGCAATATTAAACTGACATATTCAGTACTACTTGTGCATGTTGCTTGCCAAAGCTGCTTGTTCAAAGCCTGAAAGCCACCATGAAGTTGGTTGTCATTATTATTCAGTTCAAGCTGATAAGTGTTTTCGTTAATCGTTAACAGGCCATGATCAATTCGTCCGGCATATCGACCAATAATTGCGCCCAAATAGTATGGGTCATTCTCATATGATTCAATGTTCTCATAACCTAAAACAATATCAGCTGAATTACTGTGCTTATCTAGCGTTTCAAGGGCTACAATAATACCGCCGTAATTACTGATTTTTATATTCACGCCATGACAGTTTTCTAACGTATAAAGTTGTGCACTTTCACCATTTTGTAATGTACCAAAATCGCTTTGGGTGATCGTTGGACAACTCACTTTTTTTGTTGGCATGTTTTTATGTTTCGATTGAAAATATGGCTTATTTTAGCAAGTAGCTGAGGGCATTGTATAGGTTGATAGCGAGCGAAATGAGATAAAAACTTGGGTTAATAAATATTAACAGCTAGTGCCACTAACTGTTAATTTTTCAGGGTGTGAGTGTTTAGTGAGTACGATTAGCTGCAATATGTGCAAGAGAAATTAATGCTTGTTTATATTCTGACTCTGGCAGTATTGCGATAGCGCTAATGGCTTTGTCGGCTTCTTCTTCAGCTTTTTTCTGTGTGTAAACTAAAGCGCCTGTTTGTTTCATCGCTGCAAGAATATCATCGAGATTATCCATGCCATCACCATGTTCGATTGCATTACGTATCATGAGACTTTGTTGCTCATTTGCATGTTTCATTGCATAAAGCAGTGGTAAAGTAGGTTTGCCTTCAGCGAGGTCGTCGCCAACATTTTTACCCATTTCTTGTGCGTCAGCCGTGTAATCCATAATGTCGTCAACTAACTGAAAAGCAGTGCCTAAATGTTTACCGTAATTGAGCATAGCCAGTTCTGTTACATCATCTTGTTTAGCAATAACAGCTGCAAGGCGGGTAGCCGCTTCAAATAATTTCGCTGTTTTACAGTAGATAACTTTCATGTAGCTATCTTCTGTGGTGTCGGGATCATTGCAATTCATCAATTGCAGCACTTCACCTTCAGCAATAATATTGGTTGCGTCAGATAAAATGTCCATAATTTTTAAGTTGCTTAATTCACTCATCATTTGAAATGAACGAGAATATAAAAAATCACCTACCAGCACACTGGCACTATTACCAAACATCGCATTAGCTGTTTCACGACCACGGCGCATGTTCGACTCATCAACAACATCGTCATGCAAAAGTGTTGAGGTATGAATAAATTCAACGATTGCCGCAAGCTGTAAATGTTCCTCACCCTTATAACCAATAGCTTTAGCCGCTAAAACGGTAAGTAATGGGCGCATACGTTTGCCACCACCATTAACGATGTATACACCTAATTGATTTATAAGCGCAACGTCGGAATGTAGTTTTGAAAAAATCAGATCGTTGACCGCGGTCATGTCTTGTTGAGCCAAAGCTTGGATATTTTTTATATTCATAGAGCGTAACAAGTTACCTTAAATGTTCTTTAGTGATAGAATACCCGTAATTTCCGAGGTAATTTTACACGAAATTCATGATGATAGAAGTTTTGTGAGTAAGAAGTTTTTACTTAATTAAAAATAATAATAAATCATTACTTTTATACTTGCTCTATCTGATTTCTTCGCGTAGAATTCGCGCCCTATAATTTTAAATTTAAGCGTCGTCCATAGATGATGACGCAGTACGGAGTAGCTATGTACGCGGTATTCCAAAGCGGTGGTAAACAGCATCGTGTAACTGAAGGCCAAACGGTTCGTTTAGAAAAAATTGAACTTGAAATTGGTGCTGCAGTAGAATTCGAAAACGTTTTAATGATCGCCGATGGCGAGAGCATCAATGTAGGCGCGCCTTACATTGCTGGTGGTAAAGTTGTGGCTGAGGTTGTAAACCAAGGTCGCGCTGACAAAGTTAAAATTGTTAAATTTAAACGTCGTAAGCATTCACGTAAAGAAGCGGGCCATCGTCAATGGTTCACTGAAGTGAAAATTACTGGCATTAACGGCTAATTAGGAGCGATTTACAATGGCACATAAGAAAGCTGCGGGTAGTACACGTAACGGTCGTGATTCAGAAGCTAAACGCCTAGGTGTTAAACGTTTTGGCGGCGAAGCCGTTTTAGCGGGTAACATTATTGTTCGTCAACGTGGTACTCGTTTCCACGCTGGTAGCAACATGGGTATCGGTAAAGACCACACTTTATTTGCTTTATCAGATGGTAAAGTACAATTTGAAGTTAAAGGTCCTAAAAACCGCAAGTTTGTAAGCATTATTGCTGAGTAGTAATACGCAAACTTATAAAACCCTGCTGTTACGCAGGGTTTTTTTTTGCAGGTAATACCAATCTCACTAATTATCTGACTATTTCTACTGGTTAAAACAATCAAAGATTGCGTTATTTATTTAATAATTAGAGCAACTCGTTATTAAAATAAACGCCTTATATCTGGCCGTTTTCCCTACGTATAAAGTAGTCTAGCTAATTAATGAAATGGGTATAATTTATCCTACTCGTTACAAATTGTATAAAAAATGACATTGTTCATACTATTTGAAATAAATCATTTATAATATGTAGCAGAAAATAAAATTTTGGAGTGTTTTAAAACACCATGAAATTCGTAGATGAAGTAGAAATTCGCGTAGAAGCCGGAGACGGTGGTAATGGTATTGTTAGTTTTCGTAAAGAAAAGTATATCGAGTTCGGTGGACCAAACGGCGGTGACGGCGGTGATGGTGGCGACGTTTACTTATTAGCGGATGAAAGCTGGAATACACTAATCGATTACCGTTTTGAGAAATTTCATCGCGCGAAACGTGGTGAAAACGGCCGAAGCAGAGATTGTACAGGTAAAGGTTCAGAAGACTTGTACCTAAAAGTACCTATTGGTACGCGTGCTGTGGACATTGACACCGGTGAGCAACTTGGTGATTTAACGCAACACGAGCAAAAATTACTGGTCGCTAAAGGTGGTTGGCATGGCTTAGGTAATAGCCGTTTCAAAAGTAGTACTAACCGTGCTCCGCGTCAGAAAACTGATGGCACCCCAGGTGAAATTCGTAACTTGAAACTTGAGTTATTACTTTTAGCTGATGTTGGATTACTTGGCTTGCCTAATGCCGGTAAATCAACGTTAATTCGCAGTGTATCTGCAGCGAAGCCAAAAGTAGCCGATTATCCGTTTACCACGCTTGTGCCTAACTTAGGTGTTGTGCGTTTAGATGCTCAACGTAGTTTTGTTATTGCTGATATCCCTGGTTTGATTGAAGGTGCAGCTGACGGCGCTGGTTTAGGTACACAGTTTCTAAAACACTTAGAGCGTTGTCGTATCTTATTGCATGTGGTTGATGTTTTACCTGTTGATGGCTCTGATCCGTTAGAAAATGCAAAAACCATTGCGGGTGAACTAGAAACACATTCTGCAGCACTAGCAGGAAAGCCACGCTGGTTAGTCTTTAACAAGTTAGACTTATTGCTTGAAGAAGAAGCTAAAGAAGTTACTGATCGCATTATCGAAGGCTTAGGCTGGGAAGGTGAGGTTCGCAGTATTTCAGCAGTAAACAGAATGGGCACCGAAGATTTGTGTCAGGGCGTTATGAGCTTTATTGAGGCATTACCTCCAGAGGTTGAAGAAGCGCCTATTGATGGTAAAACTGTTGAGTTTAAATGGGATACTTATCATGAAGATGCTATAGCTGATGCTGATTTAGCCGATGATCTTGACGATGAAGATTGGGATGAAGACGATTACGACGTAGAAGTTGAATATCGTAAGTAATCTATAACATTACTTTCCCCGATAAAAAAAAGGTGCTTTGTAGCGATACAATGCACCTTTTTTGTTGCCGGTAATCACGTATAATATTTTTAAATTACGCTGCTTAAGAATTAATAACCCACATGACCATACTCTCAATGATAGTTGCACACGCTAATGATCGTGTTATCGGTAAAAATAATGATATGCCGTGGCACTTGCCCGCTGATTTAGCTTACTTTAAAAAAACTACCTTAGGTAAGCCTATTATTATGGGGCGAAAAACTTTTCAATCGATAGGTCGGCCCTTACCGGGACGAAAAAATATCGTTATTTCTCGAGACGAGAGCTATCAAGTCGCAGGCGTTGAAGTGGTTAATTCCGTTGACGCTGCCTTGGCGTTAGTAGTTGATAGTGAAGAAGTGATGGTTATTGGGGGTGGTGCAATATATCAACATTGTTTAGCGGCTGCACAGCGACTTTATATAACACACATCGATGCGGATATTGATGGTGATACGTATTTCCCTGCATATGATCTAGCAGTTTGGAAGAAAGTGGCTAGCGATATTCGACCGAGCGATGAAAAAAATCAATACCAACTCGACTTTTCAATTTATGAAAAAGTTTAAAGGTAGCTAGGGAATATATTCCCAATAAATATAATTTGATTTTGTTGCATTGATTGTTTGTATTGTTAGATCAAAAAAGAGCGCTCATGCGCTCTTTTTTATGCGTTAGTTTTGTGAATAGCTAAAGTTTAAACTCTTGTACCGATTGTTGTAACTCTTCCGCTAAACGCGCCACTTCACTACTTGATTCTGCCGTTTGTTTAGAGCCGGCTGTCGTTTGTTCTGCAATAGCAACAATAGACTCTAAGTTTTCACTTATTTCATGAGCAACAACACTTTGTTCCTCTGCCGCTGTCGCGATTTGAGAACTGCGGTCGAATGCTTCATGAACTGCATGGGTAATGGTATCAAGTGCTTTTTCAGCTTCGACACTTTGCTCAACACAATTAGTTGCTTGTTCTTTACCGGTATCCATCACAGAAACCGCTTTTTCTGCGCCACCTTGTAGCACTTCGATCATATTTTGAATCTCTTGGGTAGAGACTTGAGTACGACTTGCTAGTGTTCTTACTTCATCTGCTACCACAGCAAACCCTCGGCCATGCTCACCTGCGCGTGCCGCTTCTATCGCAGCATTTAATGCTAGTAGATTAGTTTGGTCTGCAATACTTCTGATAACATCAAGAATACCGCCTATAGATGCGCTGTCCTGTTGAAGTTTATTAATCACTTGTGATGCTGATTCAACTTCTTTAGCAAGTAGTTCGATGGTTGCACGATTACGGCCAGAAATAACTTTAACACGCTCTGCTTCATCGTCTGCTTGTTTGATTTCACCTAACGCATCATTCGCGCTCGATAATACACTTTGTGCCGTACTACTCATTTCTGTTGTTGCTGAGGCCGCCTGTTCTACCTGAGCACGCTGCTCTTCGATTGCTGTCGTACTTTGAGCTGTTACTGCTGACGTTTGCTCTGCCGCTGTGGCAAGTTGAGTGGAGCGACTAACAATACTTTGTATTAACGTACGAAGACTATCTATTAACAAATTACAGTTGTGTGAAAGTTGAGCGAATTCATCATTGCCACTTTCATCTAGCTTACGAGATAAGTCACCTGATGCAACAATGTGCAGCATTTCATTTACACGTCTTAGCGGTCGGGTAATGCTGGTTAAAGTTTTCCATGCAATAACTATTGCTAAGACGATTGAGATTAAGGTGATTATAAAGGTATTTCGAGTACCATCAGAAACTGATTTTTCAATTAAAATACCTGTTGCTATGGTTGTTTCGTTTGCTAATTCAACTTGTTTAGCCAAAATGGTATTTGCGCGGTAAATGCCATCTTCGGCTAATTTTAAACTAATAGTAGCCGCTGCTATCGCATTTAATTGATTGTCTTTATTTGAAAATATTTTCTCATTGCCAGTAATGTAACCTTTTAACGCTGCAAAGCTATCAGTTAAATCTTCTGCAATATTTGGTGTGTTTTGTAGTTTTAGCTCACTAACAACATCAATAATAGATTTCTCAATATCGATAAAAGTGTTTTGTATTTCGTTAGTCACTAGCGATGCAGATTGCTCATCTTTAACATCACGATATTCAAAAGATGAACTTACTATGCTATTAAGCAACATTTCTAAACGTTCGGCTAAGCTCACCGCACGTTGTAGTTTAGTTGTAGCCATTTCGTGATCGCCAAGGTCTAATAAAATAGTAGCGGTGTCGTCGGCGCTTTCTTCAATGTTATCTATTTTTTCAGTTAGGGTGATTTGTTGCTCTATAGCAAGTTTTCTATTGCTTAATACACTTTCTATTTCATCTTCTAATTTGTTATAAACAGGATCAATTTTATGGAGGTTACTGAGTAAACTAGGTTCGTTTTGAACAATGCTTTTTAGCTTTTTTAAATGTTTTCTAAAGTTGCTTGTGTCTGCGTCAAAAGTTTCTTGGTTCGCTGCAAGTGGCTCCAGTGTGGTTTGATAGTATGCCCTTAGTGTTAGGTTACCAATGCCGGTTAGGTCATTTGCTAATTTATTACTTTCTTTTAAAGTCGGTATGGCAAGTTCATCTTGCTGCTTTGTGGCATCACCAATTGTATTTAGGCTATTCCAAGATATTGCGCTGGTTAAAAAAAGTAAAAGTGAAATAATGGTAAAGCCACCAATTATTTTCGTCGCTACGGTTAATTTCATAGAGCCCACCAAGGTATTGATTAAGTCATTATTTGCTTACACTATAATCAGTCAATTGAACTAAAAGAACGTGTAAGCATTAATTATTATTAGACTACAAGGTAATGTAGGTTGTTTATTATGGCTTAGTATAACAAGCTAAATTACATTTTAAACTAATGCTCTGCTTTATCTTTGATTTTTGTGTGATTGCTCGATAAATATTTTCTTATCATGCCACCTCAACATCGTCATATGTTGCCCCCAAACACAGCCAGTATCTAGAGCATAAATATTTTCAGGCTGACATTTTCCCATTAACGCTGCCCAATGGCCGAATATCCATTGTGTATGCTGAGAAATATGTTGAAACTCAAACCAAGGCGTGAGTGTTTTAGGTGCGCTAGCAGGGCTTTCTTTGCAGTTAAAATCTAAACTACCATCGGCATGACAATAGCGCATGCGAGTAAGGGAGTTAATAGTAAATCTAAATCGTTCTAAGTCATCATTTGCATTCTGCCAGCTTGTAGGTTGTTCGCCATACATATTACGCAGCCAAGTTTGGCTTGCTGAAGAAGTTAAGTGTTGATGCGCTATTTCAGCCTGCTCCATGGCTACTTTAGGCGTCCACTGCGGCGAGAGTCCGGCATGACTCATGTAAGTTTCTTCATTGGGGAGTTTTTGAATCAATGGCTGTTGAATTAACCACTGCATTAGCGAGGCTGCATCAGGCGCTGCCAATAACGTTGTTAGCAAATCTTGCTTTTTTACTTTTTTAATCCCTTGATATACAGCAAGTAAATGCAAGTCGTGATTACCTAAGACGATTTTAGCATTTTTACCAAGTGACTTTATAAAACGTAAGGTTTCAAGTGAGTTAGGCCCACGGGCGACGAGGTCACCCGCAACATAAAGTTGGTCACTATTACTAGAAAACCCAACTTGATTCAGCAATGCATCTAGTTCGTTATAGCAACCTTGAATATCACCGACGAAATAAATAGCCATAACTGTTCTCTAGTTCAATATATTAGGCTTTGCTAATCGAAAAGGGGGTATTTCAACTTGAATAAGCGCTGCTGAATGTGTTTGCATTTGATAGTGACCTTGCATGTTACCTAAAGGAGACTTCAACACGCAGCCACTTGAGTAGGTAAAGCTTTGCTCGGGCTTAATAAATGGTTGCTGACCGATAACACCTTCACCTGTAACGGTATTAGTTTCACCGTTAGCATCAGAAATCAACCAATATCGACTCAGTAATTGTACCGTTTCACTGCTATTATTTGTAACAGTGATAGTGTAACTAAAAACAAATTGTTGCTCTGCTTCGACAGATTGCTGCGCAATGAAGTCAGTGACAATAGAAATGTCAATATCAGCGGCTGTTGCCACTTTGTCATTACTCATTATCTAGTTCTACCGGGTTGTCAGTGACAAAATTCGCTAACATAACAAAATCTGCTAAAGCTAAGTTTTCAGGGCGAAGTCCGGGATCTATGCCTAACGCTGTTAATTGCTCAGCAGAAATCAGTTTTTTAAAGCTGTTTCGAATCGTTTTTCTACGCTGATTAAATGCAGCCAAACAAACTTTGTTAAGCGAGTTAATATCTTTAACAGGATTTTTTATGGTTTTATGCGGTATTAATCTGACAATAGCAGAATCTACTTTTGGTGCAGGTTTAAACGCTTCAGGCCCAATTTCCATTACAGGTATCACTTGGCATTGATATTGGGTCATAATTGATAAGCGCCCAAAAGCTTTGCAGTTTTCACCTGATGCCATACGCTCAACTACTTCTTTTTGTAGCATAAAATGCATATCTTTTACTTTGTCTTTAAACGTGAGCAAGTGAAAAATAAGCGGCGTTGAAATGTTATATGGCAAATTACCAAAAATGCGTAATGGCTTTTCACTACTAGCAAGTTGAGCAAAGTCGAACTTTAAAGCATCTTCTTCATGTATGGTGAGCTTTGAAGCCAAAAATGGATGATGACGAAGTCTGTGCGCTAAATCCCTATCTAACTCAACGACATTAAGATGACCAGCTCGTTCGATAACAGGCTCGGTAAGTGCGCCTAGACCTGGGCCAATTTCTACTAAGTTTTCACCAGGCTCTGGGTTAATAGCATCAACAATATCGCTAATAATAGCTTCATTGTGTAAAAAGTTTTGACCGAAGCGTTTTTTAGCTTGATGACCTAAGTGGGAGTTTTTGCTCATAGTTTTGTCTGCTCTAATGCATCTTTGTCATGGTTATTAGCCAATGTTATCGCGGTATTTATAGCTTCATAAAAGCTACCAGCATCTGCCTGATTGGTGCCGGCTAAATCAAACGCCGTACCATGATCTACCGATGTTCTAATAAATGGTAATCCAAGGGTAATATTAACTGAAGCGCCAAAACCTTTATATTTAAGTACCGGTAAACCCTGATCATGAAACATGGTTAAAATCGCATCAGCGTCATTTAAGTATTTAGCTTGGAAAATTGTATCAGCAGGTAATGGACCAATTAGGTTCATGCCCTCTAAACGTAATTCTTCTAATGCCGGGATCATTACATCGATTTCTTCACGACCAAGGTGGCCATCTTCCCCCGCATGCGGATTAATACCACAAACATAAATTTTGGGGTTAGGGATGCCAAACTTCTTGATTAAATCTTTATGTAATATACGCGAAACTTTTTGAAGCCTTTCGTGGGTAATGGCTTTAGACACATAAGCTAAAGGAATATGTGTAGTTACCAGTGCAACTCTTAACCCTTCAGTGGCTAGCATCATGACAACGTCAGAGCAATTCGCTTCATGAGCAAAGTATTCTGTATGGCCACTAAATGCGATTCCTGCTTTATTAATTAACCCTTTATGTACAGGGCCAGTAACAACGGCGTCAAATTCACCTGAAATGTTTTTTTCACTCGCAATACGCAAAGTTTCAACCACATAGCGGCCATTATTAGGGTTAGCAACACCAGCTTCGCAAATATCTTCTAATGGCACAGGTAACACAAGAAGCGTTCCCGCTTTATGTGATGTTACTTCATCATTGACGTTATATTGCTTGATGGTGATCGGCAGGTTTAATAGCTTTGCCCTTGCAATTAATAACTCAGGAGATGCGACAGCAACCATCTGAATTGGCCAATCTCGCTGTGCTACTTTTATCATCAGGTCTGGGCCAATGCCTGCAGGCTCGCCTGGCGTTATTGCAATTCGTTTTAACACTACTTTTTACCTGTTTCTATAATTTCTATGTATGCTTCATCGCGTAGTTCTTTAATCCAACGAGCCCCTTCCATACCGAATTTACGGTTATAAAGCAGTTGGTATACTCGGTTTTCATTCATTTGTTGGGTGGCGTCTAATGTTCTACGACCAGTTAATTTAGCTATATGCCAACCAAATGATGAGCGAAATGGTTTATGAACTTCGTCGATATCTAAACTGGCTAATGCTTCGGAAAATGCTGGGTCATATTTACTTGGCTCTGACCAACCTAAGTCACCACCACGAACCGATGTAGGTCCTTCAGAATGTTCTTTAGCCAGTTCGGCAAAGTCGGCTTCACCAGCGTTTAGTTTATCAACAAAACTTTGTAGTAAGGCTTCTGCTTTTGCTTCACTTAATATAATTGAAGGTTTAATCAATATGTGACTGGCTTTGACTTCTTCAATTTCGACAACCTGACGACCACGAACATCGACTAATTTCACGATACTAAAACCTAAACCTGTACGTATTGGACCAAACACACTGCCTTTTTCTTGACCTGCAACGAGTTCAGAAAATAATGTTGGCATTTCATTAATGGTTTTCCAACCTAAATCACCACCTTCAAGAGCGTTCGAGCCACCAGATGATGTCATTGCAATATTGGTAAAATCGCTGCCGCTATCTAATAACTCTAGTACTTTATCAGCACGTACTTTAGCCGCATTAATATCTGCTTGCTTTGGATTATTAGGGAACTCGATCAAGATATGACCTAAGCGATATTCAACGTCAGCATTAGTTTGCTCTTTCATTACTGACATTAAGTTGGTAATTTCTTGAGGTGAAATATAAATACGACGACGTAAACTTGCGCGTCTTACTTCTCCTGCAATTAACTCATTACGAACGCTTTCACGATACTTCTCGTAAACTAATCCATCTGCAACAAGCGCTTGACGGAATGAATCAAGCGTTTGATTATTATCTTTTGCTAAATTAGACAAGGTTTCGTCAAGCTGAGCATCACTCACTTGAACACCCATGCGCTCACCTAATTGAGCTATTATTGCGTCATTAATTAACTTATCCATTACTTGAATTCGCAATGCGCGATCAGAAGGTAATGTTTGGTTATTCTTTTTTGCTTGTAGGGTAATAGAAGTAATAAGATCTTTAACTTCAGACTCTAATACCACACCACTATTAACCACGGCTGCTACTCGGTCTAGCTCAACTTCAGCAGCTATACTCTGTTCATATGAGCTTAAAATAAACACCGAGCTAAGAAGTAATAATTTCAATGAATTTTTCATGTAACGTATATTTCTTTTAATTAGTTATTGAGGAAGTAAGGGCGTTTATAGCCGAATATACTTGAATTAAGCATATCTCCAACACTGTCGGAAGATTTATTGCTATTTATGCCATTATATACAAATTGAATATTAAAACTGCTATCAAATGCATCGCGGTTTTCATTTATGTTCAGGTCGTCTTCAATTTTAGAGTTAATATTGCGATGGTACGTAAAACGTATCCCCCAACAACAACTGCTGTACTCAAGACCTGCATAGCTTTCAATACTGCGTTTGCCTTGTAAGTCTTGTGTAAACCGCCCTACAAGTTGCCACCGCTGGGCAATTTTAACATTTGCCGCCAACGACATTTGTTCTAATGACTCTCCTGAGACATCGCGAGTATATCGATGGTTCAATTGAATTGTTTGATTATTACTAAATAAGTAATCTAAAGTGGTTTGACTTTTATTGGTCACGCCTAAATCGGTATTATATTGAATGTCAGAACTAAACTGCCAGTTTCGACTTAAATGAAGGAAAATATCGGCTGCTAATGCTGACTTATCTACTAAGGTGTCTTGATTTGCTTCATCAAAGTTACTTTCATTTAAATAAACAATACGGCCCAAACTAAAACGCAACATTTCGTTATTTTCAGCATTTAATAACCTACTTGTTACCCCCCACGAAACCTGATTGGCTTGTGCTATTCTGTCTATGCCACTAAAGCGACGGTCACGGAATAAACCGTTATAGTCATCTTGCAATAGAGTTGTGTCGTAAATACCAATGTTGCTTTGATCTTTTTCAGGGATATAAAGGTACTGTAACTGTGGCTCAAGTGTTTGGTTGTACTCGCTATTAAATAAGGCGATGTTACGATCAAAATTGACACCACCATGCAATCGTATTTTAGGCAACGTTCTATTAATATTTTTTTCTAGCAGGCTGTTATTACCAATATTTTGTTGAATGTAATTAGTTTGCAGAACTTTGAGTTCTGAATTTAAAAACCATGCAGGTGTAACCATAGGGTAAAGTAAACCAGCTTCTACATGGTATCTCTGCGCTGTTGGCTTGGTTAAATCTGGTGTATCAAAGCTAGAAAATTCGCCATAAACATCAAAGATACCATCAAAGTCATCAAAAGTTTGTTGGCGCCTCGCTTCTATTTGAGGCAAGGTTTTATAACTTTGTTGATGATTGCCTAATAATTCAAAATCTTGTAATTTTAGGGTGGTTTGCCAATTTTCTGCGAAATAAGCCAATTCACCTATTTGATAGAGATATGCATCGTTAGAGTTAAATTGGCTACTACCTAAATCCACTAAGTAATTATCATCACTAATGGTCGTGTAGTCTACATGGGCTCTAAACCTTTCTGAGAAAGTACCAATATGTTGAATTCTGGCTAAGTAACGTGAATCATCGTTATTGTTAAGTTTTTTATCTTTATTGAGGTATTCAATATCAAGTTGACCTGACTGTAAGCCTTCTAAATATCGAAACTCTGTAATTAATTGCGTGCCTCTATCAGACATGTAGCGTGGTGTAATAGTGGCATCCATGTTTTCTGATATATTGACATAATAAGGAATTTCAACTTCTAAACCTGAGCTTTTTGAAGTGCTAATTTTAGGGTATAGCATACCTGATTGGCGTTCATCACTAATAGGCATGGTTAAATAAGGAATATATAAAATAGGCACATCAAAAAGACTAAAACGAGCGTTATATGCCTCAAGTGATTTTTTATCTGAAGAAATGGTAATCTCGCTTGCGCGCATCTGCCAATCTGGCACAGGATCGTAACAAGTGGTAAAGCTTGAGTCGATAAAACTCATCGTTTTTCCATTTCCATCAATATTAATTTCTTTTGCACTTCCGTGCCCAGCAGAGCCGTTTAGTTGATATGAAGTTGATGTTAACGCCGTGGACTTTTTTAATTGATTTATATTAAGCGTGTCGGCAAAAATATCTATACCTTTGTTTTGAAAGTGAATATCACCATTAGCGTTAACTGTAGATGTATTTCTATTAACGGATAATTCATCTGCAACAATTGATTTATCTTGATTTAATAAGGTAACACCACCGGTAAACGTGGCATATTCACCTTTTTTAATATTTGAAGTAGAAGATAAAATAGTAAAGCTGTCGTTTGCCTGCTTACCGGTTTCTTCTGCAAGATTTGCATAAAATGGAATAGGGCACTGACTAGCAATATTTGTATTTATTTCAATGTTTTGCGCCTTACTACCAAAGGTAAGTGCTATTAGGCAGAGAAAGGGGGTTTTGTGTAAGGAAAAACGCATTTATAATCCGGGTAATTAACTTGAAAAATACAAAGCCTAGTTTAGTTCGGCATTTTAACGCTAAAGGCGGTAATAATATAGCAATTTTCTTTAGCCTGCGAATTAGTTATATTGGCACTATCATTTTTTAGAGATATTTTCTATTGAGTAATTTAAGAACTACAGCCTTATCACATTGGCTTGAAAGTCAGTTTTCAACGCAAAAAATCAACTTATTACCACTTACAGGTGATGCCGGTTTTCGACGTTACTTTCGCTTTGCATACCAAAGTAAAAGTTATATTGCGGTTGATGCGCCGGTAAAACTATCAAATAACCAAGCTTTTTTAAACGTTCAGCAAATTTTGAAAGATGTTAGCGTTAATGTACCTAACATTATCCATGCGGATCTCGAACAAGGTTTTCTTTGTCTTAGCGATTTTGGCGACATGGTATTATCTGAACGATTATCAAGTGATAACATGCAGAAATATTACGCTAAAGCGATAGTAGAATTAGATAAAATGCTAACATGCTCATCGGTATCTGTGTCGACTTTACCTTTGTATGATGAAAAATTTATTTTCACAGAACTGAGCATCTTTACTGAATGGCTACTCGAAAAACATTTAGCTATTTATTTAACTGCAGATGAGAAAATTGCATTAACCTGTTGCTTTGATGAATTAGTTTCAGCCATGGTTGAGCAACCTAAAGTATTTATGCATCGCGATTACCACAGCCGAAATATTATGCAGCTTAGTAATGATGAACTGGGTATTATTGACTTTCAAGATGCTGTAGAAGGGCCCGTTATCTATGACTTGGTTTCCTTATTAAGGGATTGTTACGTACGTTGGCCAAACCAGCTTATAGCACCTTTAATAGAAGATTATCGCTTACAAGTGCAAAATTATTTTCCAAACGAAACCCTAACAAAAGAAAAATGGCAATATTGGTTTGATTTAACTGGATTGCAGCGCCATATAAAAGCGAGTGGTATTTTTGCACGCCTCTATCACAGAGACAGTAAATCAGGATATTTAGCTGATATTCCACTTACCTTGAGCTACATACAAGATGTTAGCGCACAATATGATAAACTCACTTTTTTACATGAGTTAGTCAGTAAGCGGGTAATACCTGCGCTCAACAAATAACATAATGTGCTTATTTTTAAGTAAGATTTTGGAAAGTTTTTCATGAAAGCTATGATATTAGCAGCAGGTAGAGGCGAGCGAATGCGACCACTAACTGATAACTGCCCTAAACCACTGTTAACAGTGAATGGCTTGCCGTTGATAGTGCACCATATAAAAAATTTAGTGGCGGCGGGTATCAAAGATATTGTAATTAACCATGCATGGCTAGGTCAAAAAATTGTAGATTATCTCGGTTGCGGTCAGCAATTTTCGGCGAATATAAGTTATAGCGAAGAGCCTGTAGCATTAGAAACAGCCGGTGGTATTATAAAAGCATTGCCGATGTTAGTTGAACATGAAAATGATGTTTTTATGGTGATTAATGGTGATATTTATTGCGATTTTAATCTCAAGCAATTACCACGTTTAGGTGAAGAGTTTAACGCTCATTTGTTATTGGTTAATAATCCAGAGCATAACCCTAAAGGTGACTTTCAACTTGTTGAAGGGGTATTAACTAACCCTAAAAACAACCATCATGAAACATACACTTTTAGTGGTATTGCTCTTTACAGAAAAAGTTTTTTTAAGCAAGATGCTGCAACACAAGAATCGACTTTGTTACAACCAGTTCAAGAACAACAACTTATACAACCTTTAGCACCTATGTTAAGGGCTGGGGCTGAACAAGGTAAAGTGTCAGCGAGTTTAATGACTAACGCTTGGACAGATGTTGGAACACCAGAACGTTTAGCTAAGCTAAACACTATTTAACCATTTTATAATTAATTAATTATCGAGTTTTACGATGCGAATTTGGGGTAAAGTTTTAGGATTTTTATTTGGCTTGATGCTGAGTAAAAATATTTTCGGTGCGTTATTGGGCGCTTGGCTCGGACATCGGTTTGATAAAGGTATAGGGCTTAATTTTAACAACTTAGGTGGTGCTAAATCGGATGCCGACCGCCAAGCAATATTTTTCTATAGCAGTTTTTCAGTTATGGGTTTTATTGCTAAGGCTAATGGGCAGGTTACCCAGCATGAAATTGCTTTTGCTACAGCTTATATGGATAAGTTGGGGTTACAAGGTGCAATGCGTCAACAAGCTCAAGATGCATTTAGAGATGGAAAAACAACAGGCTTTCCAGTTACCGAACGATTAACCGAACTAAGATCTGTCGTTGGAAATCGTCAGGATTTATTGTTACTTTTTTTAGAAATTCAAATTCAAGTGGCTTTCGCTGATGGAAGCCTAGATGAAGATGAACGAGAAGCACTGCACCAAGTTGCTCAAGGCTTAGGCTACTCTGCACATGAATTAGATAAATTATTAGAGATGATAATTGCAGGGGCTAGTTTTCATCAACAAGGGCAAAGAGGTGGAACTCATAGCTTTGCACAGTCGGGTCAGCAACTTGAAAACGCCTATAAAGTGTTAGGTGTTACAGAACAAGATTCAGCGAGTGATATTAAAAAAGCTTATCGTAAACTTATGTCGCAACATCACCCAGATAAACTGGTAGCTAAAGGCTTACCTCCTGAGATGATGGAAACGGCAAAACAAAAAGCACAAGACATTCAAGCAGCTTACGAGTTAATAAACGCACAAAATAAATAACAACTTTTGTATTTACTTCGTTTTTAAAAATTATTTTAACAACGAAGTAAACAGCATAAATGCGACTAAATTGCTTTTTTATGTGTTAAGTGACTGATCAGTAGCTTGCATACGCAGTTGTAAGTCGCGTAGACTAATGCCGATTTTGATTTATACTTTGGATAACACAAATGTTCCTTTCAGTAACTAATAGGCGATTTATCGCAATATGGCTTAGCGCTATATTGTTAGTATTGTCTGTGGCTGCTGCTGCGCATAGTGTTGAACATATAGATGATGGTGTTAAAAAACACTGTACGTTGTGTTTTCATCAACATCAATTCGATCAAGTACTACCACAGCAAAACGCCACACTTGACTTTAATGTTCAGCAAGTAGAAACAATCGTTACTGTTGAACCAAAATTAGCACTAATTCAACGTGTTAATTATCATAGCCGCGCACCTCCCAAAACGCTTTAAACCTAATTATTTAACAAGCTATTTTTACAAAACCAACTTGCCAATTGAGTAAGTGGGTTGTTGTATTCGTATATAATTTATTTTAGAGATTTCCAAATGAAAAATTTCCAACGTGTTTCGACTTTTGTATCTACTGATATCGCTGGTTGCTTAGCGACTATTAACCCGACTAAAGTAACGGCTGCTTTAATCTTATCTGGCGCTTTGCCTTTACTATCATTCGCACAAACGCCGACACTGTCTAACCTTACTGTCAGCGCTGTACTAGATGGTTATTATCAGAGTGAAGATCGCCTAATGACCGAAAGAGCAAAAGGCTTTGGCTTAGGTGAAACTGAGTTAGCGTTTAGTGCCAGTATCGATGATATGTTTTTCGGTAAACTCACCACTGTTTTTGAATCACATGAAGGTGAAACCGAAGTTAATGTCGAAGAAGCTTTTATACAAACAATGGCATTGCCGAATGGATTTACTGTTCGAGCAGGGCGATTCTTATCTGATATTGGCTATTTAAATAATCAACATCTTCATACTGACGCTTTTACCAGTAGACCGAGTGCATATCGTGCATTTCTAGGCGGGCATTATTTCGATGATGGCTTAAGAGTGAGTTATATAGCACCAACAGATTTGTATTGGACGATGGGAGCTGAAGTTTTTTCAGGTGATAGTTTACGAGCTGAAGATGAGTCAGGTGAGCGCGAATTTGATAGCACGGGCGTTTATACGGCGTTTACAAAAATAGGTGGTGATATTGGTATTGAAAGTTCATGGCAGTTGGGGGCAAGTTACCTACGCAATGAAAATGGTCTGTTAACGCCTGAAGAACACGATGAAGAAGGTGAAGAAGGTGAAGAAGCGCATGCACACTCTGCTAGCTATACAGGTAAAAATACCTTTGTGGCTGATTTTGTTTATAAGTGGGCGCCAAATGGTAACTATAAATATCAACATTTAACGCTCAGTGCTGAATATTTTAGGGTGAGTGATTTTATGGTGCCAGACCTTGATGAAGAGCATTTGTCAGCAGAACATGACGAAGAAGGTAGTGTTAATGATTATCATCAAGCTTGGTATGTTAGTGGAGTCTATCAATTTTCACCAAGTTGGTCAGCAGGACTGCGATACGGAAAATTAAATACTCAAGTACTACACGAAGAACATTTCGATCAACAAACCCTAAAAGAAACTGAGCTAAGTGTTGCTTGGCACAATAGTCACTTCTCAACCGTTAGAGTTGAATTTAGTCATCAGAGTAATATTGGTTTTGATAATGCTGAAAATGACAATGTTATTACTTTGCAATATGTAATGGCACTAGGAGCACATAATGCACATCAATTTTAAATTACTGCTTAGCAGTGCTTTACTGACGTTGAGCCAAAGTGCTTTCGCGCAAATGAATATTTTTGCATGTGAGCCAGAGTATGCTGCTTTAGCAAAAGAGCTTGCTCCCTCAGCGAAAATTTATACTGCAACAACCGCTATGCAAGATCCACATCAAGTACAAGCGCGACCTAGCCTGATTGCTAAAATGCGCCAAGCAGATCTTGTGATCTGTGCTGGGGCTGATTTAGAGATAGGTTGGTTACCTATGTTGCAAATGAAATCGGCTAATACTCGAGTACGTAACACAGAAGATGGCTTATTTTTTGCCGCTGATCATGTCGAAACGTTAGACCAAATGAGTAATGTTGATCGCAGCATGGGTGATGTTCATAGTGCTGGAAATCCACATTTACATTTTTCACCACAGCGTGTTCTCGACATTGCGAAGGCACTAACAGAGAAGTTAATTCAGCTAGATACAAAGCAAAGCGATGTGTATCAGCAGCAGTTATCAAGCTTTGTGAATCGTTGGCAATTGGCGAGGACACAATGGCAGTCAAAAGTGGCGACGTTGCAGGGCATGAAAGTTATTGCCTATCACTCAACATTTCGTTATTTATTTGATTTTACAGGTATTGATTCTGTTGCTGATTTAGAGCCCAAACCGGGATTGCCGCCAACAAGTAGCCACCTTGCAAGTTTGTTAAAACTAGCTAACCAAGGTGATATATCGGCAATCGTTGTGGCTTCTTACCAAGATCAACGTGGAGCGAACTGGTTAGCAGAAAAATCGAATTTACCTGTTGTTGTGCTACCTTTATCGGTCGGTGGTAATCAGCAAAGTGATGATTTATTCAGCTTGTATGACAGTGCTTTAGACCTATTAATTAAAGTAAATCACCCTAAAAAATAGCATTTAAAGCTACAGGTATTATCGATGGATTATGAATTACTCACTATACTGTTACCTGCATTCGCTGCGGGTATTTTAGTACTTTCAACTCATGTTGTATTGGGTAAACAAGTATTAAGGCGTGGTATTATTTTTATAGATTTAGCTATTGCACAAATAGCGGCTTTAGGAGCGATAGTTGTGCGTATGGATCATGATCTTGCTGAGCTTGCGTATGCAAATATTTGGATCCCAGGCCTATTTGCATTAGCAGGGGCAGGCATTATTGCCTTATTAGCCAAATATATGGCAGAAGAGCTAGAGGCGATGATCGGTTGTTTTTACGTTCTATCTGCTGTGACAGCTATGTTGTTGTTATCTAATGATCCACATGGTGCAGAGTTACTTAAACAACTAATGTCAGGTCAAATTCTTTGGGTAAGTTGGCAGCAACTGTTATTACCAACGATAGTCTATAGTGCCATACTTGCGTTAATACTTTACCGACCTAAAATTTTAGATGGAGCTGCTTTCTATTTATTATTTGCTGTGGTTATAACATTATCCGTTGAGCTTGTTGGGGTTTATCTTGTTTTTAGTACCTTAATATTACCTGCTTTAGCAATTAATAAATTACAGGGCACTCGGGTATTGTTATGGGCTTACGGTGTAGGTTTAGTTGGGTATTTACTAGGCTTGTATATGTCAGCAACTTTCGATTTACCTAGCGGTGCGGCAATAGTGGCGACATTAGCCTTAAGTGCAGTAGTGTTTAGATTAGTGTTTAGATTAGTAAGTAGGTTAGGTTTAAGAAAGTAAATAGGGTGTGTTGATTCAAAAATTAAAAAGCCAGCAAGTTAAAAACTGCTGGCTTTTTCAATGGTAATGTTCTGACTAAAATAATTTCTAGTTAGATAATTAGAAGCTGTAAACTAAAGTCATTGCTGTTTCAGTGTTAACATTTTCTTTATCTTCATCAACGTCAGTATTGTAATCTACAGTAAAGCTAAATTTAAGTTGTAGTGTTTCAAGTAACTTTGTAGAAATAGACGTTCTTGCTTTATAAGTACTGTTTGCATCACTTTTTGGAGCATACTTTGCTACTAATAACTGCTTAAATAAAACGTGCTCATTAATTTCACGTGTGTATAAAGCTTGGGCTTGAACAATAAAGGCAGTATTGATTTCTTCGGGATCAGTATCAGTTGCACTGACAACATCGCGTTTAAAACCTGGACCAATATCAGCATCTAGTGTTGTTTTTTCAGTTTCATACCAACGACGCCCCCAACCTGCAGAAATTGAGCTCTGGTTGTCGAAACTACTAAAACGGTCGTCTTCATAAGAAGCATTCGCATAGATATAGTTTGGACTTGCCTTGTCAATTGTATAATTAGTTTGGCCGACTGCAGTCCACTTTTGATCACTGGTAGTAAAGTGATCTTCGCCATTTTCATCTTCTTCCTCACTTTTCTTTACCAACAAGCCTAAGTTTACTGTTGATTTCCAAGCACCTGCTTCGTGAGTAAAGTCAAAACCTGCTTTAACATCTGCACTGTTTGTATCACCTGTTTTAAAAAGCATACCTAGCTCTGCAGAAGCAGTATAAGGAGATTTAACTTTTGGTGCGGTTGCTTCTTCTGCTAATGCAACTAGCGGCATAAAACAAAGTGCTGCTGATATTAACTTATGACTCATTTGTTTCTTCCTTTCTTACGTGTAATGATAATTGTGGATATGGTATTTCAATGCCAGCATCATCTAATGCGACTTTAATTTTTTGTAACAGATCACGATGTAATGGCCAGTAATCGGCAGAGGTAACCCAAGGGCGAACAACAAAGTTTACTGAGCTTTCAGCAAGTTCTTGTACACCGATAACAACTTCTTTATCTTTTAAGACTAATTCATGCTCACTGGTTATCTTAGTAAGTAACGCTTTAGTTTTAGCAAGATCTGCATCGTAACTTACACCAATAACTAAATCTAATCGGCGCTCAGGTTTCGTTGAAAAGTTAGTAATCGTACTAGAGGTAATTTTACCATTTGGGATAATGACCGCTTTGTTATCACCAGTTCTTAATTTTGTTGAGAAAACATGAATTTCTTCAACAATACCGGAAACACCCGCTACATCGATAAAATCACCACTTTTGAATGGCTTTAATATAATAAGCAGAACACCTGAGGCAAAATTAGATAGTGATCCCTGCAGTGCTAAGCCTATTGCTAAGCCGGCCGCACCGACTATGGCGACTAATGAAGTTGTGTTAAAACCTAAATGAGAAATAGCAGCGATAATAACAATAACGAACAACATACCGTAAAGTAAGCTGCTTAGGAATGAGATAATGGTTTCATCCATACCTCTATGACGCATAACTTTTACAACGCCATCGCGTACTAAATTTGCAACAAATTTACCAATAAATACGATAGCTAGTGCAACGACTAATTTTATCGCAAAATCCATTAGCATTTGTTGATTTTCTAGAAACCAGTTCTGAATAGTGTCCATTATTTACCCTGAGCATTTTTATGATGGGGGATTATAATAAACATCAATTGAAATTTCATTACATTGTTCAAAAAACACCATAATTTTCAATATTACTTTAAGGAGTGTTTTAAGGAGAAGGAGAAGTTTACATTGAAAGCCAAAACAAAAAAATCCGATGAATACGATTCATCGGATCATTGACTAAATTTTCAATATAACTGTTACCGTTATCAACACATAGGCATGTTAGTAACGGCTATTAATGCTATTTAATTAATGCGTCTAATTTACCTGTTGAATATTGCACAAACATATTGTCTAAAGAGATTGGCTTAATACCTGAAGCATGACCAACACTACCAAAAGCTTCATAACGCGCTTTACAAATATCATACATTGCTTGTGTTGACGCTTTTAGAAATTTACGTGGGTCAAATTCGCTTGGATTTTGTGCTAAAAATCGGCGAACTGCGCCTGTTGAGGCTAAGCGTAAGTCAGTGTCGATGTTAATTTTACGCACACCATTTTTAATACCTTCTTGAATTTGCTCAACCGGAACACCATAAGTTTCAGGTATTTTACCACCAAATTCATTAATAACGGCTAACCATTCTTGCGGCACAGAAGAAGAACCATGCATAACTAAATGCGTATTAGGAATACGAGCATGAATCGCTTTAATACGATCGATAGCGAGAATATCGCCTGTAGGTGGGCGAGTAAATTTATAAGCACCATGTGAAGTACCACAAGCAATGGCTAAGGCGTCAACTTGTGTTTTTTGAACGAAATCAGCCGCTTCTTCTGGATCAGTTAGCATTTGATCCATGGTTAATTTTCCAACCGCGCCAATACCATCTTCTTCGCCAGCTTCACCCGTTTCAAGTGAACCTAAACAACCTAATTCACCTTCAACTGAAACACCACAAGCATGTGCCATTTCAACCGTGCGACGAGTTACGTCTACATTGTATTCATAGCTTGAAGGTGTTTTACCGTCATCCATAAGTGAACCGTCCATCATAACTGATGAAAAGCCTAATTGAATAGAGCGTTGACACACGCCAGGTGAGGTACCGTGATCTTGGTGCATTACCACAGGAATATGAGGGAATTCTTCAATAGCAGCTAAAATTAAATGACGTAAAAAAGGTGCACCAGCATAAGCACGAGCACCAGCAGAACCCTGCAGTATTACTGGGCTATTAGTATCGTTAGCAGCAAGCATAATTGCTCTAACCTGCTCCAAATTGTTAACGTTAAAAGCTGGAATACCGTAACCGTTTTCGGCGGCATGATCTAACATTTGGCGCATAGAAACTAAAGCCATGAATTAACTCCTGAGATTATTGTTGGTGATAAAATTGATTTCAAAAAGGTTTCATTATGAAACTTAGTGCTTTCATGTCGTAATTGTATCAGAAGAAATTAGTGCATTGCACGTGAAAAAATAGCACTACTGTGGTTAATAAAATGCATTATTTTACAGTTATTATATTTGTGTTTTTATTACTGAAATATTGAAGATATAAGAGAGGTTTTATTGCTAAACAGCTATAAATTTATGTAATTTTACTACAAATAAATGGCAGTCTAGAGAATATATTTTATGATAAATATTTTGCTAGGTGATAAAAGTAGATTTTTACCTAAAATGCTCGCAGGGAACATGAAGTTAATAAAAAACGGCAGTGTATTTTTACACTGCCGTTGTAACTATTGTGTTTAGCAAATTTATTTTTTAGCGCGAGCTTCTAAAATAGCTACTGCAGGTAATTTTTTGCCTTCTAAAAACTCAAGAAAAGCGCCACCACCGGTTGAGATATAAGATACCTTGTCTGCAATATCATATTTATCAACTGCGGCTAAAGTGTCACCACCACCCGCAATAGAAAATGCTTTACTATCTGCAATGGCACGAGCAATAACTTCTGTACCTTTACCGAATTGGTCGAATTCAAATACACCTACAGGACCATTCCAGACTACGGTACCAGCATTAGCAATAATTTCTGCTAGCGCTTTAGCGCTTTCTGGACCTATATCAAAGATCATGTCGCCATCGGCAACGTCATTTACATTTTTCAGTGTTGCAACGGCTGTTTCAGAAAACTCTTGACCAACAACAACATCCGTAGGAACTGGAATTGAACCATTATTGTCATTGGCTTGTTTTGTTAAGCGCTTAGCTTCATCAACTAAGTCAGCTTCGAATAATGATTTACCAACATTATGACCTTGCGAAGCAATAAAAGTATTAGCAATACCGCCACCAACAACTAATTGATCGACAATACCTGCTAAAGAATCAAGCACGGTAAGTTTAGTTGAAACTTTTGAACCACCAACAATAGCCACTAATGGGCGGGCAGGGTTATCAAGGGCTTTTGATAAAGCTGAAAGCTCACCCGCTAATAATGGGCCAGCACATGCCGTAGGTGCATATTTTGCCACGCCGTGGGTACTTGCTTGTGCGCGATGAGCGGTGCCAAATGCGTCCATGACAAAAATATCACACAACGATGCTAACTTTTTAGACAAAGTATCATCGTTATTTTGCTCGCCTGTATTGAAGCGAATATTTTCAAAAATAACTAGTTCACCAATATTAACATCTACACCGTCAAGGTAACTTTTAACTAAACGTACAGGTACATTTAGTGCTGCACTAAGATAGTCGGCAACCGGTTGTAATGAGAACTCTTGATTGTATTCGCCTTCAGTTGGGCGACCTAAATGTGACATTACCATGACTTTAGCACCGGCTTCTAAAGCGTGCTTCAAAGTTGGTAATGCAGCTCTTAAACGAGCATCGGAAGTTATTTTGCCATCTTTTATTGGCACATTTAAGTCTTCACGAATTAGCACACGTTGATTGTTTAATGCTAGATCGGTCATTTTAATTACTGACATGTTTATTTCCTGTTGATAGAATTTTAACTGTTAAGTAAGTGATAAATAAATTCTTGGTTGGGTGCTATCGAACTAACCCACTTTAGCCATAGTATAGGCGGTATCTAATAAACGGTTAGCGAATCCCCATTCGTTATCACACCAAATAAGTAACTTAACCAAACGTTTGTGGCTAACACGAGTTTGATTGCCATCCACAATGCTTGAATGCGGATCATGGTTAAAGTCAATAGAAACCAGTGGCTCAGTGGTATAACCTAAAATCCCGGCTAAACCGTTTTGTTGAGCGTCGATAATTGCTTGGTTAATGTCAGCAATAGTCGCATCGCTCGATAAGTTTAAGCTCAGATCCATTGCCGTTACATTGATAGTGGGTACACGCACTGCAATGGCTTCAAATCGGCCAGCAAACTTAGGTAGTATTCGTTCAATACCAGCGGCTAGCTTAGTGTCTACCGGGATGATTGATTGGCTTGCAGCACGAGAACGGCGTAAATCAGGGTGATAAGCATCAATAACTTGTTGGTCATGCATTGAAGAATGAATAGTAGTAATCGCACCACTTTCAACACCAAAGGCTTTATCTAAAACCTGAATAACGGGCACGACACAGTTAGTGGTACAAGAGCCGTTTGAAACCACTTTCTCAGCTGGAGTAAGTAGTTGATGATTTATGCCATAAATAATCGTGGCGTCTAAATCTTGTGAACCTGGATGCGAAAAAAGTACCTTTTTTGTCCCTTGTGTAATATGTTGTTGTCCATCGGCTTGGCTGCCATATTGTCCGCTACAGTCAATAACTATATCGACATTATGTTGTTGCCATGGCAAGTTGCTTAATTCAGCTTCATGACTTAATGCGATTTCGTCACCCGCAATAAATAATTTGCCATTACTTTGTTGAACTGAAAATGAAAAACGCCCGTGTGTAGAATCGTACTTTAATAAATGCGCTATACCTTCAGGCTCTGCTAACTCGTTAATAGCGACTAAATTGAATTCGTTCGTTCTGCCGTTTTCATATAAAGCACGAACAACATTTCTGCCGATTCTTCCAAAGCCATTTATTGCAATATTAATTGACATATTATTGGATCTTATTGCTAACGAACCTAGAAAAGGAAATAGCCAGTTAACAATATTAACTGGCTATCAATAACGTTTAACGGTGAGAAAAAGCGATTAGCTTAAGCTGTTTACCGTTTTAACAACGTTTTCAACACTAAAGCCAAAGTGCTCAAGAAGCACATTACCTGGCGCTGATTCACCAAAAGTTGTCATACCAACAACTTTGCCACTTAAACCAACGTATTTATACCAAAAATCGGTATGAGCCGCTTCAATAGCAACACGTTTAATCACTGTTGATGGCAATACAGATTCTTTATAGTCACTGTCTTGAGCATCAAAAATATTGGTTGATGGCATAGAAACAACACGCACGTTATCACCTAAGCTTTCAGCGGCTTTCAATGCCAAAGACACTTCAGAGCCTGTGGCAATTAAAATAATCTCTGGTGTGCCAACGCTGTCTTTTAAGATGTAACCACCTTTAGCAATGTCACTAACTTGTGCATTAGTACGACTTAACGCAGGTAAACCTTGGCGTGAGAAAATTAATGAAGTTGGCGCATTTTGGCGTTCAACCGCGTTTTTCCATGCAACTGCTGACTCGGTTGCATCGGCTGGACGCCATGTCACCATGTTTGGCGTTGTACGTAAGTTAGTTAATTGCTCGATAGGCTGATGCGTTGGACCATCTTCACCTTGACCAATTGAATCATGGGTATAAACAAAAATGTTTTGAATGCCCATTAAAGCAGACATACGTACAGCATTTCGTGCGTATTCCATAAACATCATGAAAGTTGCGCCGTAGTTGATAAAACCACCGTGCAATGAAATACCGTTCATAATACCGCTCATACCAAATTCACGAACACCGTAGTAAATGTAGTTACCAGCAGCATCGTCTTGAATACCTTTTGAACCAGACCAAAGCGTTAAGTTTGAACCCGCTAAATCGGCTGAGCCACCTAATAATTCAGGTAACATTGCACCAAATACTTCAATAGTATTTTGTGATGCTTTTCGCGAGGCAACATTTTCAGCTTTTTCTTGGCACTCTAAAATGTAAGCATTGGCTTTTTCTTCAAACTCAGCAGGCAAATCACCTTTAATAACACGGCGTTCATACTCAGCAGCTAATGCTGGATGTGCAGCTTGGTATGCAGCAAATTTATCATTCCAACTTGCTTGCTCTGAAGTGCCTTTTTCTTTTTGATCCCAGTCAGCGTAAATATCTGCTGGAATTTCAAATGGCGCGTGTGGCCAATTTAAGAATTCGCGAGTCGCGGCAATTTCATCATCACCTAGTGGTGCACCATGACAATCGTGTGTGCCTGATTTATTAGGCGAGCCAAAACCAATGACTGTTTTACAACAAATCATGGTAGGTTTATCTGTTACCGATTTTGCTTCTGTTATTGCCGCTGCGATAGCCGCACTATCGTGTCCATCTACGTCACTAATAACATGCCAACCGTAAGCTGCAAAGCGAGCAGGCGTGTCGTCGGTAAACCAACCTTCAACTTTACCGTCAATTGAAATGCCATTGTCATCCCAAAAAGCAATTAATTTACCTAAACCTAAAGTACCCGCTAATGAACAGGCTTCATGTGAAATACCTTCCATTAAACAACCATCACCTAAAAATACATAAGTGTGGTGATCAACTATATTGTGACCTTCGCGGTTAAATTGTGCCGCTAAAGTTTTTTCGGCAATTGCCATACCTACCGCATTAGAAACACCAGCACCTAGTGGGCCCGTAGTGGTTTCAACACCTGGTGTGTAACCATACTCTGGATGACCAGGGGTTTTTGAATGCAGTTGGCGGAAGTTTTTCAACTCACCAATTGGTAGATCATAACCCGTTAAATGCAATAATGAATATATAAGCATTGAACCGTGGCCATTTGATAAAACAAAGCGGTCACGATCGGCCCATTGTGTATCTGTTGGATTATGCTTTAGAAAGTCACGCCATAAAACTTCAGCGATATCTGCCATGCCCATTGGGGCTCCAGGGTGTCCTGATTTAGCTTTTTGCACGGCATCCATGCTTAAAACTCGAATTGCATTGGCCAGTTGTTGACGCGACGGCATAATTGCTCCAATTATTGTTAAATTTGATGGGATATAAATTGCGCTTATTTTCACCTAGAGTGCCCCTTGACTGCAAATTTAATTAGCACTTTTATGGCATTATTTTTAACTAAGTTATATTTATCGTCTTTTAAATGTGAAATGACCTGATTTAATGAATGAAATAAGATTTTGATCGCTTGTTAATTTGATTGAGCAAACTGAAAGGGAAGTTAGTAGATAGATATAAACTTTAGCATTTATATAAGATATAAGAAAAAATTAAAATCGTTCATTTAATGAGCTTTTGGTTGAATATCTATACAAGTTGCTTTAATGTTAATGCGTCGTATTAATAAAAATTAGAAAAAGATACAACATAATACAGGATTAAAGAATGAACAGGTCGTCGTCACGCGGAATTAAGCTGACTACGGTAATATTAGCGGTATTAATATTAGCAGTATCAGCAGTGTTGAGCACAGGCTCAGCATTAGACGACAAGGAAGTTACAATAGAACAAAATAATTAAGAGCTTATCAATTAGCTCATCATAACTACTAGCCTCGCAATAGCGGGGCTTTTTTATGTACAGGATGTACGGTATGTCGTGGTGACAGGACGTCAAGGAACGACGGAACAGGATGTACGGTATGTCGTGGTGACAGGACGTCAAGGAACGACGGAACAGGATGTACGGTATGTCGTGGTGACAGGACGTCAAGGAACGACGGAACAGGATGTACGGTATGTCGTGGTGACAGGACGTCAAGGAACGACGGTAAACGATGCCGTAATACGATATTAACCGTTTTAAAATGATCTATTGAGGCTTACTAAAAGCAATTACTGGCGTCCCCACCAGGACTCGAACCTGGAGCAGCGGCTTAGGAGGCCACAGTTTTATCCAGTTAAACTATGAGGACAAAGCGCAAGTAGTTTGATTATCACCACGCATTATTAACTAGCCCAGAGCAGTGAAATGCTATTTAAAGCCCAAGTATGCTACAACTATTTTATTAATTTGTATTCAAAAAAATCAAATAAAATTAACACTAACAGAGGCTTAATTAATAGCAGTTGAATTCATCCTTTCAATGAACTCTTAACTTATTGTTTAATATCTTACGGCTAAGTCATTTATTTGTATATTGTCTAATACGTGTTGTGCTGCCGTTGTTGCATGGGCACTATCTTGGCTTACTGAGGTAACAATCACTTTATAAGGACTAATATTAAAGCCGGTGTATGTGCGTTTATCATCACTGACAAAGTTATTGAAATGCAGTAAAGAGAACTCATCACCCACTTGCACCCCGTGTCTTTTGCCTAAGTTAAAAGTAATTGAATTACCCTGAACTTGCACGATGCGACCTTGGGTTGGCTGACACATCATGTTTTCGTCGATATCTCGCACCATGTCATCTAAAGACAGGTTTATTTGTTGGCCATATTCACTCTGCCAAAAGTTTTGGCTAGTTACATCAATATGTTTACGCTTATCAAAATCCCATGGCGCAGAACTTTGATAATGTTTATCTAGAATTCTTTCACCTGTGGTGCCATCGTGAACATAGAGTGCGATATTAAATTGGCGTTGATAAATATTTTTTTGCCAGAATTGCCAATCATTGTTTTCATCATCCGCCATAGATAGGTCTTGAATTTCTGAAAATAAAACATATTGGCTGTCTGACATATTAGCTAACGACATCGCTAAATTTTTTAAGCTTTGAGCTTGCAAGCTTTGATTGTATCGTGAAAATTCTGTTTTGGTTTGCAGCGCTAACTTAGTGTCTAGATATATCCCTTGCTGCTGTATTTTACTGGCGAGCTTTTTAATTAATGTTTTATCAAGTGCATAAATACTACCAATATTGGCTTGTTCTCGATGCAATATATTACTACGAGTAAGTAACATCGATTTTTTATAATCAGCGGCAAAACATTTTTTTTCTTGTGGGAAAATATCAGCTCGAATAGTAACTGTTACAAAGTCGTCGTTGTAGGTTTCACTGATCAAGGCTAATGAATTAACACTGCCACTGGCTCGTATGCTTATTTGATCTTGGGTGAGTAAGCCGTTAACGACTTGTTGTACACTTGATACAGAAGCACCTGCAACCAACAACGCTTTTTTTAGTGCATTTTGCATCGCTTGAGCTTTGGCTGCTTTATTATCACCATTTTTTATGCTCGCCACACCTTGCGATTCATACCATTGTCCAAAACTGGCACTACTGAATAAAGCAAAGCAAAGGCAAATTGAACTTAAGCGCATAAATATCTCTTTTAATAGTGGATCGATTTCTCTATTCAAATATGCACTTTTTGTGCCTACTAATACTTTAAATATAAACCAATGTTGGTAAAGCTATTACCTAGCTAATTTAGTTCACTATTATATGAGTTGATAAACGTGGTATTTTTATGTCCCCCAGTGTTAAAACACAGGGTAAAGTTTTAGGTGGTATTCATTGGAGAATACACAACTTGGTATCACTCTATAATATAAGCAGAGAGGTTTGCCTTTTATTTAGGCGTTCTACTAGGTAATCGATTAGGTAAGCAAATAGGCATCAGTAGAGTGTTATTAATAATTCCTCTGGTATCTTTTATTCATATACTGTTTGGTTTTTAATCTAATATTGATGAAGCCAAGTTAAATTTAAATATTGGCGCGGATCATGCTTTGTTATTTGTATTAATTTTATGATATTTGTATTAATTGAGGATAGCTCAATGAAAAATTGGCTTATAGCATTACTAATACCGACACTTATGGCGTGTTCTGTAAAAACCAAAAACAATGATTTTTATGGTTCTAATTACGTTGATAAACAAGAAATTGACAGCTTTGCGTTACCTCGTCATGCAATAAACGATGTAGTTAAAGGTTTGGCATATCAAATGTTGGAAAGTAGTACATTTGTAAATCCTAAAACGCCAATTGCCATTGCGTCATTTGTGGATTTAAAAAATTTAGAATCAACCAATTGGCTTGGTAATCAACTATCTGAAAGCTTTGTTCATGAAATGCAGCGACATGGCTTAGTGGTTATTGATTTTAAAACTACTGGGCATATTCGAGTTACTGAAGATGGTGACTATGTTTTTAGCCGAGATTGGAAAGAATTACCTGAACGTCAGATAATTGACTATGTAGTGACCGGAACCATGATGCAACAAGAAGCAGGGGTTTTAGTTAATGCTCGGATGATAGGTATGCAATCACGTGTTGTTGTTGCAACTGCTCAGTCTTTTATTCCGGCTTGGGTTGTAGGCGATGACTTTAAAAATGATGATAATGTTAAAATGAAAGATGGCATGATCATACGTGACAGCGCAATGCTAGCTGATGATGCTCGTGCAATTGCTATACAGAAATAATACAGAAGTAATACTCCAATGATGAGAATGATAATATCGAAGGTGAATATGAATACTTTACGCAATAATATCGCAATTTTTTTAAGTGCTATAGTTTTGAGCGCATGTTCTTCGGTGTTTGATAGACATGTTGAATGGCAAAATGTAAAGCCAGAGCAATTTCCTGTATTAACGGCTATTGGCCAAGCGCCAATTAGTTTGCAAAACTCAACAGACAAAACACAACGTATGTTAATGGCAATGAAAGCGTCAAAAATTGCTGCCTATGCTGAGCTTGCAGAACAAGTTTATGGGCAAAGTATTGATGGCAAAACCACTATGTCTAATTTAGTGGTAGATAACCAACTACTAAAGGCTTCGGTACAAGGTATTATTCGTGGCGCTAAAGTTGTAAAAAGTTACCCTGTTGGTGACAGTTACACAACAGAGTTAAGCTTAGACTTTAAAGATGTATATGAAATTTATAATGCATCGTCTAACCGTCAAGAAATAAAGCATATCACTTATTATTAGCATTAGTGGCTGAAATTTATACCTAAAAAAACCAGCTTTCGCTGGTTTTTTTAGGTATAAATTCAAAATAAAAGTGCTTAAGCTTTTAACCCTAGGCTACTCAGCCCACCAGAGGTTTTTCCTTTGCTATCATAAGTCATTGATGACTTATTATGATTTTCTAATAAAGAGGTTTTCATTCGTTCAACTGAGAGTTGAGACTGATGAATGATTAAACCATTAATTTGGTTTTGTTTTTTACAGCGGACTAAACACGCTTCAATATCGGCTAACTCTGTGTCGAAATTACCAGCTAACTTTTCTTGTTTGAACTCAAAACTTTGTCCTATAGCATTGTCAATTTCTTGAATCGCTATCAGTAAGTTGTTTTTATCTGAGGTAATACTAATAAGTGCATCAGGGTTTTGTTTCTGAAGGACGTCTTTCTCTGTATTTAATAACGTTTCTAGTTGCATCAACTGAGATAACTGTTGAGAGATCAATTGTTGCGGTGTTATTTTTTCAGACACTTATTACTCCTTTAATTCTTACGAGTTAGTTGAGATCAAATTCAAAGTTAGCAATACTCGCTGCTAGTTTTTCAGGATTAACTTTATAATCACCAGATGCAATAGCATCTTTTAATTCAGCTATTTTTTTCTGGTTTAGCACTGGTGAGTCAGCTGCCTTTTTTTGCAACTCAGTCATCTGTTTTGCTTGTGGGGTAATTGACACCGAATCGCGAGGTGCTAATTTAGCTTGTTGCGATGTATTTGCATTTTCGCTAACTTGCTGTTTAGTTTGAACTTGTTGCTTTACTTGGTTGGTGTTACTCAAGTTATTGATATTAATAGCCATTATTGTATCCTACTTACAACAGTTATTGGTTTCTAACCTTTTATCGGCAAAACAGCAGAAAACTTAAGCAATTATTATAAATTAATTACGACTTGGTTAATAGCGCTAACTTGCCCTTGAACAATTCGTCCAGATTGCTTATTTCGCACGGATATAATTTCACCTAAGCTGCCGTCGTCTAACGCAACGCCAAACGACTTAATCTCAAAGCTATCTGACTTAGCAATGATATTCACAGGCTCATCTTTACAAACAAAGCAGGTGTTTTTATTTGTTATAACGCTACCTTGAGATAAATTTCTTTTGGTGCGCACCCCAGTGGCAAGGCTTGGATCTGTCATCACTGCCCCTCGAATTTGCCCTGAGTCTTTAAATATAAGTTCTATATTACTTTGACTGAGTAAAGTACCTTTGCTGACGCGCATTCGTGTCACTACAACAGGCACTATTGTTTGAATTTTTACCGGTATATATAAATACCAAGAATTTTCGTCGGAACAAACAATTTTAACATTTACGTTTCTACCGTTATGGTTTTCAGGTATATTTGCCGTTAATGGTGACACACAAGATTGTAATGAAATGCGAGGATCTATTTCAGATACTTCGACATTTAGCTTTCCTTGAGCAGGTAAACTCACGTTATTCTCGACATGTTTTTTGATGAAGTTATAGAGATACTCCCGATCAAACGTCATGGCTGAACTCGAATTAACTATGGCTATGTATATAAGGGCTATTGTTAATATTATCTTTAATTGGCTCATAATTTCTTATTTGAATGCTAGGGAAATAAAAATACTCGTCTAAGCTTAATTTAGTTAACTAAAATCAACTCAACTTAAATTAATATACATAACGTCAAAGTATTTACGTTATGCACAGACATTAGTGGTTTTAATGATTGTACAATCAAGAATCGTGCCTTTGTTATATTTGCAATGGCATACCAAAGAGGTTTCTTATGACAGGCATACTAGACTCAGTTAATCAGCGCACTCAATTAGTCGGACAAAACAGATTAGAGCTGCTGCTATTTAAACTTATTGGACGCCAACACTTTGGTATTAACGTATTTAAAGTACGAGAAGTTATGCCATGCCCAAGGTTGACTCAATTACCTAAGCAAGACAAGTTTATCAAAGGTGTGGCCCATATTCGTGGTCAAACTATCTCCGTAATAGACTTAAGTAAAGCGACCGGAGGTCCAGATATTGTTCAAACAGAAAGTAGTTTCGTTATTATTGCTGAATACAACCGAAGCGTGCAGGGCTTTCTTGTTGCGGGTGTTGAACGTATTGTTACGTTGAGCTGGAAAGACATGATGCCACCACCTGAAGGTGCGGGTAAATCTAGTTATTTAACTGCAGTGACTGAAATTGATAACGAAATGGTATCGATTCTTGATGTTGAAAAAATCCTCAATGAAATTAGTCCTATTTCAACTAATTTAAGTGAAGGTATTGCCGATTCTAGCGTTGGCGAACAAATTGGTGAGCGAGTTATTATGATCGCTGATGATTCATCTGTGGCACGTAATCAAGTTAAACGAGCACTTGAGCCGCTTGGACTAACCATGCTATTGGCAAAAAATGGTCAAGATGCCCTTGATCAATTGCACAAAATTGCTGAAGGGTGTCAAAATAATATCACTGAAAAAGTGGCATTATTGATTTCTGATATTGAAATGCCAGAAATGGACGGTTATACACTCACTGCAGAAATTAAAAACAACGACAAGTTAAAAAAGATGCCGGTAATATTACATACCTCGTTAAGTGGTGTTTTTAATAATGCCATGGTTGAGAAAGTGGGCGCTGAAGACTTTATTCCTAAGTTTCACCCCGATGAGCTAGCGATAGCCGTTAAAAAGTGGTTAAAACATAATGAAGTTACTTAATCCGTATTTGTATTATTCAATAAAGGTGGATTATTGCGAGTGTTAGCCAAGCAACTAGATAATAAAAGCTATGATAAATTTCGCATTTTTCTAGAGCAACAATGTGGCATCGTTTTAGGTGAGAATAAGCAGTACCTAGTGATAAGTCGATTATCTCCTCTGATGGAAAGGTTTGACATCAAATCATTGTCAGAGCTTGTATTGCAAACACTTAATCCGGCTAAACGGCAACTGCAGGCGGCAGTTATTGACGCTATGACTACCAATGAAACGCTATGGTTTCGTGACGAGTATCCTTTTGAATTGTTAAAAAATCGTATATTGGCAGAGTTTAAAAATCAGAAAACACCATTAAAAATATGGTCAGCAGCTAGTTCTTCAGGGCAAGAGCCATATTCAATCGCTATGGTTATTTATGAATTTCAAAAAAATAATCCCGGTGCATTTCCAGGTGGTGTTCAAATTATTGGCACTGATATTTCAAATACCATGTTAGAACACTGCAAGCATGCACATTATGACAATTTAGCTTTATCGCGAGGCTTATCTGCTGAACGCAAAAGAAAGTTTTTTGAAACCAGTGATAATGGCATGTTAAAACTCAAAGATGTGATTAAAAACATGGTCAGTTTTCGTCAACTAAACCTGTTAAACAGTTACAGTATAATGGGGCGATTTGATGTGGTTTTTTGTCGTAACGTATTGATTTACTTCTCTCCCGAGTTAAAATCAAAAATAATTTCTCAAATTCATGGCACCCTCAATACAGACCGTTACTTATTTCTTGGAGCCTCTGAATCTCTATCAGGTATTAGCCAAGATTTTAATATGCTTCGTTGCAATCCCGGTATCGTTTACCAAAAAAAGTAACCTCTCTTTAAACCTCTGGCATAAATCTTGAATAAATACCTTCATTCATACGGAGGTATTTTTTTATGGCTATTAGTTTTGAAAAAGCATTTGGTATTTACCCGCAAAGCTTACAGATTCGTGCACAACGTGCGGAGATCATTGCCGGCAATATTGCCAATGCTGATACACCTGGCTACAAAGCCAAAGGAATGGATTTCAAAGCCGCATTAGAACAAGCAGCCTCAAAGCAACAAACAGGCATGACTCGTACCAATGAAAAACATTTCGATGTTCGTATGGAGCTCAATAACGGCGTGGGTTTTCGTACACCAAACCAAACTGATACAGGTGACGGAAACAGTGTAGATGTACAAGTGGAACGAAACTTGTATCTAGAAAACTCTATGCAATATCAAGCAAGCCTACAATTTCTTAACGGAAGCATAAAAGGCTTGAGAAAAGCAATTACTGGAGGGCAATAAAAATGAGCCTATTTAATGTATTTTCTATATCTGGTTCGGGTATGAGCGCACAGTCTGTCCGCTTAAATACTACGGCTAGTAATATTGCTAATGCTGATAGTGTTAGCAGTAGTATCGATCAAACATATCGTGCACGTCACCCAGTTTTTGCCGCTGAGATGCAAAAAGCTGCCGCTGGACAAAATGAGTCGGTTGGTGTTCAGGTACTTGGTGTTGTTGAAAGTAACAAGCCGCTTAATATTGAATATGCTCCTGACCATCCAATGGCCGATGGTGAGGGTTATATTTACAAGCCGAACGTAAATGTTATTGAAGAAATGACTAACATGATTTCTGCTTCTCGTTCATATCAAACCAATGTGCAAATAGCGGAGTCAGCAAAAAGTATGCTAACTAAAACGCTAACACTTGGTCAACGCTAAGGTTAAATAGGAACTATCATGGAAACAGTATCTGGCTCTAGCCCATTAGATAACATCCGCTGGCAACAGGAGAACAATACTCCTGAGGCAGACGAAGACCGAGGAATGTTAACGCAAGCAGATTTCTTTGCGTTACTTACTCAAGAACTGTCGAATCAAGACCCTACCAAGCCAGTTGAAAACAATGAGATGATATCTCAGATGACCGCTTTCTCGACCACTGATGGAGTGACAAAGTTAAACGATCAATTTACCAGTTTTGCTGCTTCAATGTCTTCTAGCCAAGCTCTACAAGCTTCGTCGCTTGTGGGTCGCAGTGTACTTGTTGAAGATAACGTATTTGGTATGGAAGAAGGGCAATCGGTAAAAGGTAAATTAGTTACCGACCAACCGGCAAGTAATGTCAATATTTACGTAGAGAATGTTGCCGGTGAAATTATTCAAACGGTACCTGTAGGTAGTGTTGCATCAGGTGAATTTACTTTCACTTGGGATGGTCAAACGTCTAACGGTGAACCTGCTCCAGAAGGTGCATATCGTTTTCGTGTTGCCGGCTTAGTTGAAGGTAACGCATCAGAATTGCAAGCGATGACTTATCGTAAAGTCGACAGTGTCACTTTAGCCGGTAGCGGTGGAAGTATTTTATTAAACCTTAATGGTGGTAGCACCATGAAACTTTCAGATGTAGTTGAAGTTTCTCAAGGTTAAGCAATCATTTTTTATATGAGGTGAAATTATGTCATTTAATGTAGCGTTGAGCGGATTAAACGCAGCTCAGAAAGATTTGGATGTAACATCCAACAACATAGCCAATGTAAACACCACAGGCTTTAAAGAATCACGTGCAGAATTCGTTGACGTTTATGCGGCTTCGCTTTTATCTTCTAGCAAAACTAAAGTTGGTGACGGTGTTTTGACAGCAGAAGTTGCTCAGCAATTTTCACAAGGTAGCATCAAGTTTACCAATAACTCGCTAGATTTAGCGATTACCGGTAATGGCTTTTTTGCCACAGTGCCTGAGTTAAACAGCTTAGAAACCTCATATACACGAGCCGGGCAATTTAAACTAAATCAAGACAACTTTATTGTAAACTCGCAGGGTGGTCATCTACTTGGCTTTCCAGTAAATGCTGATGGAACCTCTGCTTCAGTAAGTTTAAGTACCGCTGAGCCAATTCGTATACCAACGGCTTCAGGTGCGCCACAGAAATCATCAGAAGTTGATATCAGAATGAATTTGCCTGCCGGTGACTCTTATATATCATCAGCTCCAGGTAACTTTGACCCTGAAGATCCATTAACATTTAATCATTCTACATCGGTAACTATCTTCGATTCATTAGGTGATAGCCATGTAATGACTTATTATTTTATTAAAGATGATCCAAGTGTAAATCCCAATGAATGGATGCTTTTTGCTTCTGTTGATGGCAAGCCTATTGATCTTGAAGACCCTGCAGGTGGTGGAACTAACCCGGTTGGAGGTGATATATCAGGTCCATTATCTGCAGGTGGTGGATTGGTTGGTGCGAGATTAGTTTTCGATTCATCTGGTGACTTTCAATCTCAAATTCCAACAGCAGCTAATGGTGGTATTATTACTTCAGATTTTAGTAATCATTTACCTAATGGTGCAGATACTTCACAAACAATTAAAATTGACTTTAACCTAGATCCCTTAGGTCCAAATCCAAATGAACCAACTCAGTTTGCGTCTAACTTTGAAGTAACTTCTTTACAACAAGATGGTCTAGCTGTTGGTCGTTTAACGGGGATTGATATCGGTACTGATGGTTTAGTTAGAGCAACTTATAGTAATGGTACATCAGAGCCATTATCACGAATTGCTATGGTAAACTTTGCCAATGAACAAGGTTTAAAGCAAGTAGGTAGTACCTCTTGGAAAGAAAGTATAACTTCAGGTGAAGCACTAGCAGGTGAAGGTGGATCAGGTACTTTTGGTACCATAAACTCTTCAGCTTTAGAGCAATCTAACGTTAACTTAACGTCAGAATTGATTGATTTGATTTCTGCTCAACGAAACTTCCAAGCGAACTCGCGAGCACTCGAAGTTGATAATCAACTGAACCAAACTATTTTACAGATTCGTTAATTTGAATAGCGTTTAGTCATTTGAATGGATAGTTAATTCCTTTGCTGAATTTGAATATAAAAAGCCAGATAATCATACCTTGATATCTGGCTTTTTTATGTCTGCAATATCGTCTAAATCAATCAGGAACTGAAACCTCTTAGGCATGCTAAATGTTAAGGAGAGTGAGAACCTTATTAGTATTTAGCAAAATTGCTAAAGGCACACTATTTATTGACGGTAAAACGACTACTTTACCAAAGTCAGTATTATTTTTGTGCTATCTCGTTATCTTCTAATAAATCGTTTAAGCCATCGCTTTATTACATCACCCTGATTTTGCAGTTCATTTATCCCATACGCTTATATTATTGCCTAAATATCACCAGCTAAAGTTCATCGCTTGTTTGTTACCTCACCTCTGCGCTTTCGTATCTGGCACTTTATTTGCAACAGTTCAAATATTATAACTATTATTGGGTGAAGTTCATTATGGATAAGATGCTATATATCGCCATGAGCGGTGCGAAGCAGAATATGCAAGCCTTATCAGTCACTGCTAATAATCTCGCTAACGCCAAAACAACGGGCTTTAAAGCTGATTTAGCTAATGCTAGAGCAATGCAAGCTTTCGGTGAAGGTTTACCTTCTCGCGTGTTTTCAATGACCGAACGAGCAGGCCAAAACTTTGACAGTGGAGCTTTACTTACCACTGGGCGCGATCTTGATGTTGCTATTCAAGGACAAGGCTGGCTAACCGTACAAACAAAAGATGGCAGTGAAGCTTACACCCGCAATGGTCAATTAAAGTTAAATGAAAATGGCGCATTGGAAACGTCTAATGGTGATTTAGTTATCGGTGATGGTGGACCTGTGTTCATACCGCTACCGGTGAATAATATTAATATTGCCGGTGACGGAACAATTATGGTTCAACCAGAAGGTGCTCCCGCTTCAGTGCAAGATGAAGTTGGACGATTGAAATTGGTTAATCCTGACAGTCGCTTACTAGAAAAAGGTAACGATGGCCTATTTCGTCGAAAAGACGGCAACAATGAACCGGCTGATATTACCGTATCAGTAGCGAGTGGTTCATTAGAGTCAAGCAACGTAAACCCTATCAGTGAAATGACTGACATGATCGCACTGCAACGTCAATTTGAAATGCAGTTAAAAATGATGAAAACTGCCGAAGAAATTGATTCAAGTGCATCTTCATTATTACGAGCGTTCTAAATAAATTTTTGAGGTGATGTATGAACCCAGCATTATGGATTAGTAAAACAGGCTTAGATGCGCAAACAAAAGAAATTGCGGTTATATCTAACAACTTGGCGAACGCCAGTACTATTGGTTTTAAAAAGAGCCGCGCGGTATTTGAAGACTTACTTTATCAAAATATTAACCAACCAGGTGGTCGTTCAGCGCAAGATACTGAAATGCCGTCAGGGTTAATGTTAGGTGCGGGTACCAAAGTGGTAGCAACACAAAAAATTCATACCCAAGGTGACATGCTTAATACTGATAATGCATTGGATCTGATGATTCAAGGCGAAGGTATGTTTGAAATTTTAATGCCAGACGGCTCGTCTGCTTATTCACGCAACGGCCAATTTACCATGGACGAAGAAGGTAATATTGTTACGCCGGGCGCAGGTTATTTATTACAACCGCAAGTTACCGTACCTGAAGATGCATTAAGTATCATCGTTTCACAAGACGGTGAAGTTTCTGTCACTTTGCAAGGCCAAGCTGAACCTGCTGTGGTTGGACAAATTAATACCGTTAACTTTATTAACCCAACCGGTTTAGAGCCAATTGGGCAAAACTTATACGTTGAAACATCAGTCAGTGGTGCGCCACAAGAAGGTGTTCCAGGCTTAGAAGGTTACGGCCTATTAGTGCAAGGTGCGCTAGAAACTTCCAATGTTAATACTACAGAAGAGTTAGTTAACCTGATTGAAAGTCAGCGTGTTTATGAAATGAACTCAAAAGTTATTTCTGCGGTTGACCAAATGCTTAGCTACATTAATCAGCAATTATAAAGTTGAGGAAGGTATCATGAACGGCAAAATTCATTCGTTATTTTTTACCATAGTAAAGGTAAGCATAGTCGCCATATTGTTTACTGGCTGTGCCAGTGTTGAGCAGGCAAGAACATTGCCAAATGATCCTGATTTCGCACCCATTTTACCTGAAATGGAAGACGAACCATTAGTACCAACGGGATCACTTTTTAAGCTGAACTATGTTAATAATATTTATTCAGATTCTAAAGCGCACCGTGTTGGCGATATTATTTCTGTCATTTTGAGTGAAAGTACTCAATCACAAAAAAGTGCAAAAACTGAGTTATCCAAAGATAATAATGCGTCGCTAAGTCCTATTACTGGGTTTGGTGGAGCAGCAATAAATTTTGATAACAAGGCCATACAATTTGGCTATAACCAATCGTCTGACTTTTCAGGTGACTCTAAAGCAAATCAAGGTAATAGTTTATCTGGCAATATATCTGTGCATGTTTTACGTGTATTACCAAATGGTAACTTGATGATCCGTGGTGAAAAATGGATGTCTCTAAATAATGGTGATGAGTTTATTCGCCTAACCGGCATTGTACGGTCACAAGATATTAGCTCAGGTAATACCGTTACCTCTAGCAAAGTTGCCAATGCACGTATTGAGTATGCAGGCACAGGAAGCTTTGCCGATGTTCAAGAACAAGGTTGGTTGTCTAAGTTTTTCAGTAGTTCATGGTGGCCAATTTAGTAGGAAAATATGATGAAAAAATATTTATATAGTTTCGTTTGTTTAACCGTATTGCTTTTTTTACCCGAAGCAAATGCTCAGCGTATTAAAGATTTAGCCGATGTGGCTGGTGTGCGAAGCAACCAACTTATTGGTTATGGCTTAGTGGTAGGTTTACCTGGCACAGGCGAGCAAAGCCCTTTTACTGAGCAAAGCTTTAAAACCATGCTTAGCAATTTTGGTATTACCATGCCAGCAAACTTAAAGCCTAAAATTAAGAATGTTGCTGCTGTGGCCGTACATGCTGAATTACCTGCGTTTTCAAAACCAGGTCAAAAAATTGATGTTACAGTTTCTTCAATGGGTAGCGCACAAAGCTTACGTGGCGGTACATTAATTCAAACGATATTAATGGGGCTTGATGGCAATGCGTATGCCGTTGCTCAAGGAAGTTTAATTGTAAGTGGTTTAGGTGCTGAAGGGCTCGATGGCTCAAAAGTCATTGCTAATACGCCAACGGTTGGACGAATTGCCAACGGTGCTATGGTTGAGCGAGAAGTGTTATCGCCATTTACCTCTGGCGATCATATTACATTTAATCTCCACAATGCTGATTTTACTACCGCAAAACGACTTTCAGACACCATTAATAACTTAATTTCTGGCTCAGCACGCGCAATAGATGCTGCCTCAGTACAAGTTACCGCCCCAAGAGATGCCGCTGATCGCGTTAGTTTTTTGTCAACCTTAGAAAACTTAGAGTTTGAACCGGGCTCACCGTCAGCAAAAATTATTGTTAATTCACGTACTGGTACCATTGTTATTGGTGCTGATGTGCGTTTACTGCCTGCAGCAATAACTCATGGCGGTATTACGGTTACCATTAATGAGATTGAAGCGGTTTCGCAGCCTAACGCTTTTGCAGCAGGCGAAACAGTGGCAACGAATCAATCCATTATTGACGTTAAACAAGACGATTCACGTATGTTTGTTTTTGACCCCGGTGTCACTTTAGATGCATTAGTACGGGCGATAAACCAAGTTGGTGCTGGCCCTGGTGATGTTATGGCCATACTTGAAGCGTTAGATCAAGCTGGCGCTTTACGTGGGAATTTGATCATTATTTAATGATCAATGGAGTTACTATGACAACACGTATTGCAGATGCACAAAATTTTTTAGACATAAACGGCTTAAACTCGATTCGTCAAGACGCTAAGTCGGGTGATAGTGCCAGTAAAAAAGATGCATTAGAACAAGCTGCAAAGCAGTTTGAAGCTATTTTTATGCAAATGCTGATGAAAAGCATGCGTAAAGCGCAAGCCGTGTTAGAGGCAGACAGCCCGCTGAACTCTGAGTCAACCAAGTTCTATCGTGACATGCATGACCAACAAATGTCGCTCGAACTTTCTAATAATGGCGCTTTAGGTCTTGCACCGTTAATTGTTCGCCAACTTGGTGGCGACAGTGAAAACTTTACGCCTCATACAATATTACGCAGTGACGGCAACCTGGATAGTCGCGGCAGTGTACGCATTAGCGAACCTTCATTGGTCAGTCCTAATAGCGTAGTCAAAGACTCGTCAGCGAATCAGGATCCTAATAAAGATCGTCAAACTAATGGCTCTATTGCCGCTCAAGCAGCTAACTTGCTGCAAAGTCCTACATTTACAGAACCCAAAGATTTTGTTACTGCATTAACTACAGACGCTAAACGTGTGCAAGACAAAATAAATGTCCCTTTTGAAGTGGTTATTGCTCAAGCGGCTCTAGAAACGGGCTGGGGCCAAAAAATTATTAAAACCAATTCTGGCGAAAGCTCAAATAATTTATTTAACATTAAAGCTGATAGCCGCTGGACTGGCGAGAAGGTTCATAAAGAAACCTTAGAGTTTGAAGATGGTGCTATGGTGAAAAAACGCGAACCTTTTAGGGTTTATGAATCTATCGGAGAAAGTGTTAATGATTACTTGAATTTATTAACGCAAAGTGAGCGCTATCAAGGTGCTTTAGAAAAATCTACAGATGTGGAGCAATTTTTGCATAACCTACAGAGTGCTGGTTATGCTACCGACCCAAATTACGCTAAAAAGATAATGGGAACACTTCGGACAGTAACTGGCTTATTAAACAAATAAGATCACCGCTAATTTCACTGTTGAAATTAAGGTTACTGTAGGAGTTTAGGTCATGTCGATTAATCTGTATCAAACTGGTGTAAGTGGTTTACTAGCCGCACAACAACAGTTAGCGACTACAGGAAATAACATTGCTAACGTTAATACCGAAGGCTATACCCGTCAGCGTGCTGAACAGGCTACTGCTGTAGGCAATTATAACGGCGGTAATTTTGTTGGCTCTGGCACTTATGTTCAAGACATTACACGCCTGTACGATCAATTCTCCTATAAAGAACAATTACTCAATAAAAGTAATTTGGGTAATGCTGATTCTATTAGTTTAGACCTTAATCAATTAAACGAAATAATGTCATTTTCCAGTGAAGCAATTGATGGCTCAATTCAGCGTTTTTATCAAGCCGTTAATGGTATAGCCGACAACCCAAATGATATTGGCATACGTAATATTGCTCTTAGCCAAGCCAAAGTATTAGCACAAGATTTCAACAGTCTAAATAACAACTTAGATCAACTTGAAAAGTCGACTAATAGCGAAATAGAACAAATGGCGAGTAAAATTTCTCAAATTTCACTCGACTTAGCAAAAATCAACGAACAGATTTTACAGAATAAAGATATAAACCAAACGGGTCAGCCGAATGAATTATTAGATAAACGTGATCAACTCGTTAATGAATTAGGTGAATATACCTCGGTTAGCACCATTGAAGATACTTATGGCGTGATGACCGTGATGATCGGTAATGGTGCCACATTAGTTGCCGGAATTACGCCGTTAACCGTCAGTGTTGAAGCGGGTAATCCCGATCCATTACAAACAAAATTACAGTTAAATAGTCGTAACGGTAAAGTCGCCCTTGATGCGTCAAAACTTGGTGGAGCCATTGCCGCTAAAATTGAATATCGTGACGAACATGTTACGCAAGCGCGTAATGAGCTTAATCGTTTAGCGATGGCCGTTTCACAAACATTAAATCAATCGCAAGCTCAAGGTTTGGATCTAAATGCAAAGCAAGGTCAAAACATTTTTACCGATATCAACAGTACGGTGCTTCAAAACTCAAGGGTTTTATCATCATCAAAAAATTCAGGTGATGTGGAAGGTAGTCTCAAAATTACCGATGTTTCATTAGTACCAACCAATGAGTTCACCGTTAAATACGACGGCAGTGATTATATCATGACAAATACTCGTGATGGTTCAACAACAACATTAGTAGAAACAACCCCTGGGGTTTACCCGACAGAATTTGGCTTTGAGTTTACCGTTAACTCTGGTACTCCAAACGCTAATGATAGCTTTACCTTTCGCCCCACAGAAAATAGCGCATCATTAATGAAAGTAACGCTTAATGACCCCAAAGGCATTGCAGCGAGCTCCGCTATTGAAGTGCAAGCGGGTGATAACAATGTCAGCAATGGCTCAGTAAGTATTGTTAATGTTACTGACCCTGAAATCGCCCGTTCTTTTACCGACACCACTAATGAAAATTTAACGGTTGATGTGTATGAAAGTGCACCGGATGTATTTAGTTATCGAGTTTTTAATGCGGCAACTCCGCCACCAGCAGCCACTATAGCCAGCGGTAGTTTTGCCGCAGGAGCAACTGCTGTGATTGATATGCCTCCTTCACCAGCCGCTGCAGCTTTCCAAATTGAAATAGAAGGTTTACCTGTTGGTCAAGGCGCATTAGCGCGTGAAACGTTTACTATTGCTGATGCTTTTGGCTCAGGTAACGCCAGTAATGCAACACTGATGGCCGCTACACAAGAAGAACAAATTCTTGGCGGCGGTAAACAAACCTTTAGCCAAGCTTTAGCCACGGCTACAGCCCAAGTTGGCTCGAGTGCGAGTTCAGCTGAACTAATTGCTGATACAGCACAAGCATTGTTTACTCAAGCTTACAACCGTAATCAATCTAATTCTGGGGTAAACCTTGATGAAGAAGCGGCAAATCTTTTGAAATACCAACAAGCTTACCAAGCGTCGTCACAGATAATTTCAGTGGCAAATACTATATTCGACACCTTATTAGCGGTCTCTAGATAGGAGTTATTATGCGTGTTTCTACAGCACAGTTTTATAATCAAAGCGGCATGCGAATGTCTAATCAACAAAGTAGCGTTAATGATCAAATGAGCAACCTTTCGTCTGGCAAGCGAGTTGAAACTGCGAAAGACGACGCCATGGCATATAGCACGTTAGCGGGATATAAAAATGATTTAGCCAATATTGAAAAGTACCAACGAAACATAACTCAAGCTGAAAATCACAATAGTTTAATCGATACCTCGTTAGCAAATGCTGAAGGTATTATGAATGAACTAAAAGATTTAATGATACAAGCCAACAATGGCGTGTATTCAGCCGATGATCTTGCATCAATCTACCAACAGGCGAGTCAAAGTTTGCAACAAATTCTCGACATTGCTAACACTAAGGATGAAACCGGTGGTTACGTTTTTGCAGGTTATCAGATAGACGATGCACCTTTTGTAATACAAACAGATAACTCGGTTGATTATCGTGGCGATAATGGCGTTAGAGAATTACAAATAGCAAAAAATGTCTCAATGGCGAGTAACCAAAGTGGTGAGCATGTCTTTCAAAAAGTGCCTAATGCTATTGGTGACTTTTCAGCTACATACAATACTAATAACTCAGGTATAGGTGTTGAACGCGCGGTAGTCGCCGATGCAAGTGTTTATGATAGTACTGCTAACCCAGCCGACTTTACTTTTGAGTTTATTTCGGCAACTGAACTCACTATTACCGATGGCGCCTCTAACGTTACTACTATTAACGGCTACATACCAGGGCAAACCATTGCCTTTAACGGTATAGAAGTAAAGCTAAACGGCAATCCATTGCCGGGTGATAAATTCACATTAAAACCTGAGCAAGATATAAGTGTTTTTGACAATATTAAATCGGCTATAGATTGGATTGATAATAAAGCAAGCGCTGGCGATGACCCACAAGTACAGGTTGATTTTAATCAAATTATTGAGCAATTAAGCGATTCAATGAACTACTTAACGTCGCGTCGAGCAGAGGCAGGTATTAATTTACAAGTTATAGACCGTCAAAAAAGTAATCATTTAGATACTGAACTCTATTTGTCGTCAGGTCGTTCGTCTATTGAAGATTTAGATTTTGCCAAGGCAATATCTGTATTTGAACAGTCGCAAGTCGCGCTACAAGCCGCACAGCAAACCTTTACTCAGGTACAGGGGTTAAATTTATTTAATTATATTCGATAAAACTTTGTGTTTTTTCTGTTTATATTGAGGATTTATATCGAGCTGGTTAATTTTGGTACAAATGTTGCTTTTATCTAATCAGTAAAACTTAAAATTGGCGTTATAAGGGATAATCCTTAATCGCAAAACTGGCTGTTAAGGCCAATGAAGTCCAAATACATTGCATTAGTTGTTTTAGTAATAAATTCGCAATTAAGGGTATGGGCTGAAATAAACAGTGTTGGAAGTTTGAATAAATCAACTAACGCAAAACAATGTAAAAGATAAATTAAATTTCTAGGAGTCTATCATGGCCTTATCAGTAGTAACTAACACGTCATCATTGAATGCTCAACGTAACTTAACTAAGTCTGGTAATGGTTTAGCAGTTTCAATGGAACGTTTATCATCAGGTATGCGTATTAATAGTGCTAAAGATGATGCGGCAGGTTTGCAAATATCAAATCGCCTAACCTCGCAAATTAACGGTTTAGGTGTTGCTCAACGTAACGCCAACGACGGTATTTCAATGGCACAAACGGCTGAAGGTGCTATGCAAGCTTCAACAGAAATATTGCAACGTATGCGTGATTTAGCACTGCAAGCGGCGAATGGGTCAAACTCAGCCGCAGACCGTGAATCACTGCAAAAAGAAGTTTCAGCATTGCAAACAGAACTAACTAGGATTGCCGATACAACTAAGTTTGGTGATCAAACCTTGCTTGATGGGACCTTCGGTACAAAAAGTTTCCAGGTTGGTGCTAATGCTAACGAAATAATTGATATGACCTTATCAAGTATTAAAGCATCTGACTTAGGAGCTGTATCTGGGCAAAGTTTAGCTATCACTGGTTTTGATAATACTGTTGTTGGTGCTACAACTGAGACTTTATCTTTTGCTGTTACAACAGCGTCTGGTACCAATACTGTTACTTTTGATATTGCTGTAGGGCAAGGTACTGACGATTTAATTGATGCAGTAAACGATAATGTTGGTGCTTTAGGTATTCGAGCTATTTCGGATGGTTCAGGTTCAATTACTTTTTCATCTACTAATGAAGTAACTGCAGTTACTGCAAGTAGTAGTGTTGCAGGCGATGCTGGTATTTTTAATACTACTCCTGGTGCAGGTACATTAGGTGGTGCGGACACAGCAACAGGCGGTACAGCTGTAAATGCCATTAATGTTAGTGGTGCAACTGGCGCTGGCGCACAATCTGCACTTGAGTCAATTGATGCAGCCTTAAAACAAATTGATGAACAACGGGCTGACTTGGGTGCACTTCAAAACCGATTTGGTTATACCATTAGTAACCTTGCTAACATTCAAGAAAATGTTTCAGCATCGCGTAGCCGTATTCAAGATACTGACTTTGCGGTAGAAACAGCTAATTTAACCAAAAACCAAATACTGCAACAAGCAGGTACATCAATTTTAGCGCAGGCTAACCAAATACCTCAAGCAGCAATTAGTCTACTTGGCGGCTAAAGTATATTTAGATTACTACTAAGCCATCACTTTTAAGTGATGGCTTTTTTGTTTTTAAATGCAAAAATGGAATGCTTTTTATATGACGCCAAATTAAATCAGTACTTATATCATTAGCTCTATTTTAAAAAGTTTAAGCTAACGTAAGCTTTCTACGCAGAACTATAAAATATCAATTTGATAGGTTAACAGTAAGTGCTAACGACAATAGAGAGCTCTTTCTAATAAAAATAAATGCTAGATTCTCTATTTAAATATATCACTTTTACCAATTTAAATTTCCCTTACCACCCAATTTTGCTTATTTTAACATGATGGTTTGTGATTTGTTTTACATTCAAGTTTTTGATATTAAATCGTTTTTATCTTTTCTTTTATGTTTTTTATATTTTTATACAAAAAAATTAAAGTAATACTGAGCTCTGCCGTTAAAGTAATTAGCACGGGGCCTAATCAATAAAATTAACGCTCCGAAGTTTAAAATTAACAATATATTATTTTGTACTTAGGAGTTCTATCATGGCTTTATCAGTAATTACTAACACTTCATCATTGAATGCACAACGTAACTTGTCTAATTCAAGTAATAATTTAGCTACTTCAATGGAACGTTTATCATCAGGTATGCGCATTAACAGTGCTAAAGATGACGCGGCTGGTCTACAAATTTCGAACCGTTTAACATCGCAAATTAATGGTTTAGGTGTTGCTCAACGTAATGCTAACGACGGTATTTCAATGGCGCAAACTGCTGAAGGTGCAATGCAAGCATCAACAGACATTTTACAACGTATGCGCGATTTAGCACTACAAGCGGCTAACGGTTCAAACTCAGCAGCCGATCGTGATGCACTGCAAAAAGAAGTTACCTCATTAAACACTGAATTAACACGAATTGCAGATACTACTAGCTTTGGTGACCAAAAATTATTAGATGGTACTTTTACCGCTAAAAGTTTCCAAGTTGGTGCTAACGCTAATGAAACAATCGATTTGAGTTTATCAAGTATTAAAGCAACTGATTTAGGTGTTGTATCTGGTCAAAGTCTTACTATCGCAGGATTTGATAATGCTGTTGTAGGTGCTGCTGCTGAAACGCTGACCTTTGCTGTTACAACAGCATCAGGTGTTAACACGGTATCTTTCGATATTGGTGTTGGTCAAGGTACAGATGACTTAATTGATGCAGTTAATGATAATGTTGGTGGCTTAGGTATTCGTGCTGTTTCTGATGGTTCAGGTTCAATTACATTTACTTCAACAAATGAAGTAACTGCTGTTACGGCAGGTAGTAGTATCGCAGCCGGTGCTGGTATTTTTAATACTGATACTGCTCCTGGTGCTGGTACTTTAGGCGGAGCAGATAGTGCTGTTGGTGGTACTGCAGTTGCTTCAATTAACATTAGTGGTTCAGATGGTACTGGAGCACAAACTGCACTTGCTTCAATCGATGCAGCCTTAAAGCAAATTGATGAGCAACGTTCTGACTTGGGTGCGCTTCAAAATAGATTTGGTTATACCATTAGTAACCTTGCTAACATCCAAGAAAATGTTTCAGCGTCACGTAGTCGTATACAAGATACTGACTTTGCAGTCGAAACAGCTAACTTGACTAAAAACCAAATATTGCAACAAGCAGGTACGTCAATATTGTCACAAGCTAACCAGTTACCACAAGCCGCATTAAGCTTGTTAGGTTAAGCCTCTAAGTGACACTAACATAAGTACTATGTTAGTAGCATAAACTAAGGAAGGGGCATAATACCTCTTCCTTTTTGTGTTTTTATAGTTAATGAAGTTTGCACCTTGAAATAGTATTAATAATCGTAATTTAATTAATGCTTTAAGGTGATAAGGGAGTCAAATATGATTTTAGCTAACACCACCGATAGTAGTATTAATGCCAATAATTCATCAACAGTTGAATTAGTTAATGGCAATGCCGAACGTACAACTTCAGAAAATAAAAGTGTTGAAAACTTGCAAAAAAATGCCACAACTATAGGCACTTCTCTTGTAGAAGAACAAAAATCCGTGAGTACCAGTGAAACGAATAAAACGGAGAAAATGACATCCGAACAATTAAATAAAGTGGCGCAGCAATTGCAAGATTTTATGGGTGAAATGAACAGAAGTTTAGAGTTTATTGTCGATGAAGATTCAGGTCGAGATGTTATTAAAGTACTAGACAAGGACACTGGCGATTTAATTAAGCAGTATCCGTCAGAAGAAGTTTTGTCTATTATCTCAAAACTATCGAATGCTTCAGGTAGTTTAATTGATACAGAGATTTAGTCTCTATTAAAATATAAACTAAAACATAAATTTAAACGTAGATTAAAAGTGGTTATTTATTAGGTATACTGTTAACTAGCACTTACAGCAACATATTTGGTGAAATTATGGTAGATATAGCATTTACAGGTATAGGTTCAGGTCTTCAGGTCACTGAGATTGTTGATGCGATTGTTGGCGCTGAACGTGCGCCATTTGAAAATCGACTTGTTACTAGACAAGCGGCGATAACAACTGATATTTCTGCTGTTGGCTCTTTAAAAGGTGCCCTAGAAGCTGTTGCTGACTCTATTGAAAATTTAGCCAGTGCGGATAAATATCAGCAACGAGTTACCAGTGGCTCTGATAGCTTTATTTCACTCAGTAGTAATAAAAATGCTGAAGTTGGTAGCTATTCAATTAATGTAGATCAAATTGCCACATCTCATAAATTAGTTTCAGATGCATTTGTAAGTAGTGAAGCTGTCGGCGAAGGGGTTATGACCTTTACGTCAGGTAGCGAGAGTTTTGATATTAGTGTATCGGATACTGCCACGCTTAATGATATTCGTAACTCGATAAACGACAGTATTGAAAATACATCTATTTCAGCCACCATTATCACTGATGATAATGGCCAACATCTTGTTTTAACAAGTAAAGAAACAGGCCTTGCGAATGAAATAAGGGTATCTGTTGCTGAAGTAGCCCAGCCGGGCGATCTATTTGGTCCTAATAATACAGACAAAGTTGGCCTTTCGCGTTTAGCTTATGACACGGGTGCGTTAAACTTATCTGAGATACGTGAAGCAAAAGATGCCCAAATAACTATTGATGGTACGTTAGTTGTTAGTAGTAGTACTAATGAATTTGTCGATGCTATTGACGGAATAACCATTACTGCTACGCAGGTACATGACGTGGATGATGCGCCAAGTATTGCTACCACGAGCGAAAATAATAGTAATATAAAGCTAGGTCTAGAAGAGTTCGTCAATAGTTATAATGCGCTGGTTGACCTAAGTAAACAGCTTGGTCAATCTGGCGAAAGTGCGGCAGGTCCACTAGCTGGTGACTCACTTTTACGTGGTGTTATGAGTAAACTACGTCAAGAATTAAGTAGCTCTTTTTCAAGTGTAGGTGGTGAAAGCTTGACCTTAAACCAGTTAGGTGTGCGCTCAGATCGCTATGGTAAATTTGAACTAGATACTGATGATTTAGACGAACAAATAGCATTAAATGTTGATGCAGTGCAAAACTTTTTTGTAGGTACAGATGAAGTTCCAGGTTTTGCCGCCTCGCTTAAAACACTCACTGAATTTTACACAGAGTCTGACGGTATTATTCAAGGGCGAATAGACAGTAAAAACAGTCAACTTTCAAAACTAGATGATGAAAGAGAAGCTTTTACCAGAAGAATAGATGCTTTAGAAGCTCGGCTTTATTCGCAGTATAACGCGATGGATTTATTGGTTGCGAATTTGAATGCGACTAGCAGTTACTTGCAGCAGCAGCTTGATAACTTACCAGGTGTAGTTAGAGAGTCTAACTAAGTAAAAAATTAAAGCCACTTGAGTCAGCTTATAATAATGGCGACTTAATAAAAAATCGTTTTAACGCTTAAGTTAAAACGATTTTTTTATTTTAACCGGTTGGCTTTTACTATATGAATAGTTTTAAGCTTTATTTGGTTTTAACTTTTTGAGCAGATAATCGAAGGAAATTAAAATTGAGCAAGTAATAAGTGCTATAGTTTTTGGTATAAATTGATAGCTTTTCTGTTTTTCTTTAGCTTTAAAATTTCTGATTTTGCTGAACGTTGAGAACTATTTACTTTGTTGACAAGTTGGGTGTCGAGGCTGGCTAAGAATTGAAGTTTTAGCGCATGTAATTGCAACTCTTCAGCAGTAAAGCTTTCAAATAAGTGATATATGCTTTTTTCTCTTTGGGCTATTAAATTCAACAAATTGACTGTTTCAGGTGGTGTTTCATCCGCTGGGTTATTTAATGCTAATTTGGCATTTTCATCTTCAATATTTGAGGTATCTAAAAGTTTTAGTAGCACCTCAGATACGTCAATTATTTGGTCTAAAGTTTCAACAGCTTTTAATGCCATTAAAAGCTTACCTTGTCTTGATTATCAAGTGGAATATTGTCCCAACCTGACTTAATTGGAATTAAGGTTTGCGCTACTTCGTTTAGCTTATCAATGTCATTATCTAAACTAGCTGCAAGCAATTGCTCTGAACAATAAAGGTAGATAGAGGCTAAGTTATTAGATATTTCTCCACCTTGTTTAAAATCAAGCGAAGCCTCTAATACACCAATAATAGCTATAGCGTTTGATAATTCAGCGCCTTTTTTTGCATAGTCTTTTTGGGCAATTGCACCTTTTGCAGTAGCAATATTATCAAGCAATTTTTGAAATAACAGTGCAACCAACTGATAAGGTGATGCTTCTTGGGCTGAACTCTTGTTAACTTGTTGATATTTTTTTAATGACGCGTGAGTCATAGATATCTCCAGTATTAATACAATAATTTTATTATACTAAAATACACTAAATTTTAAATTACAGACGATAAATTATATTAAAGCTTGATTGTTAATCGTAACGGCAAAGCCTTCGCTTTTAGCTTTGGCGTATGCTGTTTGTAACACTTCATGTTCAATCGCACTTGGATCTTCAATAATACCGTTATCAGAAACTTCAATATTGTCCCAACCACGTGTAACTAAGTAATCTTCTATTTGAGCTAATTGATCTTCTAGTGGCATATTTAATGAGAACATATTGAACTCATATCTGTCGCCTTTGTTTAAGTGGTCATTGTTTTTCATCAATTCGGCGGTGCCGTTAATAATTAACATAGCATTATCCTATTTTATTTAGCTTCAATTATAAGTATTAGTTTAAACGTAAATTTAAACATAGTTTTTATGATAAGCTTATTTCATGCCAGTTTTTATTAAAGTTAGATGATTAACGCTAGTTAACTGAAATATAAGGGATTATCTTAACTAAAGTATAGGAGGTTAGCCTTTTATTTTTAGCTTTAAAGATGAGCAGTCTCTTAAAGTTTTGATGTTAATTTTTTGACGTTACCAAAATTATCAGTTGATTGATATTATGAGACAAAGCCCCTAAATCACTCTCCTTAATTATATAGTTTATTACGCTTTTATTGCTTCTCTAAGTTATATCGACCTATGCAAATATTTCTTTAACTGACAAAAAAATGACACGACAGTGTCAATTTTTTGTTGATTAATCATAAAAGCAGGTTAATAATAGAGAAAGCTTATTAATAATAAACACTTGTCAAAACGCTTTTTAAAATATTTTTGGGTATTTATACATACTTAATAAAATAAGTGGCATGACAAAAATTAGTCAAAAAATGCAAGGGCATCATATGCAAGGCCAAAAACATATTCTAGTCGTGGACAACGACGCTTCAAGACGCCATCAAATAGAAACTGTTTTAGCCTTTGTTGGTGAGCATTTTTATGTTTTTTCAGAAGCAGAAATTGATCAACACTTAGCTGATATTGCTAATGTACTCACTATTATTTTATGCGGTGATATTTCAGCTAAGTTACAAGAAGTTATTAAATCTCACCCTACATATCCGTTTATTTATCACGACATAATTGATAAAAAGCAACTTAATGGTTACGTCAATGTTATTGGTGAATTAACCACACCATTAAACTATGCGCAATTAACAGAGTTGGTGCATCATAGTCATCAATACCATAACAACTTGCCGTCAAAGCGAGGAAATAACGGTCCTAGCTCTCTATTTCGCTCTTTAGTTGGCAGCAGTGAGCCAATGCAACAAGTGCGCTTTTTAATTGAACAAGTTGCCTGTACAGCCGCTAATGTATTGATTTTAGGTGAGTCAGGTACTGGTAAAGAAGTTGTTGCACGTAATATTCATAATTTATCGGATAGAAGTAAAGGGCCATTTGTGCCGGTTAACTGTGGAGCGATTCCTGCTGAGTTACTAGAAAGTGAGCTGTTCGGACATGAAAAGGGCGCTTTTACCGGCGCTATTTCTACACGTAAAGGCCGTTTTGAAATGGCTGAAGGTGGCACGTTATTTCTTGATGAAATTGGTGATATGCCACAACCCATGCAAGTAAAGCTATTACGGGTATTACAAGAAAGAACCTTTGAGCGTGTCGGTGGTGCCAAAAGTATAAAAGCTAATGTTCGCATTGTTGCTGCGACACATCAACACTTAGAAGACATGATTAAAACCAATGACTTTCGTGAAGATCTTTATTATCGATTAAATGTTTTCCCAATTGAAACACCAGCACTTAGAGAACGCAAAGAAGATATTCCTCTATTATTGAAAGAACTTATTTCAAGATTTTCAGCTGAACAGGGGCAATCGGTGCGCTTTACTGATCAAGCTATTGAGTCACTTAAAGAACACCCTTGGGCTGGTAATGTTCGAGAACTGTCTAATTTAATTGAACGCATGATCATTATGTTCGGCGAACAAGTGGTTAATGTTGGTCAATTACCGTTAAAGTATCGTCACCTAGATGTAGATGACTATCAACCAGAGTACCCTGAAGAAATACAAGAACGTGAAGCCATCAACGAATTATTTTCAGGTTTTGATTATGACGACGAAGACGACGATAGCGAAGAAAGTAACGCAGAAGGTGCCATGGTAGCCGATGGTAACACTGTTGATGTACTACCTAACGATGGTTTGAATTTAAAAGAATACCTTGCTGATCTTGAAGTGTCGTTAATTAAGCAAGCTTTAGATAAAAATGACTGGGTCGTCGCTCGCTCTGCTGAGCTTTTAGATATGCGCCGTACCACGCTTGTTGAAAAAATGCGTAAGTATAACCTCCAAAAGGCTAGCTAATACGGGTATCTATTTATGTATTACCTGACATGTAATTTCTAACATGTAATAGGCGCTATGTAATCAGCATCAGCTACCGCTAATATATCTTACAAACTCACTTTAGTGAGTTAATTGAAACGCCATTGTTATTATAATACTTATAATAACAATGGCGTTTTTTTATAGCATGTAGACAATATTAATCAGTTAAAACTGCTATTTATTCTCAGCTAATATTTAATATTTACGCTTATTCAAACGACTGAATATACCTGTATGATTATTTTTCAGCCATTTTATTGACAACATTTTTTAGCTCGATTAATAGCTTTAGTTACTGAAAAATAACATTTTAATCGATTGGCATAATTCATGCTTTATCTGGGTGTACTTCTTTACTTGGGTAAATATTATGGCACTAGCCTTTTCGACATCGACCAACTCTTCTTCAGCCAACACTGTGCTGAATCGTGTATTCACTTCATTTGATGAGGTTAATGTAAAACACGATCAATCAACTCGACTAGAAAACGAAAATTACCCTGGAGAATTGGCGTTTTTACGTCAACAAAATAAACAACTGCAACACGTTATTGATGTTATGCCAACGGGTATGATTATACTCGATGGTAACGGTATTGTTGTTAAAATGAACGACACAGCGCAACGTTTACTAGACGAGCCTATTTTAGGCCAAGCTTGGTTTAATGTGATCAAACGTTCTTTTAAACCTAGAGCGGATGATTGGCATGAAGTTTCTTTAAATGATGGTCGTCGTGTCAAATTAGAGATCACAGCACTTGGTGGACAGCCAGGACAATTGATCATGATCACCGATTTAACCGAAACTCGACTGTTACAAGATAAGTTAGGACAACTTCAACGTCTTTCATCTTTAGGGCGAATGGTGTCTAAATTAGCGCATCAAATTCGCACACCATTGTCAGCAGCTATGTTATACGGCGCTAATTTGCGTAACAAAAAGCTTGATGATGGCGCTAGAGTAAATTTTCAAGAAAAACTCATGTTGCGTTTACATGATCTTGAACAACAGGTTAATGACATGTTGTTGTTTGCAAAAAGTGGCAGCAAAGCGGTTGTTGAACCCGTTAATATTAACGAACTTATTGAACAAGCTAAACAAGCCATTGAGCCTCAAGTTAGTCAAGCTAACGCAAAAGTTAATTTATTTTTGTGTAAACCTAGTTGTGAAATATTAGGTAATGTCAGTGCCTTATCAGGTGCTATACAAAATTTAATACACAATAGTTTATCGGTCATTAAAGAAAATGCGGTTATTGATATTAGTACTTACTGTCATGACGAATTTGCTTATATAAGCGTTAAAGATAATGGCCCAGGTATCAGTGCTGAGCTAACCGATAAAATATTCGAACCTTTTTATACTTCTAGAAGCCAAGGTACAGGTTTGGGCTTAGCGGTAGTAAAATCAGTCACCAATGCCCATCAAGGCGAGGTTAGCTTAATCAGTAAACCCGGTGAAGGCGCACATTTCTGTATCAAAATACCTTTATTAATTGGTGATAATTCGTCGCCAATAATGTCTGAAAATGATCAAGCAACATTTATGTCTAAGGAGCTTAGTAATGACCACAAGTAAAATTATGGTAGTCGAAGACGATGCTGGACTTAGAGAAGCATTAGTTGATACTTTGTTGTTAGCAGGTTACCAATGTGTCGCCGTTGACTCTGGCGAAGAAGCGCTTATAAAATTAAAGTCACATGCGGTCGATTTAGTGGTTAGTGACGTCCAAATGGGCGGCATGTCAGGACTATCGTTATTAAAAAGTATACGCAATAATCACTCTAAATTACCGGTATTAATTATGACTGCCTACGGCACTATAGATGATGCTGTACAAGCAATGCGAGACGGTGCTTGTAATTATATGGCTAAACCTTTTGCGCCAGAAGTTTTACTTAATATGGTCAGCCAGTATGTACAAATACAAACAAATGACGGTTGCGACCCAGTGGTTGCTGACACGCAAAGTCTTGAGCTACTCAAACTAGCTAAAAAGGTAGCAAATACAGAAGCTTCCGTTATGGTACTCGGGCCGAGTGGCTCAGGTAAGGAAGTACTTGCACAATATATTCATAATTACTCACCACGCAGTCAAGCCCCTTTTGTCGCAATAAATTGTGCGGCAATTCCAGAGAATATGCTTGAAGCAACCTTATTTGGTTATGAAAAGGGCGCGTTTACGGGCGCTATTCAAGCTAGTCCTGGTAAGTTCGAGCAAGCTCAAGGTGGCACTATTCTACTTGATGAAATTACCGAAATGGATTTAGGCTTACAAGCAAAAATTCTTCGTGTTTTACAAGAGCGAGAAGTAGAGCGTATTGGCGGACGTAAAACAATTAACCTAGACGTTAGAGTAATAGCAACCAGTAACCGTGACTTAAAAGATGCTGTTAAAGAAGGCGTTTTTAGAGAAGATTTATATTACCGATTAAATGTATTCCCATTATCATGGTTACCGTTGAATGAACGCCGAGATGATATTTTACCCTTAGCAACCCATCTTATTTCGCGCATTTGTCAAAAAGATGGCAATGTTATTCCTGAATTCACACCAGCAGCTCGCAGTAAATTACTCGCCTATGCTTGGCCAGGTAATGTGCGTGAATTAGACAATGTTATTCAACGAGCACTGATTTTACAAAGTGATCGTTGTATCGACGCTAATGACTTACTGATTGATAACTTTGAAACGCCTCAAGTGCAAAGTGACACCGTTGACGCTTCAAAAGCTGACAAACTCGGCAGTGAACTTAAATTACAAGAGCACCAAATCATATTAGACACTTTGCATGCTTGTCGAGGAAGCCGCAAAGATGTTGCCGAACGTTTGGGAATAAGCCCTCGTACATTACGTTATAAAATTGCCCGTATGCGTGATAGTGGTATTCAAATTCCACTTTAATTACAGGTTAAAATTAACAAAGTGTTAATTAAATATCGAGATTAAACTGAAAAACGACGTATTTAACGTCGTTTTTTTTGTTTTAAATAATTTGATTTTTACTGTTGATTTATAAGTGTTTTTTATTATTTTAAAATGTAATTTTATTAGGCTTTTCTTGCCATTTCGCTTTATTTTTTAGCTTGGCACTATGCTTGCTTTAACCATAGGTAATAGTAAGTAACAAGAAATTGACGCAAGCGAGATAGCCATGGATATTAAAACTAATTCTTTATACGCCCAAATGCAAAGCATGTCGATGGAAGCGATGGGGAACAGACTTCCTATCGGTGAAGAAAATGGCATGGGTACGCCTCCAGTCAGTAAAGCTGGTGGTGACTTTGGTAGCTTGTTAAAAGATGCAATAAATAATGTTAATGAACTACAACAAGATGTTGGTGCAAAACGTACAGCGTTTGAAATGGGTGATCGCAGTGTTACCTTGGCCGATACTATGATTGCAGGCTCAAAAGCGGGTATTGCTTTTGATGCAACCGTTCAGATCAGAAATAAGTTTGTTGAAGCTTATAAAGAAATTATGAGCATGCCGGTTTAGCTCCAGTTGCTAAAAATAAAACAAGTTTTACGCGGAGATAAATAAGTGGCCGATACAACAGACAATACAAATTTAATGTTAGCCGATGGTAACAACGATTTAGTCGCTGGCGACGGAGCAGATGATACCGTTGGTGAGCAAAAGTCAGGTTTAGCCGGTGCCATGGGCAATGTTGATTTTCTCCGTCAAATGACAATAGTCATTGCACTAGCTATTTGTTTTGCTATTGCCATTTTTGTCATCATGTTAGCGAATCAACCTGAATATCGTTTTTTAACCAAATTGCCAACCGAGCAATTAATTAAAACGATGGACTTTCTTGACAGCAATAAAGTGGATTATCGTCAAGAAAATAACACTATATCTGTTGAAAGCGATGAATATCAAAACGTTAAACTTATGCTTGCTCGAGAAGGTCTTACTGATGCTCCATCTCAAGGTAGCGAAATTCTTATGCAGGATATGGGCTTTGGTGTAAGTCAACGCCTAGAAGGTGAACGTTTAAAACATTCAAGAGAGCAACAGCTCGCCCGTACGATTGAAGAATTAAAGTCTATTTCACGTGCTCGGGTATTATTAGCTATTCCGCGTGAAAATGTTTTTGCTAAACGTGAGAAAAATCCTTCAGCTACTGTAGTACTCACTTTACGCCGCGGCCGCCTTTTATCTGAAGAAGAAGTTGATGCGGTTGTTGATATTGTTGCTTCAGCAGTGCAAAACTTAGATCCTAATCGTGTAACGGTAACCGACCAAAATGGTCGTTTATTAAATTCTGGTTCACAAGACTCTGTTTCATCTCGCTCTCGTAAAGAGTTTGAAATAGAACAAAAGCGTGAATCTGAATACATGTCAAAAATTGACTCAATTTTAATTCCTGTTGTTGGCTTAGGTAATTACACCGCACAAGTTGATGTGGCGATGGATTTTACTAACACAGAAGAAACACAACGCCGATATAATTCAGACTTACCCGCTTTACGTAGTGAAATGAAAGTTGAAGATAGCACTATCGGAGGCATGCTTGGAGGTATACCGGGTGCGTTAACTAACCAACCACCGCTTGACAGTAATATCCCTGAAGATGCAACTGGCAACGGACAACAGCGCAGTATGCCGGGTCGTAAGCATTCAGAGTCAACTCGCAACTATGAACTAGACGAAGCGATCAGCTACACTAAACAGCAAACGGGCGTTATACATCGTATTAGTGTTTCAGTTGCCTTAGATTATATTCCGGGTGTGAATGCTGAAGGTGAAGCTATGCCAACACCACGCTCTGTACAAGAAATAGCTAATATTCGTCGTGTATTACAAGGCAGTATTGGTTTTAACCTACAGCGTGGCGATTCATTAGATGTTGTTACTTTGCCATTTTCTCGTCCAGAAATTGTTGCGGTTGAAGCTGTACCACTATGGAAAGATCCAACGGTATATAAATATGCTAAATTAGTTGGCGCGGTAATCTTGATTGCAGTATTATTTTTTGCAGTCGTACGCCCAATGTTAAAACGCCTAATTCACCCAGAGCAAACACCGAGTGATTATGGTGATAAGTCGCTTGATAGTCATATTGACTTAGGTGATGAAACCATGGATATGCTAACCGCTGAGTTTGATGCTGGCGCCGTTGGCTTTGCCCCAGATGGTAGTTTACAATTACCTGATTTACATCGCGATGAAGATGTTTTAAAAGCCGTACGTGCTTTAGTGGCAAATGAGCCAGAATTATCATCGCAAGTAGTTAAAAGTTGGTTGAACGAAGATGAGTGATGAAAACCAAGAACTATCAACCCAGCAACCGTCTGGATTTGACATTAATAAACTCGATGGTGGCGAAAAAGCCGCGATTTTATTATTAAGTCTTTCAGAGGAAGATGCTGCACAAATACTAAAACATTTAGAGCCCAAGCAAGTGCAGAAAGTGGGCATGATCATGGCCGGTATGGAAGATTTTTCTCAACAGAAAATTACCGCTGTGCATAAATTGTTTATCAACGAAATTCAAAACTTCTCTACTATTGGTTTCCAAAGTGAAGAATTTGTTCGTAAAGCGTTAACTGCGGCATTAGGTGAAGATAAAGCCGGCAACCTCATTGACCAAATAGTCATGGGCGGAGGCGCTAAAGGTTTAGACTCTTTAAAATGGATGGACTCTAAACAAGTAGCTAACATTATTCGTAATGAGCATCCTCAAATACAAACGATTGTTTTATCTTATTTAGATCCAGAACAATCAGCAGAAATAATGACACAATTTGCTGATAAAGTGCGTTTAGATCTTATGATGCGTATCGCCAATTTAGAAGAAGTTCAACCGGCGGCATTACAAGAATTAAACGAGATCATGGAGAAACAATTTGCTGGTCAAGCGGGTGCACAAGCAGCGAAAATGGGCGGCTTGAAAGCAGCAGCAGATATAATGAACTACCTAGATACAAATGTTGAAGGCTTGTTGATGGATTCAATTCGTGAACATGACGAAGAAATGAGTCAACAAATACAAGACTTAATGTTTGTCTTTGAAAACCTTGCCGATGTAGATGACCGAGGTATTCAAGCCATCTTAAGAGAAGTACAGCAAGACGCGTTAATGAAAGCGATAAAAGGTGCTGATGAAGCCTTAAGAGAAAAAATTATGGCGAATATGTCTAAACGTGCCGCTGAAATGTTAGCTGATGATCTTGAAGCCATGGGGCCTGTGCGCATTAGTGAAGTTGAAGCTGCACAAAAAGAAATATTGGCCGTTGCTCGTCGATTATCTGACTCTGGTGAAATTATGCTAGGTGGCGGTGGCGGTGGCGATGAATTCTTATAATTTAGCCTCAGTGAGTGATACATAATGTCAATTGATTCAACGCCAAGCAGTGAAGACCCGATAGAAAAACAGTCTATTAAAGCTGACGCAAAAAAATCTGACATCGTAGATACTTGGACCGTGCCTAATGTACGGTCAGACTTTGATGAAAACCAAGAGCAAACTAATGCACTGGGTAAAGCACGCAACTGGCGTTACGAACCGCCTGAAGAAACTGAAATTGATGAACCCGTTCCGCTTACCGCGCAAGATATAGAAGACATTCGTCAGGCCGCATTTGACGAAGGCTTCACGCAAGGTAAAGAAGAAGGCTTTGCTGTTGGCTTAGAAGAAGGGAAAACCAGCGGTCATGCAGAAGGGGTGACCACAGGGCATGAAGACGGTATAGCGCAAGGTTTAGCCGAAGGGAAAGAAACCAGCGAACAACAAATTGCTGCGATGCAAGCGCTAATAGATCAATTGCATCAACCGTTACTCAATGTTGAAAAAAATGTTGAAGCGCAATTATTACAGTTAGTAGTGCAATTAACCCAAGCGGTAACCAAGCATGAAGCCAAAACTAACCCTGATATACTTTTATCAGCCATTGCAGAAGGTATTAAAGCGTTGCCAGGGCAAGAGTCTCAAACGCAAATTTTATTGAACCCACAAGACATTAAATTGGTTGAACAACAATTTGGTGCAACACATATCAAAGAACAAGGCTGGCGATTGCTTGCTGCTCCACAATTAAGTCCAGGTAGCTGTCAAATAGAAAACAGTACATCGAATATTGACCTCAGTGTAAAATCGCGCTTAAACGAAGTGTTGGAATCTTTTTTGCAAGAAGCTTTACATCAATAATTTTTGCTTTAAAACGTCAATTATTTGAAACACGAACTCGGCTTGAATGTTTAATGTATGTCTAATGCATCTCTAATGAAAGTTTAAAGAATATTTATAGGTTGGCATTTATGTCCTTAATAACAGTCGTTATTACCTGATTTAAGCGATACTCTTTACTAACAACATAAGCACAATAAACATAAAGCCAATACAAGTTGCACCGGTAAATTAATTAAAAAAGCGTAAATATCTATGGTTGACATAAATCGCATAACTGAACGTTTAAAAAACTGTGAAAAACTTATTCATCCGCAAAGTGTTTCTGTTGCCGGACGTTTAGTGCGTGTTGTTGGTTTAACGTTAGAAGCGGTTGGGGTTAAAGCGCCCGTGGGCAGCCAGTGTTTAGTCGAAACATCGCAAGGTGATCTTATTGCCGAAATTGTTGGTTTTTCACAAGACACAACATTTTTAATGCCTGAGCAGAGTTTACAAGGCGTATTACCTGGGGCACGTGTCGTGCCTTTATCTACCAAAGCCCGATTACCTTTATCTATGGATTTACTCGGCCGCGTTATCGACGGTGTGGGTAAGCCACTCGATGGTAAAGGCCCAATTAAAGCATCTGAGACTTATCATTACGACAGTAAACCTATTAACCCGTTATCAAGACGTGCAATTACCGAACCACTCGATGTTGGTGTGCGCTCAATCAACAGCTTTCTTACGGTTGGTGTTGGTCAGCGTATGGGCTTGTTTGCCGGCTCCGGTGTTGGTAAAAGTGTATTGTTAGGTATGATGACACGAGGAACTAATGCCGATGTTATTGTTGTAGGACTTATTGGCGAACGTGGACGAGAAGTTAAAGAGTTTATTGAAGAGATTTTAGGTGAGGAAGGTCGTGCACGCTCTGTTGTGGTTGCCGCTCCCGCCGATAATTCGCCATTAATGCGACTAAAGGGCTGTGAAACTGCGGTTCAAATAAGTGAATATTTTCGTGATCAAGGTTTAAATGTTTTATTACTGATTGATTCTCTTACGCGATATGCGCAAGCACAGCGTGAAATTGCCCTAGCAGTAGGCGAGCCACCAGCAACGAAGGGTTATCCACCATCAGTTTTTTCTAAATTACCTCAATTGGTTGAACGAGCAGGTAATGGCGGCGATGGCCAAGGCTCGATTAGTGCATTTTTTACTGTTTTAACCGAAGGCGATGACCTACAAGATCCTATTGCTGATGCTGCTCGTGCTATTTTAGATGGTCACATTGTATTGTCTAGAAAATTGGCCGATGCTGGGCATTACCCCGCAGTTGATATTGAAGGCTCTATCAGCCGCGTTATGCCAATGGTAACCAGTGAAGAACACCAACAACTTGCTAGACAATTACGCCAAGTGTATTCGCTTTATCAAGAAAACAAAGATTTAATCTCTATTGGTGCTTACAGCAGAGGTACCGATCCAAGAATAGATCAATCCATAGATTTACAGCCCGTTATTCAGTTTTTCTTACAGCAAAAAATGCTTGAAATTATTCCGTATGATCAGAGTTTAACGCAGTTGCAAGAAGTACTCGCGGCGGCACAAGCCCATGCTCAACAAAGCCAAACGGCACAACAATAAATAAGGTAATAACAGCATGAAACAGTTAAATACCTTATATAAATTTGAGCTTGATAAAGAGCAAAAAGCCTCGCAAGCATTACAATTAGCGGAACTTGACTATCAACAAAATAAAGACCGTTTAAAAAATGTCAGTGACTATCGTTTGGAATATATGCGCAGACTTAATCAGCGTTCTTTAGAAGGTATAGATAGTGCGACATATAGCCATTTTCATGCCTTTATTGCCAAATTAGATAATGCTTCTCAACAAGTTAAAATTGCAGTTCATCAAGCCAAAGCGTTAGTTGAAACAAGAAAAAAACAATGGTTAGAACAAAGACGTAAAATACAAGCTGTAGAATTATTGCGCGATAAAAAATTGGCTACTTTACAACTTGCCGCTAATAAACAAGAACAAAAAATGTTTGATGAAATTGCTACCCAGCAATTTGTTCGTCGTCACAGATAAATCTTATTTTACTTCACCAACTGCCTATTTTTAATTCCTATTTGTCTGAGTAACAAATTTCTAATATTAAAGCTAATCAAGCTGGTTTTGGAATGATTTTTGCTTAGTTAACAAGAGAGAGTTACGTATTAAATTGCGCTTATTGTTTATATTTAGGAAAGCTTTGTTATGTATCAAGTAAATTTTTTGTCTTCTGATGTTAGCCAAACCCTAGATGTTTCAGGGGGGAAGGGAGATGTATCCAACAAAAATCAAACTAAAGGCAATGCGTTTTCTGATGCGATGGAGCAGCATTATCCAAAGAAAAATAACACTGACTCAGAGAGTAAAAATAATCAAGGTGGCAATCTTGTGTCTAAAGCGGCAGAACAGCAACCGCTTAGTGATGACCCCGCTATTAAGATTAAACGCAAGAACCTAGATGATGCTCATACATTACCCGTGCCCTTACCGATAGATGATGAAACATCAATAGAAAAATCAACAGCTGCTGACAAATCTTCTAATTTACCAATATCTTTTCCTATTGATAATCAAACTATGTCGGCAAAGTTGATCGCTGAAAAAGCTATAAACGATGATGCTCATACTTTACCTGTGCCCTTACCAATAGATGATGAATCTTTGGTGACTAAACCATTGGAGGTGAGTGTTTATAAAGAACCTTTACCGATATCGGTAGAAGAAAAAGTTCGAGAACTATTATTAGCGGCAGTTGAACCTGTAGTAAAGATTAAAGGAGACGAGCATACGCTGCCAGTACCTTTGCCTGTTGTGCCCGTGCAAGATAAAAATAGTGTTATTACAAATGTTAAAACGTCAAATAATGATAGTGCTATCGCTAGTTCATATAAGTCGGCTGCTAATTCAGTGCTTCAAGAATCTCAAACAGGTCAGAGTGTCGCTCAAAAAGTTGAAAGTGATGATGCTGTTGATCTGTTGAAAATGCTAAATGGTGCACAACAACTGTTAACAAAGTCAGCAACAAATAGTCAAGTATCGACGCCGTTAGAGCAAAGTAAAGCTGCCGAAGTTCAAGAAAATAAAGCCTTGTCTAACACTTCGAATACACAATTGCCTACTGACAGTAAAGTTAGTGTGCAAGCAAGTAATACCAATGTCACAGATAATTCAACGGCTAAAATAGCCGCCGACTTTATAACTAATACTGTGGCAAGTGATATACAGAATAAAGAAAAGCAAATAGCAACTACAACAGATAAAGTTACGGCAGTTACCTTGGTCGAAAATGCTGCTAAAAATGCTGTAGTGAAGTCAGCCGATAATAGCGTTATTTCTCCTGTTCAATCAGAGGTTTTAAACACCGGAACTACCGAAAAATTAACGCGTAAAAATACAGTTATCGATCAGGATTTATTAGCAAAGCAAATTAATGCCGCGCTTGTAGCTGATGAAAGTAAAGCGGCTTTAAAAACAGAGCAAGATGCTAAGTCATTGTCTAATATATCTAATGTGTCTAATATAAAAGAGTCACAAAAAAGTAATGACATTAATGCTAAAGCATTTACTGTTGAAGACGTTAAAAAAGCACCTGACGCTATAAACAAAGTGGTAACAGGTGAAAGTGAACCGGTAAAAATGCAAACTGCAGAGTTAACACAAGCGGGTGCTTTAGAACTTAATCGAGCAAATGCTAACGAGTCAACTCAACCTCGTCAGATTAATCAAAGTACCGCTGCGGTAATATCTGCATCGTCTGCACCAACAGTTGAGCAAAAAATTGATGCAACTCAAAAGAGTGTCGCTTTTGATGATGCCACTAAACTAGCCAACAATGCGGATGATGAGCTAGCATTGATGAAAAGCCAAGGCGAGAAACTGGCACCGAACGCTGATAAAGTCGCTTCAACTTTCAATCCTGCCATTAATCATACATTAGACGCACAGGCTGCTAGAACAATACCCAATGCTGCAGAGTTAGCGGCACATCAAGAACAAAGTTTTGAAAATACAATTAATCAATTAACAACCAATACCGTACAAGCACAAAAATCAATCACCGCGTTGAACACCGAAACTATTGCTATTTATCGCAAAGATTTTGCTGATGCTGTTAAAGATAAAGTAATGGTAATGATCAACCAGAAAATACAACAAGTAGAGATTCAACTGGATCCACCAGAAATGGGTAATATTCATGTCAGAGTGAATTTACAAAATGAACAAGCCGCGGTGCAGTTTATTGTTCAAAACCAACAAGCAAAAGAGGCCTTAGAGCAAAACATGGGCAAGCTACGAGATATGTTAGCTGAAAATGGTGTTGATGTTGGCGATGCAAATATTGAGCAGCGCCAGGCAAAAGAGCAAAATAGCGATGGTTTTGAACAAGCAAATCATAGTGGTACAAATGAAGAGTCGGGTGAAGGTAACTTCAGTGAAAATGATAATGTAGTGCTTGATGTGGTTAAAGCTTCATCAACAGGTGTGGATTACTATGCTTAATTCATTAATACACCCATAATACTTGATAAAACTCTTTGGTTTAGCAGCTATTCAACGATATAGTTTAACAAGTGCTTTAAAAAATATTCAAAGGTAGGGAACATGGCTGACGAAAAAGAACTTGAGCTAGATAATTCAGGTAAGAAAAAGAAACTGATTATTATAATTGCTATTGTTGTTATCTTAGCTGCTGCTGGCGGCGGAGCTGCATTTTTTATGCTCGGTGGTGAAGATGAAACTGCACAAGCAAGCGGCGGTAGTGAATTAAGCGCTGATGCAGCAGGAGAGGCGTCTGGCGCACCTGCAGAAAATGCTGAACTTGGTACGGCTTTGTATGTTCCTTTGCCAAGACCCTTTCGTTTCAATGTACCTGGTAATGCAGTAGATCGCTTTGTTGAAATTCGAGTGCAACTGCTTATTAGAGGTGCGGAAAACGAAGAAGCAGCAAAAAAACATATACCCCTTATTGAAAGTACATTACTGGGCGTTTTTTCACGGTCAAGTGCTGATGACTTAGCAACCAGTGCGGGTAAAATGTCTTTAAAGCAATCAGCATTAGTTGAAGTGCATAAAATAATGACCGAAGTTGAAGGTAGTGAAGTTGTCGAAAAAGTACTATTTACTGGCTTTGTTATGCAATAAAAATGTTTAACAGGGTGCAATTGAATGCATTTTTTTGAACGACTAGAACAGCAATAAAACGTTAAGAAAATAGTTCAATAGTACACGTGATGAACAGCGTAACTAAATTAACAAGATAAAGAGACTGTCGAGTGAGTGATTTATTATCTCAAGAGGAAATTGATGCACTTTTACACGGTGTAGATGATGTTGAAGAAGAAGATATTGAAGAAGATTTTTCCTCATCCGAGGGAACGTCTGATTACGATTTTTCTTCACAAGATCGCATTGTGCGCGGACGTATGCCAACACTGGAGATGGTTAACGAGCGTTTTGCTCGCCATATGCGTATTAGCTTATTTAATATGATGCGTCGCTCTGCTGAAGTTTCTATAAACGGCATCCAAATGATCAAATTTGGTGAGTACGTGCATACTTTATTTGTACCCACTAGTTTGAATATGGTGCGTTTTAGACCTCTTAAAGGTACTGCATTAATCACCATGGAAGCGCGATTAGTTTTTATTTTGGTGGATAACTTCTTTGGTGGTGATGGTCGCTATCACGCTAAAATAGAAGGGCGTGAATTTACTCCGACTGAACGTCGTATAGTACAAATGCTGCTTAAAATTATCTTTGAAGATTACAAAGAAGCATGGTCGCCAGTGATGGATGTTTCTTTCGAGTACCTAGATTCAGAAGTTAACCCTTCAATGGCCAATATTGTTAGTCCGACAGAAGTTGTCGTTATTAGCTCGTTTCATATTGAACTCGATGGTGGTGGTGGTGATTTTCATGTAGCCCTGCCTTACTCTATGTTAGAGCCTATTCGTGAATTGCTTGACGCAGGTGTGCAAAGTGATAAAGAAGATACTGACATGCGCTGGTCGAAGGCACTACGCGATGAAATTATGGACGTACCGGTTGAGCTATCAACAAAATTTATAGAAGTTAAATTGTCATTACAAAAAATTATGGATTTAAAGGCAGGGGATATTATTCCGATTGAAATGCCAGACCATATTACGGTGTTAGTTGAAAATTTACCCTCATTCAGAGCTAAACTAGGCCGTAGTCGTGATAATTTAGCATTGAAAATAGAATCAAAAATTAAACGCCCTGAACAAGTTAAATCAGAACTTACCATTTTAACCAAAGGCGGTAAGCGTTTAGACAATGATGCAGAGTTACACTTATTAGAAGACGACTTATAATCGACCCTATAAAATAGCGTATTTAAATAATTTTATTAAATGTGGTGTAAAAATCGCATAACTGCATAATAAGTAATAACAAACGAGTAGCGTGGATTTTTTGACGCTACGCGATGAAAATTGAGGCAAAGCAGCATGAGTAAAGATAACGAAGACGATTTAAGTCAGTGGGATGAAGCAATGGATGAGCAAGCCGCGTCTGAGGCTGCTGAAACTGTTGAATTAGAAGACTTACAAGAAGATAGTGAAACTATCTCAAGTGATGAAAAACATAAACTCGATGCTATTTTAGACATACCTGTGACTATTTCAATGGAAGTAGGTCGTAGTCATATTAGTATCCGAAACTTGTTGCAGCTTAATCAAGGGTCAGTTGTTGAACTTGATCGCGTTGCCGGCGAGGCTTTAGATGTATTGGTAAATGGCACGTTAATCGCTCATGGTGAAGTTGTTGTAGTTAACGACAAATTTGGTATTCGATTAACGGATGTTATTAGCCAAGTTGAACGTATTAAAAAGTTAAAATAACGACTAATGAAAAAAATATTATCAGTAATATTTATCTGGTTGTCTTTATTGGCAAATAGCTATGCTGAAGAAGTTGTTAATACTGCCCCTGTGGTCGACGTTGTTTCAGAAGCTGTAAAACCTGCAGAAGAAAAACTTAACAATTTGGCAGCAACAACTCCAACTCTCCCCGTTGAAGCAAAAGCTGCGCCTGTTGAAGTCGGTAAACATGTTACGGCAAATATGGACGCCATGAGCATGATTCTGTCATTACTCATGGTACTTGTGGTTATTGTTATTAGTGCGGTTATATTAAAACGCTTTCAGGGTGTACGGCACAGTATCAACGGTTTGAAAATAGTCACGAGCTTACACTTAGGTGCTAAAGAGAAATTAGTGGTGGTGCAAGCAGGTAAAAAGCAACTATTGCTTGGTGTTACCGCACAGCAAATCAGTTTAATCGAAACGCTTGATGAACCTTTAATAGCCGCCAAAGAAAACAGTGTCGACTTTGCACAATCTATAGCTAAATTACTCAAACAAAAAGCGATAAAAAAGTATGATAAACAAAAGTAAAAAGTCATTATTATCGTTAAACAAAATCGTAACGTTACTGTTTACGATTTTGTCGTTTTTACTCATTAGCAATACCAGCTTTGCTGCCGACGACCTTTCATTATCAGCGTTAACATTAACGACTAATCCCGATGGTTCACAAGAATACTCTGTAACATTACAAATATTAATTTTTATGACCGCGCTCAGCTTTATACCTGCAGCGGTTATTATGATGACATCGTTCACCCGTATTGTCGTGGTGATGGCCATTTTACGCCAAGCGTTTGGCCTTCAACAAACACCGTCAAACCAAGTTATTATTGGTATTACCTTATTCATGACGTTATTTATTATGACGCCGGTTTATAACGAAATAAACGAACGAGCTATTCAGCCTTATTTACAAGAACAATTAACATCAGTTGAAGCCATTAATAAAGCAAAAGTGCCCTTACGCGCTTTTATGTTAGAACAAACGCGTATTAAAGATCTCGACACTTTGGCGCAAATGGCTGGTATTGAACAAGTTGACCAGCCCACTGATTTACCTATGACAGTAATAATTCCTGCCTTTGTTATTAGTGAGTTAAAAACGGCCTTTCAAATAGGTTTTATGCTGTTTATCCCCTTTTTAATTATAGATTTAGTGGTAGCGAGTATATTAATGGCGATGGGTATGATGATGCTCTCGCCAATGATTGTATCGTTACCGTTTAAATTAATGTTGTTTGTATTAATCGACGGTTGGAATTTAGTCATAGGTACATTAGCAACCAGCTATGGTATGGGAGCTACGTAATGGGTCCTGAGGTATTTGTTGATATTCTGCGCGATGCATTACTGCTAGTCATTATACTGGTGAGTGCTGTTATTGTACCCAGTTTGATCGTTGGTTTAATTGTGGCCGTTTTTCAAGCAGCAACCTCAATAAATGAACAAACCTTGAGCTTTTTACCGCGTTTAATTGTTACCTTACTCGCCTTAATTATGGGTGGACATTGGCTAGTTCAAAAACTCATGGATTACTCCATAAGGTTGATTGGTAGTATTCCTAGTGTGGTGAGTTAACCATGGAGTTCACTGAGTCAGTTATCAACCAAAGCATGGCTGACTTTTTGTTGCCCCTTGCGCGTATTTCAGCCATGGTTATGTCAATGATCGGCTTAGGCGCAAAAGCCATTCCAGGGCGTGTAAAACTGTTTTTTTGTTTGGCAATTACCGTTGCTGTTATGCCTGCACTACCGCCTACTCGTGTTGATAACTTGTTTTCATTAGCAACTGCATTATTAATTGGCGAGCAAATGATTGTTGGCATAATGTTAGGGTTTGTCACCGTGATGGTGGTTAATACCTTTACGTTAGCAGGGCAAATTATTGCGATGCAAACGGGCTTAGGCTTCGCCTCACTTGTCGACCCTGCCAGTGGTACAAGCGTGCCAGCGGTAGGTCAGTTCTTCTTAATATTATCTTCATTATTATTTTGGGCGATGGATGGTCATCTAGCTTATTTGCAGTTTGTGGTTGCCAGTTTTGACACTATTCCTATTCCCGCCACTGATTTTTCCAGTATTAAATTTAAAGAAATTGCCGAGTGGGGCGGATGGATGTTTGCTACCGCTTTATCACTTGCAATAGCACCTTTAACGGCAATGTTACTGATTAATTTTTCATTTGGCATTATGACCCGAGCAGCGCCACAATTAAATATTTTCGCTATTGGTTTTCCCATTACCATGTGTGCTGGTTTATTGATCATGTGGTTAACCATGGGTAATTTTTATAGCCACTTCATTTTACAGTGGCAACGGGCATTAGATTTTAGCTGTTACCTGATTGATTGTGGAGCAGCACCTTAATGGCTGAGTCAGATAGTGGTGAAAAAACCGAAGAACCCACGGCGAAAAAGCTCTCTGATGCCAGAAAAAAAGGCCAAATAGCCCGTTCAAAAGATTTAGGCACCATGTTTGTTTTAGTTGGAGCCGCTTTAGCCATTATGCTTTTAGGTAGCTCTCTGGTTGCAGGCTTGTCTAAGATGATGATCCGATTATTTAGCTTAAATCGAAAAGAAACCATGGATGTACATGCCTTATATCAAGTGGCAAGTGATGGCGTTAGTGCGATAATAGTGCCTTTTATTTGGATTCATATCATTATTGTCTTTGCAGCATTAATTGGTAATATGATCCTCGGTGGCATTAGTTTTTCTTGGGAAGCTATGACACCAAAAGCTAGCAAGCTTTCCCCTATGGCTGGTTTTAAACGTATGTTTGGGGTGCAAGCCTACGTTGAACTTATTAAATCCATTTTGAAGTTTTTTGTGGTCTTTATTTCTGCTTATTTGCTGTTAAGTGGCTTGTTTGATCAAATAGTAAACTTAAGCACAGAAAATATTCCTAATAATTTTGCTCATGCTGTTTCATTACTGATGTGGATGTTTCTAGCATTAGCACTTTCCATTGGCATTATTGTTGTTATAGATGCGCCATATCAAGTTTGGAATCACAATCGTCAATTGAAAATGAGCAAGCAAGAAATCAAAGACGAAATGAAAAACTCAGAAGGTAGCCCTGAAACTAAAGGCCGTGTTAGAAGAGCGCAATATGAGATGTCGCAACGACGTATGATGCAAGATGTGCCTGGTTCTGACGTGGTAATAACTAACCCTACCCATTATTCTGTAGCGCTTAAGTACGATGCTGCAGTGGGCGGGGCACCTGTATTGGTTGCTAAAGGGATTGACGAAATGGCTCTGCATATTCGCACCATTGCTAAAGAGCACAATATTGAGATTGTTACATCTCCCGCTTTGGCAAGGTCGCTTTACTACACAGCAGAACCTAATGAAGAAATACCTGAACAATTATTTGCTGCTGTCGCACAAATATTAGCGTTTATCTTTCAATTAGATGCGCATAAAAAAGGCAAGGCACGTCGGCCAAAAGCGGTTGCAAAAAATCTCCCTATTCCGGATGAATTCCGGTATTAAAAGCGTTTTATTTTTAACTGTTATCTGTCAGATAATGGCAGTTATTAACAAGATGATAGCTGCCATTAGCAGCTTCTAACTCTCAACCTCCAACCTACTGCTTTTACTGACAGCGGCCACCTGACCCTTTTTAACTTATATATTTTATCTAAGCTTTCTCGAATTGGTCTGATTATTGCTTTTTATCAGACATGTCAAAAAATTATCCCTAAGAGCTCATGCAGTTAGCCGCCACTTTTAATAATATAAAGAAACAAAAACTTAACCTTCTTTCGGGTCTAGGCACGCCATTTCTAGTCATGGCTGCACTCGGTATGGTTATTTTGCCGATGCCGGCAATCTTGCTGGATATTCTCTTCTCCTTCAACATCGCTTTGTCTCTGGTCGTACTATTAATCACGGTTTATACCTTAAAGCCGCTTGAGTTTGGTTCATTCCCCGCGGTTCTGTTGATTGCGACTATTTTACGCTTAGCACTTAATGTTGCGAGTACTCGTGTCGTTTTACTTGAAGGACATGAAGGGCCTGATGCCGCAGGTAAAGTTATTGAAGCATTTGGTTCCGTCGTTATTGGTGGTAACTACGCGGTTGGTTTAGTCGTTTTTGCCATTCTTATTATTATAAACTTTGTTGTTGTCACAAAAGGTGCGGGCCGTATTGCTGAAGTTACTGCGCGTTTCACCTTAGATGCGATGCCTGGTAAACAAATGGCGATTGACGCCGATTTAAATGCCGGCTTTATTACCGCTGATCAAGCACGAGAACGCCGAGTTGAAGTTACCAGTGAAGCCGATTTTTATGGTTCAATGGATGGTGCGAGTAAGTTTGTAAAAGGTGATGCCATTGCCGGTATTTTAATTCTTTTCATCAACATTGTTGGTGGTTTAATTATCGGTATGGTTCAACATGATTTATCGTTTGATAGTGCGGTTGAAATATATACTTTACTGACGATAGGTGACGGCTTAGTTGCGCAAATTCCAGGGCTTCTACTATCTGTTGGTACGGCAATCGTAGTGACTCGCCAAAACACTTCTCAAGATATGGGCGAGCAAGTTAGTAGCCAGCTTGGGCAAGGCAAATCACTTTATATAGCTTCTGGTGTTATGTTTGTTATGGGCATTGTGCCAGGTATGCCACATGTCGCCTTTTTAACCTTTGCAATACTAATAGGTAGCATCGCTTTTTTTAGTAATAAATATAAAGTCGCTAAAGCTGCACAATTGGTTGAAGATACCCATGCAGAAGAAGCGCAGAGCATAAAACAAGAAGCTGAAGTTAAAGACCTTGGTTGGGATGATGTTAACCATGTTGATATTATTGGCCTAGAAATAGGTTACCGACTTATTCCTCTAGTAGATAAAGCCCAAGGCGGAGAATTACTTAACCGTATTAAGGGTGTCAGGAAAAAGCTTTCACAAGAGTTTGGCTTTTTAGTACCTGCGGTACATATTCGTGACAACCTAGATTTAGATCCTAACAGTTATCGTATATCACTAATGGGCGTTACTGTAGGTGAAGCAGAAATCCGTCATGATAATGAATTAGCAATTAACCCAGGCCAAGTTTTTGGCAAGCTTGATGGTATTGCAACAAAAGACCCTGCCTTTGGCTTAGACGCTGTATGGATTAAGCAAGAACAACGAGAGCACGCTCAATCTCTTGGCTATACTGTCGTTGATTCTGCAACAGTGTTAGCGACTCACCTGAGTCAAATTCTAACCAACAATACCGCACAATTATTAGGGCATGAAGAAGTTCAAAACTTACTTGATATGCTTGAGAAGAGCTATCCTAAACTTATTGAAGGCCTGATCCCTGATGTGCTTTCGTTAGGTACAATCGTAAAAGTATTACAAAACTTAATGAACGAAGGTGTGGCAGTACGTGATATGCGTAGCATTATTCAAACATTAGTAGAATACGGACCTAAGAGCCAAGATCCTGAAGTATTGACCGCGGCTGTTCGCATAACGCTGCGTAAATTTATAGTCCAAGAATTAGTTGGGCCAACGGTTGAAGTACCCGTCATAACTTTGTCACCAGAGTTGGAACAAATGTTGCACCAGTCTATGCAAATGGCTGGAGACGATGGCGCAGGTATTGAGCCAGGCTTAGCAGAACGATTACAGAAATCTTTGACAGACGGTGCACAACAGCAGGAAATGGCTGGCGATACACCAATTTTATTAACGTCAGGAATTTTACGTTCAGTACTCGCTAAGTTTGTGAAATATACCATCCCGGGATTACGTGTAATTTCTTATCAAGAAATTCCGGATGACAAACAAATTAAAATTGTTAGTGCTATCGGCCAGTAAAAAAGATATTTCAACGTAGTTGTACTGAATAATAAGGGTTGGCGATGAAAATTAGACGTTACGTAGCAAAAGACATGAGAAGCGCACTTGCACAAATTAAAGACGAGTTGGGTGTAGACGCAGTAATTATGTCAAATAAAAAAATTGCTGAAGGTGTCGAGTTAATGGCAGCGGTTGACTACAACCAAAATATCAAGCCTGCTCAATCGACTTCACAACGTGGTCAACTTAACCTTGAACCAAGCACTTCAGATAATGCCCAACCAGCAAGTCGCGTTGATATTGCTGAAGACACTGTCGCCATTAGTAGCGCTCCGCAACAAGCTACCCAGCAAAACTCAGATGTGCCCGTAGATAGTTTAGCGGCGTTATTAAGCCGACAAGTGCAGCAAAACGGTTATGATAAAGCACCTGCAACACGAGCATTTAATAGTAATATAGAGAACTCAGCCACTAAATCGACTAAACAAGCAGATATAAAACCGGGTGCACCTGAGCAAGATATTGAGCAACAATTCAAAAATTTCACTTCTCGTTTAGCACAAACTTCGGGAATAGATTCGCCAAATGAAAATGTTAACCATCAACAAGGTGGTGAAACAAACGCTTCAAGTTTACATAATGCTTTTGATAGCGCATTATCAAGTGGTCAAAAAGTGCAGTCTCATAGCGAACGTCAAATAAGTGGCAGCGAATTTGAAAACATGCAAAAAGAAATGTCGTCTATTCGCCAGTTATTAGAACATCAAATGTCTGGTTTAATGTGGCAAGACATGGCGCAAAAAGATCCGATGCGTGCTGTCTTAGTGAATAAATTGATGGCGATGGGATTAAATGAAGAAGTTGCTGATCAAATTGCGGGTTACATACCTGCAAATAGTCATGAAAAAGATGCATGGCAGCAAGCAAAGCATATTATAGCTGAACAATTAAACACCACTAATAATGATATTATTCAACGCGGTGGTGTAGTTTCACTTGTTGGCCCTACAGGTGTAGGTAAAACAACGACTATCGCGAAATTAGCCGCCAGGTTTGCTCAAGCACATGGTGCTGACCAAGTCGTTTTAATTTCAACTGACAGTTACCGTATTGCTGGTTTTGAACAACTTGCTACCTATGGTCGTATTATTGGCTGCCAAGTGAAACTTGCGAATGACGGCGATGAGCTAGACACCTTATTACAACAGTTTTCACAAAAGAAATTAATATTAATAGATACTGCAGGGATGGGGCAAAGAGATATGCGTCTAACCGAGCATTTGACTACCTTAATTTCTAATGCACGTGTTAGAATTCGTAACTACTTAGTGTTAGCAGCCAATACACAGCAACGTGTAATGCAAGAAAATGTTGAACGCTTTAAGCGTATTCCACTTGCCGGTTGTATATATACTAAACTAGATGAAAGTCTTAGTGTTGGCGAAATAATCACTACATCGCTACAAAACGGTTTAGCTATTGGCTATCTTACTGATGGACAAAGAGTTCCGGAAGATATTAAGGTTGCAAATGCTGAGAAATTAGTTACGCTTGCAGATAGAATGGCAAATAAGTCTCAACGCTCAAATGCTGTTTCATGGCGCACACCCGTAACAGCTGTTGCAGTTTAGTCGCCTAAAGAATGGCAGAGCAATTATACCCATTGAATATTTATCTTAATTGGTATTATATAGAGAAGTTACTTAGATGATAGATCAAGCGAGCGGCTTAAGAAAAATGCAAGATCCCCAACATATTAAAGTCATAGCAGTTTCAGGTGGTAAAGGTGGCGTTGGTAAAACTAATGTCTCATTAAATACCGCTATTTCCTTAGCTCAATTAGGTAAGCGCGTACTTGTGCTTGATGCCGATTTAGGTTTAGCGAATGTGGACGTAATGTTAGGTTTGCGAGTGCAACGAAACTTGTCTCATGTGTTATCTGGTGAGTGTGAACTTGACGATATTATTATTCAAGGTCCCGCTGGTATTAACATTATCCCAGCAACTTCCGGCACACAATCTATGGTGGATTTAACTCCTGCAGAGCATGCTGGGCTTATTCGCGCCTTTAGTGATATGCAAACCAAATTCGATATTTTAATTGTTGATACAGCCGCTGGTATCTCCGATATGGTGCTAAGTTTTTGTCGAGCATCACAAGATGTTTTATTGGTTGTATGTGACGAGCCTACTTCCATTACCGACTGCTATGCCTTAATGAAACTGTTAAGCCGAGACCACGGTTTATTCAAATTTAAAGTCGTAGCAAATATGGTCCGCAGTCCAAAAGAAGGTCAAAATTTATTTGGCAAGCTTTCAAAAGTAACCGATAGATTTTTAGATGTTACTTTAGAGCTTGTTGCTGTTATTCCTTACGATGAAAATATTCGTAAATCAGTGAGAAAACAACAAGCAATTGTCGAAGCATATCCTGACTCTCCAGCGTCTATTGGCTTAAAAGCTCTCGCCAAAAACATTATCAGCTGGCCTGTGCCCAAAGAGGCTTCAGGACATTTAGAGTTTTTCATCGAGCAATTGCTAGAACACTAACGACCAAAAAAGTGAGCTATAGTGGTAAAACTACATACTTATAGTGTTGACAAGTCGGCTTTATTGGAACAACACACGGTGCTTGTGAAGCGTATCGCTTATCATTTACTTGCCCGATTACCTGCCAGTGTTATTGTGGACGATCTTATTCAGTCGGGCATGATCGGCTTACTTGAAGCATCAAATAATTTTGACAATACCAAAGGTGCTAGCTTTGAAACCTTCGCAGGTATTCGCATTCGTGGTGCTATGCTTGATGAGATTCGCCGTGGTGACTGGGTTCCTCGCTCAGTTCACAAAAATAGTCGTATGATCAGCGAAGCAATAAAAAATTTAGAAGCCGAACATGGTCGCGACGTAAGCGACTTTGAGGTGGCTGAAAAGTTAGAACTTTCGATTAACGAATACCATCAAATTTTGAATGATGTTAGTGCAGGTAAAATACTCGGCATTGACGATTTAGGTGTGAGTGAAGATGTAATTGAAGTTGCCCACAGCCAACAGCCTGATGAACCCTATGCTAATATTGAACACAGTTTCTTTAAAAAATCATTGGCCGAATGTATTTCCTCTTTACCCGAACGAGAAGCTTTAGTACTGTCTTTGTATTATGATGAAGAACTTAACCTTAGAGAAATAGGCCAAGTTCTTGATGTCAGTGAATCTCGGGTAAGCCAAATACACAGTCAAGCAATGCATCGATTAAAAGCTCGTATGCAATCTTGGCAAAGTTAAGTAGAATAAATAATATCATCGTAGAATTTTTAAATGTTCTCACCGGAGGGTGCCTTGGATAAAAATATGAAAGTGCTTGTTGTTGACGATTTTTCAACAATGAGACGTATAATCAAAAACTTGTTACGTGACTTAGGTTTTACCAATATTTCAGAAGCTGATGACGGTAACACAGCACTGCCGATGCTTAAAGATGGTAATTTTGAGTTTGTTGTTACCGACTGGAATATGCCAGGCATGCAAGGTATCGATTTACTTAGAGCAATAAGAGCTGACAGTAATTTATCGCATATACCGGTTTTAATGGTAACTGCAGAAGCTAAGAAAGAACAAATTATCATGGCGGCGCAAGCTGGTGTTAATGGCTACATCGTAAAACCATTTACGGCAGCAACCTTAAATGCCAAGCTTGATAAAATTTTCGAGCGTCTCGGTTAATTAATCATTTCTGTTATGCAAGGCCGTCTTATGAGTACAAATACAAGTGTCCATGTTTCTTTAGAGCAAGCAAAGTTGTTGGTTGAATATATTGAAACAGACCAACAAGCTAAAGCCAATGAGTTAATTTCAGAAATACAAAACCCGATTAACAACGAATTGTTCGCAGAAATAGGTAAATTAACCCGGCAACTACATGACTCATTAAATAATTTTCATGTTGATGAGCGCTTGAGTGATTTAGCAACAGCTGATATTCCTGATGCTAAAGAAAGGTTAAACTTTGTTATTAGTCATACTGAAGCGGCCGCTAATAAAACTATGGATGCGGTTGAAGCAATATTTCCAGTCGTTGACGGTATTCAAAAGAAAATTAGTACGGTTAATCCGTTGTGGCAAAAATTAATGCACAACGAACTTGATGTAAGTGAGTTTAAGTCCTTATGTTTAGATATTGACGTTTTATTGAAAACGACTGAAAAAGAGACCAGTAAAATTCATAGCTTAATGACAGATATTCTGATGGCACAGGACTTTCAAGATATTACCGGTCAGGTTATTCGTAAAGTTATAGATTTAGTGCGTGAAGTTGAAGAAAGCCTAATTTATATGTTAACTGCTTTTGGTATTTCATCAGAAAAAGATAAATCTAACCATCTACCTAAAGTAGGCGAAAACTTAGTGGAAGGTCCAATCATTAACAGCGAAAACCGCCAAGATGTTCTGTCAGATCAAAACGACGTTGATGATTTATTATCAAGTTTAGGTTTTTAATAGGAGTTACTAAATGTCATTTGAACAAGATGAGGAAATTCTTCAGGATTTTTTAATCGAAGCTGGAGAAATACTTGAAACCTTGTCGGAACAATTAGTTGAACTTGAAAATGATCCTAATAATGCCGAATTACTTAACGCTATTTTTAGGGGCTTTCATACCGTAAAAGGCGGCGCTGGCTTTTTATCACTTGCTGAGCTTGTAGAAGCTTGTCATGGCGCTGAAAATGTTTTTGATACTTTAAGAAATCAACAACGCGCTGTTACCTCAGCGTTAATGGATGTGATCCTGCAAGCACTTGACACCATTAATGAACAATTTGCGCAAGTACAAAATAAAGAACCATTATCAAGCCCCGATCCTACATTAATCGCCGAATTACATCGATTATCTCAACCTGAAGCTCAAGACAATCAAACAGCTGATGTCGTAGAAACTCCTATTGCAGTGCCTGCATCAAATAATGCTAATTCAAATGACGAAATGTCAGAAGACGAATTTGAACGTTTATTAGATGAACTTCATGGCGGCGGTTCGCCAACGCCAACTGCGCCTGTGGTTGCTAAGCCTGTAGAAGCAAGTAGTAATGATATTTCGGATGACGAGTTTGAATCGTTATTAGATGAACTGCATGGCCAAGGCGCATTTTCTGCAACGGTTAAAGTAGAAAGTCCTAAAGTAGAAGTTCCTAAAGCAGCACCAAGTTCACCTGATGAAATAAATGATGCTGATTTTGAGGCATTATTAGACGAGTTACACGGCAAAGGACAAGGGCCTAACGCTAAAGCGTCTGTACCTGAAGCACCAATAGAAAAAACCGCTCCATCAGCACCGGCGGTAAATGCATCTGTACCGAAAAAACCTGAAGTTAAGCCGACAGTTAAACCAGTGGTTAATCAACCCGCTGAGGCAACTGACAAAAAATCGTCACCGGTAAAACCATCACAAGGTGAAACAACCGTTAGGGTTGATACCAAACGTTTAGATCAAATTATGAACATGGTAGGTGAATTAGTACTCGTTCGAAATCGCTTAACTAGCCTTGGATTGTCCAAAGAAGATGAAGACTTAACTAAAGCCGTATCAAACTTAGATGCCGTAACAACAGACTTGCAAGGCGCGGTAATGAAAACGCGAATGCAACCCATTAAAAAGGTTTTTGGGCGTTTTCCTCGTGTAGTACGTGACTTAGCTCGTAGTTTAAATAAAGAAATTAAACTGATTCTTGAAGGTGAAGAAACCGATTTAGATAAAAATTTAGTCGAAGCACTCGCCGATCCGCTTGTGCATCTTGTGCGTAACTCAGTCGATCATGGTATCGAATCACCAGAGAAGCGCGAAGCCTCTGGTAAGCCACGAGAAGGTGTTGTGGTGTTATCAGCATCACAAGAAGGTGACCACATTCTCCTGACTATTCGTGATGATGGTGCAGGGATGAATGCAAATAAATTAAAAGAAATTGCGATCGAACGAGGTGTTTTAGACGCCGATGCGGCCGCACGCATGACTGACAAAGAAGCTTTTAGTTTAATTTTTGCGCCAGGTTTTTCAACTAAAACTGAAATCTCAGAAGTTTCAGGCCGTGGCGTTGGTATGGATGTAGTAAAAACAAAAATTACCCAACTCAATGGTACGGTTAATATTGATTCAGAAATGGGGGTTGGCACCATACTTGAAATTAAAGTGCCATTAACATTAGCCATATTACCCACATTAATGGTCATTATTGGTAAGCAAACCTTCGCTTTACCTTTGGCTGCCGTAAATGAAATATTCCATCTTGATTTAACCAAAACAAATGTCGTTGATGGGCAGTTAACCATTATAGTGCGCGAAAAAGCGATCCCATTATTTTACCTCGATAAGTGGTTAGTGCGCGATTATATTGAAAAGCCTCGAGAACGCGGTCATGTTGTGATTGTACAATTAGGTAATCAACAAATTGGTTTTGTTGTTGACAGTTTAATTGGACAAGAGGAAGTGGTTATTAAACCTTTAGATCGATTATTGCACGGCACGCCAGGCATGGCAGGTGCTACTATAACCAGTGACGGCGGCATAGCGTTAATTATTGATGTCCCTAATATGCTTAAATATTATTCGAAAAAATCGATATTGCATAAAAAATTACGTTCATAGCAGTTTTGATAATAAATTAACAACGACAGGAAGTAGATTGTAAATGTCCTTTAAAGTATTGGTGGTTGATGACTCCAGTTTTTTTCGACGCCGAGTAACGGATATTCTCAATAATGATCCTGATCTCGAGGTTGTTGATGTTGCTATTAATGGTTTAGACGCGGTTGAAAAAGCTATTGCGCTAAAGCCTGACGTAATAACCATGGATATAGAGATGCCATTGCTTAATGGCATTGACGCTGTTAAACAAATAATGGCGAAAGCACCTACTGCTATTATTATGTTTTCTTCGTTAACTCACTCTGGAGCTAAAGCAACACTTGAGGCTTTAGATGCGGGTGCGTTAGATTTTCTGCCAAAAAAATTCAATGAAATAGCCAAAACGACAGAAGACGCAGGAAGCTTATTGCGTCAACGTGTCAAACAACTGGCAAAAAAGAAAGGTACAGTATTACCGCGCATTTCTACTTTTCGCTCTCGGGCTGCGGTTGATGCGAAAACGAATACTAATACCAATAACCCCACTTCTAAACTTGCTGACGGTAATGCCAAGTACCAAAGCGATTTAGCAAGTAAAAATTCAGCAAAAAAATACAAATTATTAGCGATAGGAACATCAACAGGTGGGCCTGTAGCCTTACAGCAGCTATTAATTCAGCTACCAGAAGATTTTCCTTTGCCGATCGTTATTGTTCAACATATGCCTGCGGCATTTACTTTAGCGTTTGCTAATCGATTAAATAACCTGTGTAAAATAACCATTAAAGAAGCAAGTTCCGGTGACATTTTAAAGCCTGGTCACGCATATATAGCGCCAGGGGGTAAACAAATGGTCATTGATGGTACAGAAAATGCAGCAAAGCTGAGAGTACTGGAAGATAATTCTGAGCGGATTGCTTTCAAACCCAGTGTAGATATTAGTTTTGCTTCAGCCGCTAAAGTTTTTGGTGGCAATGTTTTAGGTATTATATTAACCGGAATGGGTGCCGATGGTCGTGAAGGTTCACGATTATTAAAAAGCAAAGGGGCAACTATTTGGGCACAGGATGAAGAGTCTTGTGTAGTTTATGGTATGCCACAAGCGGTAACGGTTGCAGGAATATCTGAAAAATCACTGGCGATTGATAGCTTTCCATCTGCAATTCTTAAGGAAATACAGCATGGATAAACTAAGTATATCAGGGTTGTTAATTGCCATATTGGCGATATATTTTGGCTTTGTAATTGATGGTGGCTCAGTTTCTTCACTGTTAGAGCTACCTGCATTCATTATTGTTTTTGGTGGCACACTGGGCGCCGTTATGTTGCAGTCATCACAAAGTCAATTTTTACATGCAATGACATTATTAAAATGGCTGTTTGTTCCGCCTAAATATAATGTTGAGCAGGGAATAGAGTCGATTGTTCAGTGGGCTGAAAAAGCCCGTGAATCTGGTTTTTTATCATTAGAATATATCGCCGAAGAAGAACATGATTTTTTCGTCAACAAGGGGTTAAACCTACTTGTTGACGGTGCTGAAGTTGAAAACTTAAGAGTTTCACTTGAGTTAGACTTAGACTTGTATAGAGAGCATAACTTGCGCTCTGCTCACGTATTTGAGTCAATGGGCGGTTACAGTCCAACCATAGGTATTCTAGGTGCGGTACTTGGTTTAATTCATGCCATGTCAAATTTAGCCGATCCACAATTATTGGGGCAAGGTATTGCCACCGCCTTTGTTGCAACTATTTACGGTGTTGGTTTTGCCAACCTTATTTATTTACCTGTTGCGAATAAAATTAAAGCTATTGTGCATCAACAAACTATGTACCGTGAAATGATGACCGAAGGGTTAATCGCCATAGCGTTAGCAGAAAATCCACATGCCATTGAAAACAAATTATCGGCATTTCGGTTAGAGCAATGAACCGCCTCAGATCAAGACGTCATTTAGTTGAACATGAAAATGTTGAACGTTGGTTAGTTTCTTACGCAGATTACATGACCTTACTCTTTGCACTTTTTGTCGTGCTTTACGCGATGGCAATGATCAACGAAGAACCTTTTGAAACGGCGACTGAATCGATTGGTAAAGTGTTTCAAGCTAACGATGAACAGCCTAAAAACCGTGGGCATGGTGATGACATTTTACCTGTTAACAGTGCTAAAACTAAAAAACGTTTATACGGTAATGGAATATTAATTGACGCTGGACCTGAACTTGTAACCGGTGAAGTAACCTTATCAAACGTCTCAGATGCTCAAGTAGGGACGACATTAACTTCTCTAGAGAAAGACCTACATGAAGCTTTATACGAGTTAGTTGAATCTGGCTACGCACAATTACAAATTGACGGTGACTGGTTAGAAATCGAATTAAACAGCGGCTTGCTGTTCCCTAGTGGTTCATCTTCGCCAACTAATGCCGCTAAAGATATATTACTCGTTATTCACCAAGTTATTGCTGACGCGAGCAACTATATTCGGGTGCGGGGCTATACTGATAATCAAGCGATTGAAACAGAAATATTCTCTTCTAATTGGGAGTTATCAGTATTTAGAGCAACCGCTATTTTAAGAGTTTTAGAAGAGTTAACCTTAAACCCTGCCCGAATGGCGATAGAAGGGTATGGTCAATATTACCCAAGTGGTGACAATGCTACAGCAACAGGTCGAGCAAAAAACCGTCGTGTTGTTATTGCTATTTCTAAATATGGTCTCGAAAAAGCCAATTTATTGGCGACACCAACTATTTCAGTACAAGACGTAGAAGCGATAAAAAACATTAATACTGATGATGTTGATGATGAAATTCGTATTATTAGGCTGGAAAATGGTGGTATTCGTATTACAACAAGAGCGGAGACTAATAACCCTGAAGTCACTAACCCGCCGGAAAATAAAGATGATGAATAATAGGAATTACACTTGGTAGTTTGGACAGTTGCAAATCAAAAAGGCGGGGTAGGCAAAACAACGACCACTATCGCCTTGGCTGGGTTATTAGCAGAACAAGGCCATCGTGTTCTGCTTGTTGATACCGACCCGCATGCATCATTAAGTTATTATTTTGGTATTGAGTCGGAAGACTTGGAACTGAGTGTGTATGACTTGTTTATGCAAGTAGCGAGCAAAGAGCAAATAATGCAAAGCCTTTGTCCATCGAGTTATGACAATATTGATATATTGCCGGCAACCATGGGGTTAGCAACACTTGATCGCGCTCTCGGTAATAAAGGCGGTATGGGCTTAGTACTTAAAAAAGCTTTACGTGCAATTGATAGCGAATATGACTATGTATTAATCGATTGTCCTCCTGTGTTAGGGTACTTATGGTTAATGCCTTAGCCGCCAGTGATAGAATTATTGTTCCGGTTCAAACCGAGTTTCTAGCGCTAAAGGGTTTAGATCGTATGATGAAAACGTTAGATATTATGCAAGCGCAGCAGCCCTCAGGCTTTAAATATACTATTGTGCCTACTATGTTTGATAAACGCACAAAAGCGTCGATATTAACTTATCAAAAACTGTTAACATTATATGGTGAGGATGTTTGGTCGGCAGTCATTCCCATCGATACCAATTTTAGAAATGCCAGTAACGCTCAAAAAGTGCCTTCTGACTATGCTGCGAAATCTCGTGGTGTCATAGCTTATCGAGATTTATTAACCTATTTAGTTAACTTAACTACACAGAGTAAGTAAGCCCATGTCAAAGTCTTTAGCTGCTAGTAAAAAATTAATGCAAAGCTATTTGTCAGAATTGCTTACAGAAGAAGTGGAGCCACAACCAGCGCGGCAAGTTAAAGAAAAAGCTACGTTACCCGTTAAAGAAAAACAAGCACAGCCACTTGAGAGCTTACTTAATAATGCCAATTTATTGCAAGTTGCAGCACAAGAAGAGGCTAAACCACTAAGCTCAGCAAAGGCGGTCAATAAAAGTTTACTTGAAAAAACGCAGGTTGAAACTAAAGCTTCAGAAGATATAGACGTTGAGCCCATTTCGTCAAAGAATAAGTCGTCAGAAATACAGTCGAAAACAATCACTAATGAACCCACATTAGCAGCGGTTAAAGCTAATGTTAATGAAATTAAAACAAGTAAAAGCTTAGGGGCTTTGCTGACAGTAAACCGCTGAGTTATCGTCAAGGTGACTTTCAAGCTATGTTTTTCGAAGTTGCTGGATTAATTATCGCTGTGCCATTAGTTGAATTAGGCGGTATACACAGCAATAATAAAACTACGCCACTTATGGGTAAGCCTGATTGGTTTAAAGGCGTTATGCTGCATAGAGAAGAAAAGATTAACGTGGTTGATACTGCGCTTTGGGTAATGCCAGAAAAATGCGACCAAGCACTACTTTCAGCACTTAATTATCAATACATTATTATGCTTAATAATTCAGAATGGGGCTTGTCGGCTGAAAAGTTGGTTGATACGGTAACGCTTAAGCAAGAAGATGTTAAATGGTTAGATACCCAAACAAGCGTCCTTGGCTTGCCGGATTAGTTAAAAATCGTATGTGCGCACTGTTAGATGTTGATTCCTTAATTAAGTTATTGGAAAAAGGCGCAAATATAACGCAAATATAAAGTAAGATTAATTGATGAATTTAATCTTGCCAGTATACTTAGTGCATAAGTACTTTAGTAAAACAGAAATTTAAAGAGGTCAGCAGAATGTCTGATGAAAGACGCAATGCAAGTGAACGTGTAGACATTAATGATGAAGTACTACAATGGGTAACCTTCAAACTTGGTAGCGAAACCTACGGTATTAACGTAATGCAAGTACAAGAAGTATTGCGCTACACCGAAATAGCACCAGTGCCAGGCGCACCTATGTATGTTATGGGTATTATAAATCTTCGTGGTAATGTTGTAACCGTTATTGATACCCGAGCAAGGTTTGGGCTTGAATCTGCTGAAATAACAGATAATACGCGTATTGTGATCATTGAAGCGGATACCCAAGTCATTGGCATTTTAGTTGATAGTGTTGCCGAAGTGGTTTACTTACGAGCATCAGAAATAGATGTAGCGCCTAATGTAGGTAACGATGAAAGTGCGAAGTTTATTCAAGGTGTTTCTAACCGAGAAGGTGAACTACTTATTTTAGTCGATTTAAATAAACTGCTGTCTGATGACGAATGGGATGAATTAAAACAATTCTAACGATAGCCCATAAGCCTGCTAATGCAGGCTTTAATTTCTAGTGAAGCCAATAGTCTTATGGAAAATATTCCTGCTAACTTGATAAGTTTAATCGCATTTGCCATTGTGATGCTTGTTGCCATGTTGTTATTGGCGCTTAAAAATCGCTTTTCTCAGCAAATTCAGAATTTGCAGCAACAGGTACAAAGCCAAGAAATACAGCTGATAGAATTACAAAACCTGCTTGCGAGTAATCAGTCGGCATTAGAGGCTACCCAACAACAATGTAATGACACCCAGTTAGAAAATGAACAAGTTAGCAAACAACTAGAGCACCGTATAAAAATGGCTCAAGAGCAATTTAGTGCTCAAGCTGAGACCATAGAAAAACTTCTCCATCAACAACCAGAAGATAAGCTATACACACGCGCTCAAAAATTGGTTGAACTTGGCGCAGACATCGCTGAAATTATGCGTGAATGCGAAATACCTAGAGCGGAAGCTGAAATGTTACTGTCGATACATCGCCAAAAATCAGCTAAGTAGCTAAGTACTTAGTTACTTTGTACTTATCTTCTACATCAACTCACACTGCTGTGCTTATTTACTGGTTATTGTCAGTTGCGATTAAATTTACATTTTTAAATGAAAATTTTAATACTGTCGTGATAAACTCAAGCCTTTAAAAATATTTTTATTTTAACCGTTATTAATTTTACTATCGGTTAGCTAACAAGGATCCTGTAGTGAACAGATCAAAAAAAGTTGCTTTGAACAAGAAGGCGACATTTAATTTCCAGATTTTGTTAATGATAATCTTTACTTTATTTTTAACTGCATGTTCGACAACACCCTCGTCAGAACAATCCGTATCTGATCCAAAAGATCCGCTCGAAGCCATAAACCGTCCTTTTTGGACCTTCACATGGGATTATGCCGATAAGTATGTTTTCAAACCTGCTTCACAAGGTTATGTGGAATATATGCCAACGGATTTACGTTCAGGTGTTTACAACATGGCGCTGAACTTGAACGAACCTTCAACTATCATCAATCATTTGTTACAAGCAAAGTTCACCGAGGCGGCTAAATCAACGGGTCGTTTTGTTTTAAACTCGACCATAGGGTTATTAGGGTTTTTCGACCCAGCAAGTGATTTTGGCTGGAATCGTAAAGAAGAAGAATTTGGTGAAGTACTCGGCAGTTACGGAGTTGGCGACGGACCATTTTTAATGGTACCCGCATTAGGTCCTTCGTCGGTACGTGAAGAAGTGGGTGACTTTGTTGATAGCTATTACTGGCCACTTGCCATTATCGATTTTTGGCCTAACTTGTTGCGTGCAGGTATTATTGGTTTGGAAGCTAGAGCTTCGTTTGCCGATCAAGAAGGCATTCTAAAAGATGCAATAGACCCGTACGAGTTTGTTAAAAATGCCTATTTTCAAAATATGGAATTTAAAGTTCACGATGGTAATCCGCCTATCGAAGTGGACCAAGCAGAAGAAGAAAATATTGACGCTTACCTAGAAGAGCTAGAAGGAATGTAGTTTTATCTATAGTAAAATAAAGAAGAAAAAAGCGAACTAATGTTCGCTTTTTTTGTATTGGGCAATTGCTTTATCAAGATGTTTTTGTGCGAAATACAACATTATAGGTCTTAATAAGGCAAAGTAGGCTATTAACACAACGGCCACCGATGCTGCTAATGCAAAGCCTTGTAAATTAGCAATAAACAGAAATGGTGGTATCAATAACGATAACTTAATAATGTTTAGTATAAATTTTTCAGGTGCAGACATTTTAGCCTGTGCCAAGCTTAAAATAGCTTGTCGCTGATGTAAGCTAAATTCATGCAAGGCCGGTATTTTATTTGAAGAAAAATAAATAGTCATAAAATTTTAATTATATGCACGTAAAGTATAGATATCACTATGATACAAAAATGGCGCTTAATGTGCCACGAGCAAATAAAATAGTTTAATCAGATTAAAGTGCTGCTACTCAAAGTGAAACAGCAAGTTTAGCGGTTTAATTTTGTATAAATTTGTCAAAACGAGTTCCTCAGTGGCGTGCAATTTGCTAGAATTGCCGAAATTTTTATCAGTAGGTGATTTTTAAATGAATGTCATAGAAGCTAACTTTGATGCAACCGGTAAGAAATTCGCCATTGTAGTCTCTCGTTTTAACAGTTTTGTTGTTGAAAGTTTACTTGAAGGTGCAGTAGATGCACTTAAACGCCATGGAAATGTTGCAGATAACGATATTACTGTTATTCGTGTTCCTGGTGCATATGAGCTGCCAGTAGCAGCTAAAAAAATCGCTGCGAAAGGCGGATTCGATGGCATTATTGCTATTGGCGCTGTTATCCGTGGTGGAACGCCTCATTTTGATTTTGTTGCAGGCGAGTGTAATAAAGGTTTAGCACAAGTAGCAATGGAATATACTTTACCCGTGGCATTTGGTGTTATTACTACAGATACTATTGAACAAGCTATTGATCGTGCTGGCCTGAAAGTAGGCAACAAAGGCGCTGAAGCAGCGTTAAGTGCATTAGAAATGGTTAATGTGCTCGATAAGTTATAACAGGATACTATTGTGAAACCAACACCTAGAAGAAAAGCCAGAGAATTGGCAGTACAAGCTGTCTACTCTTGGCAGCTAAGCCAAAATAACGTTTCTGAAATCGAATTAAATTTTTTGACTGAGAACAGTGCGCGTCGTTTCGACATTCCTTATTTTCAACAATTGTTTACTGGTGTAACAGCCAATGTTAGCAGTATTGATGATAACATAGCACCACATGTTGATCGCCCATTAGCGGATGTTGACCATGTTGAAAAAGCGGTTCTACGTGTTGCGGTATATGAACTAACTCAATGCTTAGATGTGCCTTATCGTGTCATTATCAACGAAGCCATTGAATTAGCAAAATCATTCGCTGCTGACGATAGTCATAAGTTTGTGAACGGTGTGTTAGACAAAGTCGTTAAGCTTGTTCGCCCGAACGAATAGTCAAAATTTGGTTGTAATATGAAAGAGTTTGAATTGATCAAGCGCTTCTTTAGTGAGCAAACGATTAAACGCAAGGATGTTGTACTCGGGATCGGAGATGACTGCGCCATAGTCAGCCCTTCTGAGCGTCAAAATATTGCAATTACCACAGATACCCTAGTTGCCGGCGTGCACTTTCCACATGAAACTAGCGCACGAGCTATCGGCCATAAATCGATAGCGGTAAACTTATCTGACCTAGCAGCTATGGGCGCTGAACCTACTTGGATTTCTCTGGCAATTACTTTGCCAGAAGTTGATGTGAAGTGGGTAGAAGAGTTTTGCCAAGGTGTGTTTGAGTTGTGCGAGTTTTATAACGTGCAATTAGTAGGTGGAGACACCACACAAGGCCCTTTGAGCATTACACTTACTGCACAGGGTTTAGTACCAAAAGATAAGCACCTTACACGTGCAGGAGCCAAAGCCGGTGATTGGATATATGTCACGGGTGAAATTGGTGATGCAGCTTTAGCGCTTAAACATATATTCAAAGAGGTGAATGTAGCCCCTGAATATAGAGAAAGTGTACAACGCAGCTTAGATTTTCCAACACCGAGAATTCTTGCTGGACAAGCACTTCGCGGTTACGCAAGTTCAGCAATCGATTTATCTGACGGTTTAATTGCAGATTTAGGCCATATTTGTAAAGCATCTAAAGTAGGCGCTAATATTGTTTTAGACGATTTACCTATTTCGAATGCTTTGCGTGACACTGTTGGTTTAGAAAAAGCGTATGAAATGACCTTAGCTGGTGGCGATGACTACGAACTGTTATTTACGGTTTCTGAAGATAACAAAGTAGGCATGGAAACAGCTTTAGCTAATACCAGCAACACAATTACCTGTATTGGTCAGATCAACCGTAGTGAAAAAATCACGACGACTCTAAACAGTAAACCTGTAACACTGCACGCTAAAAGTTTCGAACATTTCTCTCGCAACAAAGACTGAATATGAAAAAATCTACGGCAAACTTTCGTCTATCAAATCCTGTGCATTTTCTGGCATTGGGCTTTGGTAGCGGTTTAGCACCTAAAGCACCGGGCACTTTTGGTACTTTAGCGGCAGTACCACTGTTTTTATTGATGGCACCGTTAAGTAACCCAATTTATTTGTCGTTGTTAATTGTTATGAGTATCGCCGGAATTTACATTTGTGGTAAAGCGGCCGAAGATGCTGGCGTGCCTGATCATGGCGCGATAGTTTGGGACGAATTTGTAGGTTTGCTGATCACCATGTTTTTGATGCCAGTAACTTGGCAAACGCTACTGGTAGGTTTCGTGTTATTTCGATTTTTTGATATTTTAAAGCCATGGCCCATCTCTTATATCGATAAAAACTGTCATGGTGGCTTTGGTATTATGCTTGACGATATTGTCGCAGGTATTGCCGCTTGGGCTTGTATGATGGTTATTTTTTACTAAAATTAAAACTTTCCCCTTCAATTATCCTTATCACTGCGTATTTTTGTAGTTAAGCCTATAACTTGGCTTGTCATTCGGTTTATAAGTCGAACATTGTTCGATGCTAGTAAAATCACACCCTAAGCTCTAATCTTCAAAAAGCATATTGTCTAACCGCACACATTGCTAAAAAAAAACCAAAGCTTATAGGCTTTGGCTTTTACGATTTAGTATTCACATGCACATGCACATGCATATTCACATTAATATTAGCGATAGAACTAGTTTAAAAGTCTAACTCTAATTGTCGCTTCAATTTGTTTTAACTCTTTTAACGCTAACTCGCGACTTTCAACTTCAATATCAATAACTACATAACCAATTTGGTCGGCAGTTTGTAAATACTGAGCAGCGATATTGATATTATGCTTGGCAAACATTTGGTTGATTTGTGTCAACACGCCTGGCTTATTGTGATGAATGTGCAATAAGCGGCTAGTACCAATATGTCCAGGAAGTGATACTTCAGGGAAGTTGACCGCAGATAACGTAGAGCCATTATCTGAATATTTAGCCAGCTTGCTTGCTACTTCAAGACCAATGTTTTCTTGTGCTTCTTTAGTGCTACCACCAATATGAGGCGTTAAAATAACGTTGTCAAAAGCGCGCAATGGGCTAACAAATTCTTCATCGTTGCCTTTAGGTTCAAACGGAAATACATCAATGGCTGCACCAGCCACTTTTTTATTGCTTAAAGCCTCTGCTAACGCATCGATATCAACAACAGTGCCACGAGAAGCATTAATAAATATAACGCCGTCTTTCATCACTTCAAATTCTGCAGCACCCATCATGTTTTTTGTTTGCGGTGTTTCAGGAACATGTAAGCTAATAACGTCGGCTTCTTTTAATAATGAAGTCATGGTAGGAGCTTGGCTGGCATTGCCTAAAGGTAGCTTAGTTTCGATATCAAAAAAGCGTACTCTCATACCTAGCGTTTCTGCAAGTATGCCTAATTGCATGCCGATATGACCATAGCCAATAATACCTAAAGTTTTACCTCTAGCTTCAACTGAACCTGCAGCAGACTTATTCCAAACGCCACGATGTGCTTGAGCACTTTTTTCAGGAATGCCGCGCAATAATAATAACGTTTCACCTAACACTAACTCAGCAACAGAGCGGGTATTTGAAAATGGTGCGTTAAATACCGGAATACCTAATGATTGTGCTGCCGCTTTATCGACCTGGTTTGTACCAATACAAAAACAACCAATAGCAACAAGCTTTTTAGCATGGCTTAACACTTTTGCGTTTAAATCTGTGCGAGAACGTATGCCAATAAAATGTACATTAGCAATTTTCTTAATCAGCTCGGCTTCAGAAAGTGAGGTTTTAATATATTCAATATTAGAATAGCCTTTATTCTTAAGCTCTTCCAAGGCGCTTTGATGAACGCCTTCTAAAAGTAATATCTTAATTTTGTCTTTCGCTAATGAATTATTGCTCATGTTTGTTAATCTTCTCTGGATCAAAAATTTACTTATTTTAAACTTAATTAAATAAGCGTTTAGATGGCTAGATACCTAAACTATCATATAGGGCATAAACTCTAAAGTGTTATTTTACTATTTTTGCACCGTCTTGCGTGCCGATAATTAATACGTCGGCAGGACGATTAGCGAACAAGCCATTAGTAACAACTCCTGCGATAGCATTAATACTATTCTCTAATGCTTTAGGGTCGAGTATTTCTAAGTTATGCACATCAAGGATCACATTACCATTGTCAGTAACAACACCTTGACGATACTCAGGATCGCCACCTAACTTAACTAACTCTCTAGCAACATAACTACGCGCCATAGGAATAACTTCAACAGGCAGTGGAAAACGGCCTAGCATAGGCACTTGTTTCGTATCATCAGCAATACACACGAAGGTTTTAGCAACTGCAGCAACTATTTTCTCGCGGTTAGGGCAGCACACCACCTTTAATCATATGCATATGAGGATTAATTTCATCAGCACCATCAACATAAACATCAATACCATCAACGTTATTAAGATCAAATACTTCAATGCCGTATGATTTCAAGCGCTCAGTTGAGCCGTCAGAACTAGACACTGCACCGATAATGCTCCCTTTTATAGTCGCAAGCGCATCTATAAAGTGGTTAACTGTTGAGCCCGTACCTACACCAACAATCGTATCCGCTTTGATATAGTCTAGGGCTTTTATTGCTGCCGCTTTTTCATTTCATCTTGAGTCATAATTAGCCTGTGTTTAAATAAGTTAGAAGTTATTAACCGTCAGTTGTTAGTAAAATATAGTGCCCAGTTTAATGACGTTAAATGAAGCTTAATAAAGTTTAAAATAATCATTATGACAACTGAAAGCTAACTACAATTGCCACTATTATAACAACAGTATTAACTAAGTTAGCGTTTATTTATGTATGTCGAATTTATATTGTCTAGTCGGAGTTACTATTTCTGGTAGCGGAATATCCCAGAGCTGAGAGGGAATTGCGTCTATTAATTGAATGTCATGTGCCAAACCAATAGGGTAAGGCTTAGTTAACTTTCTTTCGTAAGCATTTTTATCTTTATTCACAAGGCTATAGTGCTTAAACCAAGATGATAAGGTTCTATCATAAAACCCGCCACCCATACCTAAGCGATTACCTGTTGGGTCAAAAGCCACTAATGGGGTGAAAATAATATCGATATCGTTGATACTTTTAATTAGACGAACGTCAAGTTTAGGCTCTGAAATGCCATAGACATTGGTTTGCATTTCACTATTTTGATGATAATGCAGAAATAATAAATTCCCAGGGCTAAAGGATGAATAACAGGTAAATAAATATTTTTATTTTGCTGCCAGCACCACTGTATAAATTGCATAGGGTCAAGTTCACCATCGTTTGCTAAATAAACGGCAATATTTTTAGCTGCTAGCACATCGGTTCTTTGTGTTAATTGGTAAGTAAATCACCTGATAATTCTTTTTGATCAATATGACTGAGGTTTTGTCGTTTGGTTCTGATCAATTGTCTTATTTGATTTCGTGTGGTCATAATTAATCGCGTTTTTCTTAAGTTAAACTGATACGGCGTCAAAATAATAAGCTAAAGCACAACGTACAAGAAACAGCTGCAAAAGGAAATAGCCCCTTATGGTATATTGTTACAACTCGGAATTAATTACTTATATTTACTGATGCTTTTAGGTGTTTTTAAATAGTTTTATTAAGATGAAATTTCGGATTAGTGTGTGTTATCTGTTCAGTTAATTAGGGGCTGCATCGTCACGAAAATGAGGGCAGTGCTAAAACGACGATAATAAATTTAAAGTGCATTTTTTTCAGACAAAAAAAATAGCCAACAAATTGTTGGCTATTTTTAAGCATTATTATTGAGAAAAACTATGCTGTAGTGGTTGTACCGTTGTTTCCTGCGTTCGGTGCTGTTGAATCATCTTCTTCTGTTTTAAGCGCTTCCCAGAATCTTGATTTCAAACCTACAAGCAAAATTATAATACCAATACCAATACTAAATAGGCTGATTTGGATATAAACGCTGGTATCTGTTCAACGTTATTAGGATCATAATTACCCGCAAGTAAGCCAGAAATTAATATTACCAAATAAGTTAAACAAACACACCCATTTGGCAAATCTTCTTGGCGATAATTTACTTACAGCACTAGCGCGATTGGGCTTAAATAAATTCAACCGTGTGAAAAGTAAGTTGTTATTAACCAACCTGGAGCTACTTGTAAGCCACTTGCCGCATATTGTGCTGCAAAAAACATAACGATAAATCCACTCGCCATAATAATTAAACCAGCAGCACATTAATGCCGTATGCAGGTGTAACCATTCTTTGGCCTAACTTAATCCAAAATGCAGAAAAAAGGTGAAAGCAAAACGATAAACATTGAGTTTGAGAACTGAAACCATGCTGTTGGTATTTCAAAAGAACCTATCATACGGTCAGTATAATCACGTGCGAATAAGTTCATTGAAGACCCTGCTTGTTCAAAGCCAGACCAAAACAGGCAGAAGCAATACAAATTAATAATAGTGCCCAAAGTTTTTTCTTTTCGTTACCCGTTTAAATCACAAAAGTAATAACTGCATAATAAACAACAAAAATTAAAGTAAATGCTATGGCAACATATTGCGCTGTGGCAATAGGGTCTATAACGATAACACCTTGAAATGTTAATACAGTAACAATAGCAATGGCAACGAGTGAAGCAACAATAATGGTCCAACTATTACGTTGGCCTTTTGCTGATAAAGGCGCTACCGGCTTTGAACCTACACCTTCTAATTTAGGTGTAGTGATTTTGTATTGAATCAGGCCTGCAGCCATACCAATTGCAGCAGCACCAAAGGCGTAGTGCCAACCAAAATCAGACGCTAAATAACCACAAATTAAATAACCAATGAAAGAGCCTAAGTTAATGCCCATATAATAAATAGCATAACCACTGTCACGACGTTTATCATTTTCACTGTACAATTGACCTACCATAGCGCCAATATTTGGTTTTAATAAACCGGTACCCAAAATAACTAAAATCAAGCCGATAAAGAATGTTTTTTCATTTGGAATAGCTAAAACTATGTGGCCGAACTGATGATAATACCACCATACCAAACCGTGCCACCAAGTAATCTATCAGCTATCCAACCGCCGGGAAGACCCATAAAATAAACAGTACCGGTGTATAAACCATAAATAGCAGTAGCTGATGCGATAGTTATGCCTAAACCGCCTTCTTGTAACGTTGCCGTCATAAAAAGTACAAGTAATGCGCGCATGCCGTAATAGCTCATGCGTTCCCACATTTCGGTAACGAAAAGTGTTTTCAACCCGCCCGGATGGCCATAAAATGCCTCTGAATTTGGGGTGCTCAATATAAAATCCTCAATAGGTAAGGACCAAACACGTTTTAAAATTTTTGTTGTTTCAACATGCAGAAATATCAAGTTGATTGTGTTTAGTTAAGTTACAAACTTTTAATAATCAGCCCGTTTTAATACCTTTGCTAGCGTTGAAAGCAAGTCTGGAAGGTTAATCTTTTGTTAATGATGAACAACTGCTTATTTTTTGTTATAAAGCTTGGGTAACTAGCTTTTATAGATATGTGATACTTAAGTAAAATACATTGCTAACTCAATAGATTAATAGTTTATTGAATTTCTAAATGCTGTGCTAGTTAATGTATTGCCACAGTTATTTTTGAGTATTGGTTATTTCCGCTTTAAGTCAAAAATTGTACTAATCACAAAGTATTGTAAACAAAGTTATCCGTTACTGTATTAAATAGGTGCTACTCAATAAAGCTTGATAGTTAAGTCATGCTATGAAGTTAGTCATTCAAAAACAAGTTTAAATAACAAACCGATAACCTAACCCATTTTTATCGCTAAGCCTTATAGCAATAACGTACTTTATCTTGATGCTCAGGTTAATAAAAAGTTACTTTAACCAAAGTACACTTACTGATAAACTCCCGTCTGAATTTACTTTTAAATCTAAGTTCTGTACCCCGTATATAGGAAGAAATTACGCGCCAATGATTCACTTTATTCGTCTACTAACAAGCCTTCTCGTCGTTTTACATTTCTCTTTTAATGCGCTTGCTGCACAAATTAGTCAACAGCAAATAGCGCAATTTAAAAACTTACCTAAATCTCAGCAGCAGGCACTAGCGCAGAGTATGGGCGTTGATCTTAACTCGGTGATGGGGCAAATATCAGGTAGCAACCAACAAACACAGCTATCATCAACACCTATTACGCCTAGAGATACGACTGAAAATAACATTAGAAATCAGGTGAAGATTCTTTTTTCGAAGACGATAATGCATTGTTCAAACCGCTTGAAAGGTTTGGTATGGACGTTTTTTCCAATGCCCCAAGTACGTTTACGCCCACCATGGACATCGCCATTCCAAATCATTATGTTTTAGGCGTTGGTGATCAATTATCGATACAAGTATATGGCAAAGAAAAATGCTGAATACGTTCTACCTATAACCCGAGAAGGCAACATACTTATTCCTGATGTTGGGCCAATTAAAATCGTAGGGTTATCTTTTTCAGAAATGAAAAAGTTTCTGACTGAAAAAATTCAACAACGCATTATCGGGTAAATGTAGTGGTAAGCTTAGCTGAGTTACGATCTATGCGTATTTTTGTGTTAGGTGATGCTTATAAACCTGGCCCTTATACATTGAGTTCACTTTCAAGTGTAACGCACGCTATTTTCGCTGCCGGTGGTGTTAGTGAATATTGGCTCATTGCGTAATATTGAAGTAAAGCGTGCGGGTAAAATTGTTCAAACAGTAGATTTATACGACCTACTTATAAAAGGCGATTCATCAAGTGATATTTTATTGCAATCTGGCGATGTGGTTTTTATTCCTACGCAAAGCAAAAGTGTTTCAATACTGGGTGAAGTAAGACGACCTGCCATATATGAATTAAAAAAAGGTGATAACTTCAATCAGGTTATCGCAATGGCTGGTGGTTTACTGCATCGGCATACCCTCAATCTACGATGATTGAACGTTACAACAACCAAAATTTACGTAGCATCATCAATGTTGACTTAACTGATAGCGCAGCACGTAAACAAGAATTAAAAAGCGGTGACTATGTACGTGTGCTAAAAAGCTCAGGTATGTACGAACAATCAATTACTGTTATCGGCGCTGTAACACGCCCAGGAAAGTATCAATGGCAACAAGATATTAAAATAGCGGATTTATTGCCAAATTTAGACTCTCATATATTACCATCGGCCGATTTAAGTTATGCTTAATTGTTCGTCAAAAAGACGATGCCAGAAACATAGAAGTACTACAGTTCAATTTAGCTCGAGCATTAAGTATTACTACTGAAAATTCGGTTGATAACTTAATGCTACTGCCGAGTGATAAAATTTTAATATTTTCAAATGTTACAAAATCTGTTGATGAAAAAAATATCGCTAGACGAGTTGGCTTTTACAAAAGAACAACTTTTCGCTAAAGAGCGCCAACAAGCTAAAACTTCATATGATGAAAAATCGTTTTGGAAAAAGTACGGTGGCAGTTCGTCACAACGTTCATCGGCAACTGCAGAAGATGAAGAAGCCGAGCGTTTAGCGAACCAATCGTTAGTAGAAATTACTAATACTGTAGATAGAAATGTCGATATTCGCGAAATGGCGCTATTTTCTCGTCCACGCCTATTAGCGCCAGTGTTAAGGAAAACTACGTCAACAAGGTGCTTCAGGGCAACCCATTCAATTGGTTGAAGTTGATGGTCAAGTTAAGTTTCCTGGTATCTATCCTTTAGCTCAAAACTCGAAAATTAGTGATTTATTAGCCGCGGCTGGTGGTGTAAAAGAGTCTGCATATTTAACACGTGCTGAAGTCACTCGAAACACTTTCACTGCAGAAGGTGCAACAAAAGTATCGTTAGATGTAGATTTAGATTTAGCACTAAAAGAAGATAAGAGCTTTGATATAGCTTTGCAAAGTAAAGATAGATTAAACGTACACAAAATTCCAGCTTGGAGCGAAAACCATGTTGTTGAGTTACGTGGTGAGTTTGTCTTTCCTGGAAAATACACCATTCGTCGTGGTGAGACTTTAGCTGACTTAGTGACTAAAGCGGGTGGCTTAACACAATATGCTCACCCTGATGGCTCAGTATTTACCCGTAAAAAGCTGAAAGAATTAGAAAAGCAAAACTTGATTAAGCTCGCAGGTGACCTACGTATTGAAATGGCATCTAAATCGTTAACAGATCAAGGTACTTCAACTTCTTACGATGATGCTCAAAAATTATTGGCTGATATTACCGAACTTGAACCTGTAGGGCGTTTAGTGATTAACCTGCCCCATTTAATGAAGTCAAATAGTGATGAAGTATTACTGGAAGGTGTGACGTACTTTTTTGTACCGACCAAGAAAAACTCTATTAATGTTATTGGCCAAGTGCAAGTAGGATCATCACATTTATACAATAGTGCAATGACTGCTGAAGACTATATTGCCCAAAGTGGTGGCATTAAAAAGCGTGCCGATGAAGAGCGTATTTACGTTATATCAGCAAGTGGTAGCATTAAAATGATAGAACAAAGTAACTGGTTTGCTGGTACAGCAGACACCTCATTAAAACCAGGCGATACCATAGTTGTGCCGTTAGACTCAGAATATATGAACGACCTAACGTTATGGTCTACAGCAACGCAAATTATTTATAATGCAGCGGTGGCCGTTGCGGCAATTAACGGTATTTAATAAGACATAATGATCTTAGTGGGTTGGTATTTATAACGTCAATTTGATGATTTAAATACCGACCTACAATTTAAAAAGCATTAAGTGAAGAAGTAATAATAAAATATAACTGGCTTATAATAGTATAGGTTCTTAAAATGATACGTGACTTAAAAGATGTGAAAATTGCCATAATCGGCTTAGGCTATGTTGGTTTGCCGCTAGCGGTAGAGTTTGGAAAAAAATATAAAACTTTAGGTTTTGATATCAACCAAGCACGCATATCAGAATTAAATAATGGTACCGATAGCACGCTTGAAGTTAGCGATGAAGAATTGGCCAAAACAGTAAACCTCAGCTACTCCTGTCAACCAGATGATTTAAAAACAGCTAATGTTTATATTGTTACTGTGCCAACGCCTATTGATCAACATAAACAGCCTGATTTAACTCCATTGATTAAAGCGAGTGAAATGCTAGGTAAGGTAGTTAAACAGGACGATATTATTATTTATGAATCTACTGTTTACCCTGGGGCAACAGAAGAAGCTTGTATTCCCGTAGTAGAAAAGTTTTCAGGTTTAGTTTTTAATAAAGATTTTTATGCGGGTTACTCACCTGAACGCATTAACCCAGGTGATAAAGAACATAGAGTGACTAATATATTGAAAGTAACGTCAGGCTCAACCCCTGAAATTGCAACGATAGTTGATGATTTATATCGCTCTATTATCACTGCCGGTACGCATAAAGCGAGTTCAATCAAAGTTGCAGAAGCTGCAAAAGTTATTGAGAACACACAACGCGACGTTAATATTGCCTTGATCAATGAGCTATCTATAATTTTTAATAAACTCGATATCGATACTTTGGAAGTACTAGAGGCTGCAGGCACTAAATGGAACTTTTTACCGTTCCGCCCAGGTTTGGTAGGAGGTCACTGTATTGGTGTTGATCCTTATTACTTAACTCATAAAGCTCAGTTAGTTGGCTATCATCCTGAAATGATACTGGCTGGAAGACGTTTAAATGACGGTATGGGCGCTTATGTAGTGTCTCAATTAGTAAAAAATATGTTACATAAACGTATTCAAGTGGAAGGTGCAAACGTATTAATTATGGGCCTTACCTTTAAAGAAAATTGTCCTGATTTACGTAATACCAAAATTGTTGATATTGTAAGTGAGCTTAAAGAATATAATATCAATGTAGATATTACTGACCCATGGTGTTCAAGCGAACAAGCTGAACATGAGTACAATTTAAGTCTGGTTGAAAAACCAAAAACAGGTCATTACGATGCCATTATTCTTGCTGTAGCTCATAATCAATTCAAGCTAATGGGAGTTGATGAAATTCGCAAATTAGGTAAAGCACAACACGTACTTTACGACTTAAAATACATTTTGCCAAAAGAGTCAGTGGATATGCGTTTATAAAAGCATCACATAAAATAAATGTGAGTTAATTATGACAAGTATTCAGCTATAAGTTTTAAACTATCAGTAAAGTAACAGTAAATGGACGTAATAATGTCAAGATACGATGAAGTAAAGAAACAACTTATACAAACACCAAAAACTTGGCTTGTAACAGGTGTCGCCGGATTTATTGGCTCAAACCTTCTAGAGACATTATTATTATTAAACCAAAAAGTTATAGGTTTAGACAACTTTGCTACTGGCCATCAACATAACTTAGATGAAGTTCAATCTGAAGTGTCTTCTAAGCAATGGCATAACTTTACTTTCATCGAAGGTGATATTAGAAACTTTGAAGATTGTCAAAAAGCACTCACAATTGATAATACAGCGATAGATTACATTTTGCACCAGGCTGCATTAGGATCTGTTCCTCGCTCAATTGCCGATCCCATTTTAACTAACTCGGCAAATATAACGGGTTTTGTTAATATGTTAACGGCAGCAAAAGACGCTAAAGTAGCAACTTTTGTGTACGCTGCTTCAAGTTCTACCTACGGTGATCACCCTGCATTACCTAAAGTTGAAGAAAATATTGGTAAACCATTATCACCGTATGCTGTTACTAAGTATGTTAATGAGCTTTATGCCGACGTATTTAATAAAACTTATGGCTTAAATACGACAGGTTTACGTTATTTTAATGTTTTTGGGAAACGCCAAGATCCTGATGGTGCTTACGCTGCTGTTATTCCAAAATGGACTGCAGCAATGATAGAAAATCAAGACCTATTTATTAATGGTGATGGTGAAACTAGTCGCGACTTTTGCTTTGTTGAAAATGCTGTACAAGCGAACATATTAGCAGCAACCGCTGATGAAGAAGGTAAAAATCAAGTTTTCAATGTAGCACTTGGCGATAGAACAACGCTGAACGAGTTATTTTCAAGCTTAGTGTCGGCGTTAAGTCTTAATGAAGTCAGTTATAGTAAGCAGGCGACTTATCAAGACTTCAGAGCAGGAGATGTACGCCATTCACAGGCCGACATATCTAAAGCTAAAAGTTTAATTGGTTATCAGCCTGAGTTTCGTATTCAGCAGGGTATTAACAAAGCAATGCCTTGGTATATCGACTTTATAAAAAAACAAAATATGTAACTAGTTAATACAGACTGTATTACTTAAATTGTCGGACTTTAGCCCTACAATTTAAGCAGCACATATTAGTTGTAATAAAAAGCGCATCAAACATAAGCCTCAGAGTATATTACTATGAATGGTGGTGCTGCTTTATACAGAAAACCACTGAGCTTATAATGATACATATCTACTTAAATATCTAAACTGAATCAGCGAAATTATCTAAATATCGATGACATAACTTAAACACTAATACTAAAAAATTAATAAAGCACTATTAACAAGGCCGAAGACCTTGTTATAATACTTATTCAGTTGGGCAGTTAGTATTATATATTAATTTAAAGTGCCTCTAGGAATAGTTATTAAAATGAACTTAAATGCGAGTTATTGTGAAAAGTCATAAATTGCAAGGAAGTACTTCAAGTGAAGTCAACGCAATGAATTCAAAAGAATTTTATCAGCAACAACACCTCACCGAAGACGACGAAATAGATTTGGCCGAACTGTGGCATGCTATTTGGTCAGGCAAGCTATTGATTATTATCATCAGTGCTGTATTTGCCATATCATCAGTTTTATATGCGATAAATCAACCGAATATTTATAAAGCTACAACCTTATTGTCTCCAACTGGTGATCAAGGTGGAGCCGGAGGTTTGGCTAAAATGGCTGGACAGTTCGGCGGTTTAGCAAGTTTAGCGGGTATTAACCTTGGCGGCGGTGGCACAGATAAAACCGGCCTTGCGCTTGAAGTATTAAAATCACGATTTTTTCTAGAAAAATTTATTACCAAACATAGTTTACTTGTGCCATTAATGGCAGCAAATAATTGGGATATTAATACTAATACACTCATATTCGATGAAGAAATTTATAATACAACGAACAAAATATGGATAAGAGAAGTAAAAGCGCCTAAAAAACCTGAACCTTCTTCATGGGAAGCATTTCAAGCATTTAAAGAGATTTTGTCGATAGCCACTGACAAAGAAACGGGCATGGTAACAATGTCAATAGAACATTACTCACCAGAAATTGCTACTCAATGGTTAAAGTTATTAGTCGATGATATTAACAGCACTATGCGCGAAAAAGATAAAATTGAAGCGCAAAACAGTATTGACTATTTAACTAAGAAATTAGATGAAACACAATTGTCAGATATGCAAACCGTTTTTTACCAGCTGATCGAAGAACAAACAAAAACTATAATGCTAGCTGAAGTTTCAAAAGAGTATGTATTAAAAACCATTGATCCTGCCAATGCACCAGAAGAAAAAGCTAAACCTAAACGAGCCTTAATTGTTGTACTTGGAACTATGCTAGGTGGTATTTTATCGGTACTAATAGTTTTAATACGCTATTTTACTAAAAAAAGTACACCGACTAATCTTTGTAATGACTCGTTAAGTGATAATAAATCAGAATTTGATACGAGTCAGGCAACTGAAGTGAGCCATAAAAACCAAGCACTCGGCAAACAGGAGTACATTTAGATGATAGTCACTGTATTAACTGCCTTAAGCGCTTTTTGTTTTGCTTTCTTGGCTATTAAATTATTCAAGCCAATTGCAGTAGATGTTGGTTTAGTTGATAAACCCAATGCAAGGAAGCATCACGAAGGGCAAATTCCTCTTATCGGTGGCATTTCTATATTTGTTGCAGTGTTAGCGGCGAGTTTGCTATGGTTGCCTAATACACTAGAACTTCGTATGTACCTAATTGCCTCAGCGATGATGGTGTTTATTGGTGCACTTGACGATAAATTCGATCTTAAAGTACGCATTCGTATTGTTGGCCAAATTATTATTGCCAGTCTAATGATCTACGGTGTGGGGGGCTATATTGCCAGTCTAGGTAACTTATTCGGTTTAGGTAATATCGAGTTAGGCCCTTTAGGTATAATATTTACTTACTTTGCCATAATTGTAGTCATAAATGCCTATAACATGGTAGATGGTATTGACGGTTTAGTAGGTAGTTTAAGCCTAAATACCTTCACCGCTATTGCAGTATTATTTTTAATGAGTGGCAATAGTGGTTATTTAAGCTACCCGTTAATTTTAGCCACAGCCACTTTACCTTATTTAATGTTTAATCTGGGCTACTTTAAAAAATATACCAAAAAAATATTTATGGGCGATGCCGGTAGCATGTTTATCGGCCTAAGTGTTATTTGGTTATTAACCATTGGCACACAAGGTGAAAATGCCTCATTTAGGCCTGTAACAGCTTTATGGATATGTGCAATACCGTTAATGGATATGCTAGCGATAGTTATGCGCCGTTATCGCAAAGGTAAATCCCCTTTTAAACCAGACCGTGATCATTTGCACCACATATTGCAACGTGCAGGCTTATCATCACGTCAAACACTGTTGGTAATATCAATAGCTTCTTTCGTTATGTCATTAATCGGTGTTTTAGGTGAATACTTCCAAGTGCCTGAAAGTATAGAATTAGCTTTGTTTGTAGTTATGTTTATTCTTTATAATAAGTATGCTCGACACTTTAGTTGGAAGTACGATGAATAAACCTTTCTACTGTATTGGACATGTATACTGGATAAAAGCTCTATTTTGCCAATATGAAAGCGAGTAACACGTTTAAGGTGATCGCATCAAATGTGTGACGAGCAGATATTTTAGCAGATTAAAGTTTTACTATTAAAATAAATCACTGTTCTGTTTATTCAAATAGCGCAATCATTTTTTTGTCGAGCTAGCAAACTAATTCTATATTAAATCAAATAAGTGCAATGGATAAAACTTAATATATTATGTGTAGTGTATTCATTAGAAAGAGAGTTAAATGGAAATTAAATTAATACAATTACAAAGCCATGGTGATGAACGTGGCTCTTTAGTATCGTTAGAAGAGCAAAAAAATATCCCGTTCCCTATTAAGCGTGTTTACTACGTGTTTAATACTAAAGATAAAGTACGCCGAGGATTTCATGCTCATAAGGAACTAAAACAATTAGCTATTGTTGTTAAAGGATCTTGTCGCTTTTTGCTTGATGACGGTAAAGAAAAAATAGAAGTACTTTTAGATAATCCAGCTCAAGGTTTATATATAGAGTCTTTTATCTGGCGAGAAATGTTCGACTTCTCAGATGATTGTGTCTTAATGGTTTTAGCTGATGCTTTTTATGATGAAGCTGATTATGTAAGAGATTATGAAGAGTTTACTAAAATGGTAAGCCATGATTCATAATCTTTCAGATGTTCAATCTAGCAATATTGGTGATAATACAAAAGTTTGGCAATTTTGTGTAATTTTACCTAATGCTATTATTGGTGATAATTGCAATATTTGCTCTCATTGCTTAATTGAAAATGACGTTGTTATTGGCAATAACACTACAATTAAAAGTGGTGTGCAAATTTGGGATGGAATAACCATTGAGGATAACGTTTTTATTGGTCCTAATGTGACATTTACCAATGATAAATCACCTCGTTCAAAAATATACCCTGAAAGTTTTTTAAAAACATTAATTAAAAATAACGCATCTATTGGGGCAAATGCAACAATATTACCAGGGGTGATAATTGGAGAGTTTGCAATGGTTGGTGCAGGTTCTGTAGTGACTAAAAGTGTTAAACCATACACAACCGTTATCGGTAATCCAGCAAGAGAAGTTAGTAAATGATACCCTTTTTAGATTTAAAAAAAATAAATGCTCAATATGAAATTGAACTCAAAGAGGCTTGTTCTCGCGTTATCGACTCAGGTTGGTATATCTTAGGTAATGAAGTTACCGAATTTGAAAAAGAATTTGCCACTTATTGTGAAACTGAGCATTGCTTAGGGGTTGCAAATGGTTTAGACGCGTTAGTGCTGATACTGCGTGCATATATCGAAATGGGCATTATGCAAAAAGGTGATGAAGTGATCGTTCCTTCTAATACCTATATTGCTTCAATATTAGCAATTTCAGAAAATGGTTTAACACCAATCTTGGTCGAGCCAAATATTGACACCTTTAATTTAGACCCAACCTTGGTAGAGCAAGCGATTACCGGCAAAACTAAAGCAATACTAACTGTTCATCTTTATGGTCAAGTTACCGGCATGGATGAATTAAATGCAATTGCTAAAAAGCATAACTTAAAAATTATTGAAGACTGCGCACAAGCACATGGTGCTTTGTACAAGGGTAAAAAAGTTGGATCATTAGGTGATGCTGCAGGTTTTAGTTTTTATCCAGGTAAAAATTTAGGTGCCCTTGGTGATGGAGGTGCGGTTACAACTAATGACAGTGAACTAGCCACTACAATTGCAGCATTAAGAAACTATGGCTCACACGAAAAGTATAAAAACCTCTACAAAGGTATGAACAGTCGCTTAGATGAAATTCAAGCGGCTATGTTACGGGTGAAACTACGCTATTTAGACAATGAAATTCAAGCTAGACAATCCGTGGCTAAGGCATATTTAGAAGGCATTCATAATCAATTCATCGAATTACCCGTTGTTGAAGATGTTAACGCGCATGTGTGGCATTTATTTGTGATTAAAACGACGCAACGTGTAGAGTTAGCTAAACACCTAAATGACAATGGTGTACACTCATTAATACACTACCCAATACCTCCACATAGGCAGCTTGCTTATCAAGAGTGGAAGGATGATAGTTTTCCTATTTCTGAAGAAATACACGAACAAGTGTTAAGTATTCCTATTAGCTCTGTGATGGATAGTAAAATTATTAATGAAGTGATCAGGTTAGTGAATAAATACAATGTATAAAAGAATAATAACATTTATACCGAAACCAATTAAAAACCAATTGAAAAAGGTTATAACTTTTTACATAAATAAGACTCTTTCTAAAAAAATGAGAGTTAAGCATCAAGAGTTATTAACAGAGATAAAAAATAAAGATAAAATCAAAGTTGTTTTCTTAGTTATTCAACACAGTGTCTGGAAGGTGGATAGTGTTTTTAAACGCATGCAGAATGATCCATTTTTTGATCCTGTTATTCTAATTTGCCCTTATATTTCTAACGGCGAAGAGAATATGATTCATGATTTAAATGCAGCTTACAATTTCTTTAAAACGAAAAATTACCCAGTTGTTTCTTCACTAATAAATAATGGCACTTCACTCAATTGGTTAAAGTTAAAAGAACTACAACCTGATTTGATTTTTTTTACAAATCCTCACAAATTAACTAGGCCAGAATATCATAGTGAAGCGTATTTAAATTATTTAACTTGTTATGTGCCATATCATCATGAAGTGGTTTCATGTAGTAGAAACTTAGATCAATATAACCAAGTTATACATAATGGTCTTTGGAGAATATTTGCTCCTCATCAATGTTCCAAGGACGCATATAATAAATATTGTACGAGTAAAGATGGTAATGTTTTAGTCACAGGCTATCCAAGTTGTGAAGATTTATATAATAAAACCATTGTGGATGTATGGAAATATCAAGAAAAAACTAAATTGAAAATTATTTGGGCACCTCATCATACAATCGACAATGATAGGATACCATATTCAAATTTCCTTCAATATGCCGATTTATTTACAGATCTTATAAAGAAGACAAAAGATCATGTGCAGTGGGTTTTTAAACCCCACCCAATGTTAAAATACAATTTATATTCACATTCAGATTGGGGTGAAAATCGAACAGAGCAATACTATAACTTTTGGCATGAAAATGAGAATACTCAACTAGAAGAAGGGGAGTATGCTCCATTATTTCAACAGTCTGATGCATTGATTCATGATAGTGGTTCATTTTTAGCTGAATATCTATATTTAAAAAAACCAGTCTTATTTACGGCTAGAACTGAAAACTATAAAGATTATTATAATGATTTTGGTCTGTGTGCATTATCTAGTATAAAAGTCGCAAAAGAATGGGAAGAAGTCCTACAATTTGTTAATGCGCTTATAGATGGGGAGAATGGAATCACAAGAGAACATTATCATTTCATAGAAAAAAATATCGAACCTTTTTTTAATGGTACAACACCATCAAAATTAATCGTAGATTCAATTAAACATGAATTAAAGAGTGAAAAATAGAAAAGTTTAGCTCTATGACTGCTTGAAATATTTAATGTTAAAAATTTACGTTTCATTGAAAGGCTAAAATCTATTGGTATAATTTGAGTGTCGGTGCAATAGTATATAAATTTAATGAGATTAAATTAAACAAGAGTTATATTTGCTTTGAGCCAAAGTCTGAAATGTTACTAGCTGTCATTGGGGGGGACTGGGTAGTCTGAAACTCGCAGTGTTTTAGTAAAAATATGTTTTAAATTTGGCATTTAAGGGGCCCTACAGATATAAACTTCTTAAGTAAAGTGCTTTAAGAGATCAAGTTAAGGTTATTTAGAAATCCCTTCAGGTACTTGGTTAAAATGATTTATCCAAGTTATCCACGTTATGTTAGTTATGTTATTTTTTTGAGGTAGTTATGTCTATTGTTTATGTATCGGGAACATTTGATTTGTTTCATAGTAATCATTTAAAAATGATTCAATATGGGCGTGGTCTAGGGAATACTTTGATTGTTGGAGTTAGTACCGATGAGTTAGTTTCCAGTTATAAAAAGCCACCAGCTGTACCTTTTGAAGAAAGAATAGCCATAGTAGAAGGGTTGAAAGGGCCTGATCTTGTCATTCCTCAACATACACTAGACCATGAAGAGACAGTAAGTAAATTAAATATTGATATTTTTGTGATTGGTGATGATTGGTATGGAAAGTATGATTACCTTAAAGAGTTAGGAGTACAGGTTTTTTATCTTCCATATGGTATGGGGGTTAGCTCTTCTAATTTAAAAAAGAAAATATATGACCAATACGCAGATATGATTAAGGAAAGTGATGAACACCCAATCCCAGAACCTAAGGAAAAGTAATTTACTTATTACTGGTGGACATAGTGATTTAGCTAAATATTTAGTCACTGTGTTAAATGAAAAATTTAAAATATACTCGCCAAGTAGGGATGAAATGGATGTTACTTCCATTTCAAGTGTATCTAATTATGTATTGGGTAAAAATTTTGATGTTGTGATCAATGCAGCAGGAACTTTATATTCCTCGGATGTTATCGATTCAGAACCAGAAAAATGGATACGAGATATAAATGTTAACCTAATTGGTACATATTTAGTGTGCAGAGCTTTGTTGCAGAAAAACCCAAAATGTAGAATTTTGAATATTGCGTCAACAGCAGGATTTAATTGCTACCAAGATTGGACATCATACTGTGCGTCAAAAGCAGGAGTTATTAAATTATCGGGAGGCCTTTTTAAAAATGGTTTTGATATTATCACTTTATGTCCAGGTGCAATAGCGACTAAATTACGAAATAATTTAAAAATTTCTAATCAAAATGTAATGACAATACAGGAAGGTTGTGAGCCTATAATAGATGCTTTATATTCTAAATACAAAAGTGGGGATGTCATTTTGTACAGGAAAAATAATTTAAAAGTTGTCGATTATAATTATCATGAATGAAACAACTTTACATTATTTCAATAAGGAATACTGTCTCATTGAGTCTACTCATTGAGTCTACTCATTGAGGATTGGATTATAAGTATAAACTACTTAAGTAAGGTACTTGGAAGTCTTATATTATATGAACTTTGTGTTATTTACGTTGGTGTAAGACATTGCATTTTGGGATGTATAAACTAGATTTTTTAGACCCTTATCATCTGTGTAAAAGTAAGTGCTAATATCTAGTGCTTGGTTATGAGTTACTGACATCAAATATTACTACTGTCTTTAGTACCTTTTTCCTGAGCTTTACAAGTGTTAGTCAATAAAAAGTGTGATAGATATAACTCCTATGAATATCAAAGTTTGTTTGGCTAGGTTAACATCTAGCACCTTATTACTATCTTACATTTAACAGGGCATTTTTTAAAAGATATTTTTTATGAGTTTAAAACAAATAGCCCTGAGAGGAGTTGCGTGGAGTTTATTCGATAAAATTTTAAACCAAGCGGGCAATTTTATATTGCTAATTTACTTATCAAGAATTTTATCACCTGCTGATTTTGGCTTAATTGCTATGCTCGCTATTTTTTTAGCTGTGGCACAATCGTTGATCGATTCTGGATTTTCACAAGCACTGATACAGAAAAGCCAAAGTGTTACTGAGACTGACCTGTCGACTGTATTTTATGTTAACTTTGTCGTTGCTATTATTCTCTATTGTTTACTTTATGTATCAGCACCTTTTATTGCTACCTTTTACAGTCAACCAGAACTAACAAGTTTATCTAGGGTGTTGTTTATTGTTGTCATTATTAATGCAATAGCTTTAGTTCCTAGGTCAAAATTAATGATTGAGGTTGATTTTAAGACTCAAGGGTTAATAAACACCGTTGCAATGCTAGTAAGTACCAGTGTGGCAATATATATGGTGCATAACGATTTTGGCTATTGGGCATTAGTGGGCATGAACTTAGCCAAAGTATTGGTAAATTCTATTTTATTAATAGTCTACTCAAAATGGTATCCTAAGTGGCTGTTTTCTATCGAGTCATTTAAAATCCTGTTTTCATTCGGTTCTAAATTATTGATCGCAGGCGTTATAGCAACCACAGTGCAAAATTTATATTCAATTTTAATTGGTCGTTACTTTAATGCGACACAAGTTGGTTACTTTCAGCAAGGTTATAATTACACTAATATGTTATCAGGTACTCTGACTTCAGTAGTTCAGGGGGTAACCTTTCCAATTATGACATCAATACAAGAAGATAAAAATCGCTTGATTGAAATGTATACCAAAGTAATGGGCATTGTTGTATTTGTTACGTTTCCAGTGCTTGTTGGTTTCGCTGCTGTTTCAGAAGAGTTTGTTTTGATATTTTTAGGTGAAAATTGGACACCTATAATACCAATACTCATTGTTTTATCTTTTGCTCGTTTAGTTACACCAATAAGTAGTTTGAATTTAAATATACTTAATGCTAGTGGTCGCTCTGATTTGTTTCTAAAAACAGACTTGAGTAAGTTACCTATGACAATAATAGCTCTTTTTATAGCTATCCCTTATGGCATATTAGGTGTGGCAATCGCGCAGTTAATTACTACCTTTATTTCGTTTTTTATTAATGCGTACTATCCAGGGAGACTTTTTGGATTTGGAGCGTTAGAGCAATTAAAGCAAATTTTTCCAATAGTAATATCAACCTTTATTATGTATCTGAGTATAGTTTTTATTAAGCTTGAATCTATCGAAGTACAATTTATTGTAAAAATATTTACAGGTATTTTTGTCTATATATTAATGTGCAATATTTTAAAAGTTTCTTCATATAAATATATTACTAATATCTTTTTTGTACGAATAAATGAGTTTAGAGTAAAATGAAAAAAACTAAAATTTCAATAATTACGCTTACTTATAATAATTGGCGTTTAATAGAACAAGCAATTGAGTCTGTATTCAATCAAATTTTAGAACCTGGTTTATCATATGAATATTTAATCGTTGATGACGGGACTGCCGATTTCAATCAGATTTTTGTACTTGATTTAATTGATAAATATAAATATAAAAATATAAACTTGGCCTTTAAAATTATTATTAATGAAGTTAACTTGGGGACAGTAAAGTCTTTTAATAATGCTATTAAACAATCTTCTGGGGATATTATCATACCATTATCAGCGGATGATGAGTTTTATGATGAATATGTAATTGGTATGCTAATTAAAAATTTTTCTGTTTCGAATGCACTTGTACTTACCGGAATTCCAATTAGAAAAACTAAAACAACTTACAACATATCTACAATAAGTAGTCAAAAAAAATTATTTAAATCTCCCCAAAAATTACTGAAGTATTTATTGGTCACAGGGAATATAATTTCTGGGGCATCTACCTATTACCGTCGAGAGGTTTTTGATGAAATTGGCTACTTTGATGAACGTTATTCGCTATTAGAGGATTACCCTTTTTATATTCGTTGTCTAGAAAATGGCGTAATGATCCATTTATTTGATCAGCCGGTAATAAGATATAGTGTAGATGGTGTTTCTAGCTCTACGAATATGCACCCAAAATTGGTACAAGATTATGAACTATTGAATAATCACATTTTAGGTTACTCCTCCATAAATATTTTTGAGAAAAGAAAAATTATTTTTAACCGTGTGTTAGATAAAAAATCAAAAAGAAAACTCATTAATGTTTTTAAATATTTTGATCAATATATATATTATATTTTCACTCGTTTTATAAAGAAATAACATGGGCTATTTAGTAGAATTTGCAAGACTTATAATTAGTGAACAACTTTATTATTACCTTGCTTTAACCCTCTTGTTTTTTATCACTCAATTTATAATTATTAGAAAGCATCTATATAGTATTTTCGATCCTCTTAGTTTTTTTATTGTATTTAATAGCTTTGCTTGGGCTACTGCAATATTAGCTAGTAGCGATTACATTGATATTATAGATATAACTATTATGAATTTAGCCTTCATTATTCCAGGTGTTTTTATTAAGCCTATTAACTTGTCTGTTTGCCAAGCAGCCTTACAACTCAGAACTCGACGTATTGATTTTCAAATATTTTATATTTTTTTCTTAATCTTTATTCTATCAACATTGCTCTTATGGATGGTAAAAGGGATACCTTTATTTTCAGGGAACCCTGATAGGGCAAAAATTTTAATTTATCAGGGAGGATTCGGTGTTGTTAGGTATATACATTTTGTTATGCCATTATTTTGTATATTATTTTCTCTTTATTGCTTAGTTTATAGAAATAATGATTTTTTTACTAAATTGACGTTATGGTTTATAGCCTTATTCTCTATTATGGTTTTGTTATTCTCTGGCTCGAAGTCATCTTTATTACCTATAGTCTTCGTGTTAGGATTCTTAGGTGTATTAGACAAAAAGAATCCTAAAGCTAAAAAGTTAAATAGATTAAGTTATTTTGTCTTCTTTTTAGCTGTTGTGATGATGTTAGTTGTTTTTTCTATTGTTTCGAACAGTTTAAATTTAGAATTTATATTTGAACTATTTCTTATCCGTATGATTGCTTTTGGTGATACTTTCTATTTTTGGTACCAGTTTGAAATAAAAGATAAAATTGGGGATGTTAACCTTATTTATTATTTATTATCACCATTATTAGAAATGTTAAAAATAACTGAGCACACTCATCCTTTAGGTGCTCAGTTAGTAACTGCCTCTACAGGTGAAAAGCTTGTTACATTTGGACCTAATGGTCAGTTACCAGTTTTATTATCGTTAGCGTCAAACTACTTTAAGTACCTTTTATCTTTTATGTTTGGGTGTATTTTCTTTTTACTAAGAAAAAATATGATTGTTATTGTAACTAAGCTTGGAATGATGGGAGTTTTGCTTTTCAGTACAGTATTCTTTTCATTAACATATATATATACGGATATTTTATTACTTCTTTCGAAGTTTTATTCTGCAATTGTTGTGTTTTTTATTTTTTATTTTGTTTGCTCTTTATTAAAGAAGAGTAACTTTCAGAGACTTAGATAGGTATAGTTTAGATTATATGATTATTGATATTGTAATAGCGTCTTATAATGGCAGTCGGTATATAAAGGAGCAAATAGAATCGATCATTAATGATCCTGATTTCAATTATATTAATAATATAATTATTTCAGATGATGGCTCTCAAGATGATACTGAAGTTCAAGTAAGGTCATTTGGTAACAACAAAATTAATTTTATAAAGAACCAAGGAAATAAAGGGCCAGCAGGTAATTTCGTTAATGCTCTAAGCCAAACAAATGCTGATTATATTTTTTTTTGTGATCAAGATGACGTATGGTGTAATTCACGGATAGTTAATTTTATAAAAGCGATACCTAATATTAATAATGATTCACCTGGTGTGATTTATTCTGATTTACTTGTAGTAAATTCTGAACTAGAAATTATTAAACGTTCGTTTTACAGTCACGAATCAATCCCCCCCAGTGGCCATATAAGTTAAGTAATTTACTTTTACAAAATAGTACACCAGGATGCGTCATGCTCATCAACAAAAAAGCTAAGGATCGGCTAATTGATACTTTTAATGAAAATACAATAATGCACGATTGGTGGGTCCTACTATTTGCATCACTTCATGAAAATGTACACTTTATAGATATTGCAACTTTAATGTATCGACAACATGACGATAACTCTATCGGGGCTAGCAAAAAAATTGGAATGAAAGCTATAATAAATAAAGCAATTAATGGGCATGTAAATATTAAAAAAGCTTTTTTACAGTCAAATTCATTTTATAATTCTTTGGAAAAAGATGAGTTGAAGTTACTTACAGAAAGTCAAAATTATTTATTTTCTTTTTACAGGAATTATTCACAACTTAGTTTTTATCAACGACTCAAATTTTGTTTAAAAACAGCCCCTCTAAAATCTACATTGACGAAAAATATATATACGAAAGCCATCTTGCTGTTAGGCTTGAAATAAACCTATTATCGCCTTAAGGCACTTAATAAATACTTGTATTTTGGTATTAGTTAAAGTTATTTTACTAAGAGGTTAGCCCAGTATTAAGGTGTGTAATATTCAATCAGAGATACATTGTTTATATAAAAATATTGGCTGAACATCAGAATGTTTATAGTCTTTTTTACCAATATATTTTCTATTAAATTATGTAAATCTTTATTGAGAAGAAATTTAAATATGAAAAGAATTATTTGGTAGAGACTTTATGAATATTTGTATATCAGTTGTATCTCATGGCCACTTAGGTATTTTAAAAAATTTAAATGTATTGCCTAATTTAGCAAAAAATAAAATAATAAAAGTACAGCTACAAGATAACTGTAAAGAGAAGGGGTTAAAAGAGTGGTGCTTAGAGAATAACATTAATTACGAATGTAATAATGAATTTTTTGGCTTTGGTCATAATAATAATATTGTTTTTACAAGATTTAAAAATGCATTACAAACTCTAGATGATGGATATTTTGTAGTTTTAAATCCAGATGTAGTGATTAATGAAGCACAGTTATTTGAACTAATAATTACAATGCAAAGTAATAAAGCTAAAGTAGCCGCGATTAACCTTTACAAAGATAAAGAATATAAAGAATCTGATGATTCTATAAGAAATTATCCCAAGCTATCAGACTTTATAAGGTCATTTCTGTTTAAGAATAATCCTTCAGTAATAGACAAAAGCAAAGTTAACAAACCCTGTTTTGTTCCATGGGCTGCAGGATCGTTTCTATGCTTCACCATGAAACATTATGAACGGCTTAATGGATTTGATGAGGGGTATTTTATGTATTGTGAGGATTTAGATATTTGTTATCGTTCTGATTTGCAATATAATGCTAAGGTTTTATATTGTCCAAATATAAAAGCTATACATTTAGCTCAGCATGCCAATAGGACAATTTTTTCAAAACACTTTATTTGGCATTTATGCAGTATTTTTAGATATTTTAGTAAACGAATTTTTGGGATTTAATACAATGAAAAGAAAAGGAATTATTTTAGCTGGTGGCAGCGGCACTCGCCTCTACCCGCTAACCAAAGTAGTTAGTAAGCAATTGATGCCAGTGTACGATAAACCAATGGTTTACTATCCCCTTGCTACGTTAATGCAGGCAGGTATTAGGGAAATACTGATTATTTCGACTCCTGAAGAAATTAATCGATTTGAAGATTTACTCGGCAATGGCGAAAACTTCGGTGTTTCAATCTCTTATAAAGAACAACCTAGCCCAGATGGTTTAGCGCAAGCTTTCATCCTTGCTGAAGAATTTCTTGATGGAGCCCCTGCTGCACTAGTGCTTGGTGATAACATGTTCTATGGGCATGATTTAACTAAGTCGCTGCAAAATGCCAATTCGCAAGAAACTGGAGGTACGGTTTTTGGTTATCATGTTTCAAACCCTCGTTCATACGGTGTGGTTGCATTTGATGATAGTGGTACGGCAATTTCGATTGAAGAAAAGCCTGTTGAACCAAAGTCAAACTATGCGGTTCCTGGTTTGTACTTTTTTGATTCACGTGTGGTTGAATTCGCTAAAAATGTTAAGCCTTCGCCTCGTGGTGAATTAGAAATTACTGATGTAATTGATCAATATTTAAAAGCAGGCGAGTTAAAAGTTGAGATTATGGGACGTGGTACTGCTTGGCTTGATACGGGGACTCACGATGATTTACTCGCAGCGGCACAATTTATCGCTACTATTGATAAACGACAAGGTTTAAAAGTTAATTGCCCTGAAGAAGTGGCATATCGTAATGGCTGGTTAAGTGAATCAAAGCTACGTGAAATTGCACAACCTTTACGTAAAAGCGGTTACGGCGAATATTTAATAAAACTGATTGAAGAGCGTGTATTTTAATGCAATACATTGATACCGCTATTGCGGATGTTAAAATAATTGAACCGAATGTGTTTGGTGACGAACGTGGTTTTTTTATGGAAACCTTTCGTGTTGATGAATTTACTTCACAATGTTCAGATCGTACCTTTGTGCAAGACAATCATAGTAAATCGAGTCATGGCATATTACGTGGTTTACATTATCAACTGAAAAATACCCAAGGCAAATTGGTTCGGGTTACGTCTGGTGAAGTTTATGATGTTGCGGTTGATATGCGTAAATCGTCACCTACTTATGGTCAACATGTAGGCGTAGTACTTTCTGGCGAAAATAAACGTCAGTTGTGGGTGCCAGAAGGTTTTGCGCATGGCTTTTATGTCATGAGTGACTCAGCAGAGTTCGTTTATAAATGCACCGACTATTATGCACCCGAGCATGAAGTGTCGTTGTTATGGAACGATCCAGCGTTAAATATTCAATGGCCGCTTCGCGATGGCGATAAACCTTCGTTATCAGCAAAAGATGAAGTCGGTTTATTGTTTAAAGATGCACCTGCATTTAAATAAATACTTTGCTAAATATAAATAAATAGATAATGACAGATCACAACACAATGAAAATAATCGTTATTGGAAAATCTGGCCAACTCGCTTGGGAATTAAGTCAACTTTCAACACCTGAACAAGAAGTTGTTTGCTTAGGCCGTGATGATGTTGATTTGCAAGATGTTTCATCATTAATTAGCAGTTTAAAACAGCATAACGCCTTAGGTGTTATTAATGCTTCAGCCTACACCGCAGTTGATAAAGCTGAAGGCGATGTTGCAAATGCCTTTGCGTTAAATGCAATGGCTGTGGGGAATTTAGCACAAGCGTGCAAAGCACTGTCAGTGCCATTTGTGCATATTTCAACAGACTTTGTTTTTCATGGTGATAAAGGTTCGCCTTATTTACCCAGTGATGAAATAAACCCGTTAGGTGTTTATGGTGCGAGTAAAGCGCAAGGTGAACAGTTAATTGCCAATATTTACCCTGAGCGAAGTGTTATTATTCGCACGTCTTGGGTATATTCAACGCACGGTAATAACTTTGTAAAAACGATGCTTAATTTGATGGCATCTAAACCTGAGTTGGGTGTGATTAGTGATCAAATTGGTACGCCAACTTATGCTAAAGGTTTGGCACAAGCTTGTATTGCCAGTTTACATAGCCAAGTGGTTGGCGTTCATCATTATACTGATACTGGTGTGGCTAGTTGGTTTGATTTTGCTGTAGCAATTCAAAACATTGGACTAGAATTGGGTTTATTAGATAAAAAAATTCTGATAAAACCTATTACAACTGCACAATACCCAACACCTGCCCAGCGACCACATTACAGTGTGTTAAATAAAGCGAGTTTAGTTAACGCTTTGCCTGAACTTTCGTTAATGCATTGGCAAGAACAGCTAACAGATATGATGACAGCGTTAAAAGATGAGCGCGAAGCATAGTTAAATTATATTATTAATTCGAGATTTTTATGAAAAAATTATTAGTTACAGGTGGTGCAGGTTTTATTGGCGCTAACTTTGTTCATTATTGGATGGAAAAATATTCAGCCGATAAAGTTGTGGTACTTGACGCACTAACTTACGCGGGAAACATTGCTAATTTAGACAGTGTAAAAGATGAAGATAACTTTACTTTTGTACATGGTAACATTTGTGACCAAGCGTTAATTGAAACCTTACTGGTTGAACATAGTATTGATACCTTAGTGCATTTTGCAGCTGAGTCGCATGTAGATCGTTCTATTACTGGCCCTGATGCGTTTATTGAAACTAATATCATGGGTACTTATAGCTTACTTAAAGCGGCTAAAAAAGTGTGGTTAGATGGCGAAAGTATTGTTGAAGGGCATCGTTTTCATCATGTTTCTACAGATGAAGTTTATGGTACGCTTTCACCTACTGACCCTGCTTTTACCGAAGATACAGCTTATGCGCCTAATTCACCTTATTCGGCGAGTAAAGCGGCTAGTGATCATTTAGTGCGTGCTTATCATCATACTTATGGTTTAAATGTTACTACTAGTAATTGTTCAAATAACTATGGGCCGTTTCATTTTCCTGAAAAGCTTATTCCTTTAGTTATTACTAATATTTTGCATGATAAAGCCTTACCAATATACGGTGATGGTCAACAAATTCGTGATTGGTTATACGTTGAAGACCATGCCTATGGTATTGACTTAGTATTACAAAATGGTCGCGTGGGTGAAAATTACAATATTGGCGGCGATAATGAATGGGCAAATATTGATATTGTTAAAACCATTTCAAAATTGGTTGAACAAGAGTTTGTTAAAAATAAAGATTTAGCTACGCGTTTTCCTGCAGCTAAAGCGGCAATGACGCAGAACACTGAGTCACTTATTACTTACGTGAAAGACAGACTTGGTCATGACCGTCGTTATGCTATTGATGCGACTAAAACTAATAATGAGCTGAATTACCAGCCAAAAGAGTCATTTGAAACAGGCATTGCTAAAACCGTTGCTTGGTATTTAAATAATGAAGCTTGGTGGCAAAGTGTTATGGATGGCTCTTATCAGAACTGGATAGCAGAGCAATACTCATAAATTTTACCCATAGCTAAAAACAACTGAAATATATATAATTGTTACCATTAAAAGGTCGGATTTCCGACCTTTTTTATATTAAATTATTGAGTTGTTATAAGTATGTTTACTGATTTAATATAGTGAGCTGTTGTAAGTTTGAGCTGAGTTTAGTTTTAGGTAATATCTTGAGTAATAGTTTGAAGGCGTTTATAAACGATTTAATGGTTTAATTGTCTAGACAATATAGCTTAAAATTTTTCACTTATAAATGTCATGACAAGCACTTAAACAATCCATACAATGAATTAAAAGTTGCCAATAAGGACAAAAATGCCAAATAAAATCACAAAAGCGGTAATACCTGTTGCTGGTTTAGGAACTCGGATGTTACCAGCAACTAAAGCTATTCCAAAAGAAATGCTTCCGATTGTTGATAAACCCCTTATCCAATATATTGTTAATGAATGTATTTCTGCAGGTATTAAAGAAATTGTTTTAGTTACACATTCTTCTAAAAACGCCATTGAAAATCATTTTGATAAATCTTTTGAGCTTGAAACAACTTTAGAAAAGCGTGTTAAGCGACAGTTACTTGATGAAATTCAAGCGATTTGCCCGAAAGACGTTACCATATTGCATGTTCGCCAAGGCGAAGCAAAAGGTTTAGGTCATGCGGTATTAAAAGCTCGCCCTATTATTGGTAATGAACCTTTTGTTGTAGTGTTACCTGATGTGATTTTAGATGATGCTACGGCAAATTTAAAAACTGAAAATTTGGCAGCCATGTTAAGCCGTTACAACGAAGTCGGTGGTTACAGCCAAATTATGGTTGAGCCTGTTCCTATGGAACAAGTGAGCAGTTATGGTGTGGTTGATTGCGGCGGTGTTGAGCTATCGCCTGGTGAGTCTCAACCTATGACTGCGATTGTTGAAAAACCTCCAGTTGAAGAAGCTCCGTCTAATTTAGCGGTAGTGGGTCGTTATGTGTTGTCTGAAAAGATTTGGGACTTGTTAAAACTTACTCCACCTGGTGCCGGTGACGAAATTCAACTAACTGATGCCATTGCGATGCTAATGGAAAAAGAAACTGTTGAAGCATTTCACATGACAGGCAGATCACACGATTGTGGTTCTAAGCTAGGTTATATGAAAGCCAATGTTGAATATGGCATGCGCCATCCTGAATTGGCGGAAGAGTTTACTGAATATTTGAAGCAGTTAATTAAACAATAAACTTTCAGACAAGATAAAGCTGTCATCGATAATTTATAAACTTTCAGTTACAAGAAAATGATAGATGACAGCTAGCAACAACGTTAATTTTAAGTCATTTTTTGGAAGCATAAGTATATGGACGTAACTAATTTATCGCAGTTCACTGAACAGGCAATAACTCGAAATATTTTTTCACTATTTACCGACCCTGATCGGAGTAATAACTACTCTGTTTCTGCAGCGGGTTTATTCTTAGATTATGCCAAACAAAATATTGTTGATTGCGAGTTTACGCCATTATTTAACTTAGCTGAACAAGTTGGACTTGCCGATAAAATATCAGCACAGTTTGCTGGTGATGAATTAAATTCTACCGAACAACGTGCGGTATTGCATACCGTATTGCGTGCACCTGATGAGATGAAAGTTGATGTTTTAGGTGAGCAAGCGCAAGCGGTTATTGATACCGAAGCTAAAATGGCGGCGATTGTTGATGACGTGCAGTCAGGCAGGGTTAATTCGGTCACCGGTGAAAAGTTTACTGATATTCTTGCTATAGGTATTGGTGGCTCATATTATGGCGTTAAAGTGGCCTTGTCGGCACTGGTTCCTTATCATCAAAAAGGTTTAAAAGCACATGTGCTTGCCAATGTTGACGGTGATGCAGCACAAGAAAAATTTGCAAAACTGAACGCCTCAACCACTCTCGTGGTAGTTATTTCTAAAACTTTCTCTACTCAAGAAACATTGCTTAATGCCACCATTGTTAAAGCTTGGATGCTTAACGCTTTAAATGATACCCATTATTCATCTGCAGACATTATTGCTCAGCACTGGTATGCAGTGAGTACGAATATTGCGGCGGCAACAGCATTTGGCATCGATGCGGAAAATATCTTGCCAATGTGGGATTGGGTCGGAGGTCGATTCTCTTTATGGTCAGCGGTTGGTTTGCCACTCGCTTTGATTATTGGTAATGCGCATTTTAACGCTTTAAAGGCGGGTGCACATGCGATGGACGAGCATTTTAAACATGCAACGTTTGAGCAAAATATGCCTGTGATCATGGCCTTGTTGGGTATTTGGAATCGAAATGGCTTAGGCTACCCAAGCTTAGCAATTTTGCCTTACAACCATGCACTGAGAGCTTTGCCAGGTTACTTGCAACAAACTGATATGGAAAGTAATGGTAAATCGGTTTCTATTGAGGGGAAAACGCTTAATTACTTAACCGCGCCAGTGGTTTTTGGTCAAGAAGGTACAAACGGTCAGCATGCTTTTATGCAATTAATGCATCAAAGTGCCGATATAATCCCTACTGACTTTATTCTTTCTATGGCGCCTACGAGCGAACATTTAGCGAATCATGATGCTTTAGTAGCGAATTGCTTCGCTCAAAGTGAAGCGCTAATGCAAGGTAAAACGCTAGCACAGGCAAAAGCTGAGTTACTAAAGGCTGGCGCAAGTGAGGCCGAAGCAAATAGATTGGCTGCGCATAAAACCATGAAAGGTAATACCCCCAGTAATACTATTTTGATGGAAAGGTTAGACCCTCATTCACTTGGCGCTTTATTGGCGCTTTATGAGCATAAAATTTTTGTTCAAGGCGTTTTATGGCAGGTTAATTCATACGACCAATGGGGTGTTGAATTAGGCAAACAGTTAGGCAATGAAGTACTAAGCGTTATGGCACAGCCAATGGCTGACATTGAAAGTGAAAAGCTTTCTTCATCATCGCTGGCGCTAATTCGTCGCTATAAAGATAACTTAGATAAAGTTTAATTTTAAACTTTACAGTATATGATTTTGTTGGTTATACCTTTTTGATATAAACAAGCTTTTACTTATATGGATAAGGCCGTAAGGCTGTGGCATTATATTACTCAATAATATTATGCCACCATTAGTGAACAGCAATGCATTTAACCCATTTACAAAAGCTAGAAGCCGAATCTATTCACATTATTCGAGAAGTTGCCGCAGAATTTGATAATCCTGTGATGCTTTACTCGGTTGGGAAGGATTCCGCCGTTCTACTTCACCTTGCCCGAAAAGCCTTTGCACCTGGAAAAATACCTTTTCCGCTATTACATGTTGATACCAACTGGAAATTCAAAGAAATGATTGAATTTCGTGACAAAATGGCTAAAGAGTATGGTTTTGACTTACTGGTACATAAAAATCCAGAAGGCATTGCCATGAATATTAGTCCTTTTGAACACGGTAGTGCTAAGCATACTGACATAATGAAAACCCAAGGATTAAAACAAGCGCTTGACCAATATGGTTTTGACGCTGCATTTGGTGGCGCACGTCGTGATGAAGAAAAATCTCGTGCTAAAGAGCGAGTGTATTCATTTCGTGATAAAAATCATCGTTGGGATCCTAAAAGCCAACGTCCTGAGCTTTGGAATATATACAACGGTAAAGTTAATAAAGGCGAAAGTATTCGCGTATTTCCGTTGTCGAACTGGACCGAACTTGATATTTGGCAATATATCTATCTAGAAGGTATTAAAATTGTGCCACTTTATTTAGCTGAAAAACGCCCAGTAGTTGAGCGTGACGGCAGCTTAATTATGGTTGATGACGAGCGTATGCCTATTGGTAAAGATGAAGTAGTACAAATGAAAAGTGTGCGCTTTAGAACCTTAGGTTGCTACCCATTAACTGGTGCAGTTGAGTCAACAGCAGCTACGTTACCTGAAATTATTCAAGAAATGCTATTAACCAAAACCTCTGAGCGACAAGGCCGTGTTATTGATCACGACTCATCAGGCTCAATGGAGAAGAAAAAAATGGAAGGTTACTTTTAACCTACATTATTGATCTTATTCCAGTTTATTTAACGGTATTAGCATTTTAACTAAATCGACAATTTGTCGAGTAAAGATTTCCAAGGAAAAAACATGAGTCAGACAGAAGACTTACTTGAAACAGATATTGAAGCTTATTTGAAACAGCATGAAAATAAAGAAATGGTGCGCTTTTTTACTTGTGGTAGCGTTGATGATGGTAAAAGTACCTTAATTGGTCGTTTACTTCACGATTCTAAAATGATCTTTGAAGATCAATTAGCGGCAATTAAAAACGACAGTAAAAAGTCGGGCACTACTGGTGAAGCCATTGACTTAGCTTTGTTAGTTGACGGCTTACAGTCAGAGCGAGAGCAGGGCATTACTATTGATGTGGCTTATCGTTATTTTGCGACCGATAAACGTAAGTTTATTATTGCTGATACTCCTGGCCATGAGCAATATACGCGAAATATGGCAACAGGCGCTTCAACTTGTGATCTCGCTATTATTTTGATTGATGCTCGCCACGGTGTGCAAGTACAAACTCGTCGTCATTCATTTATTTGTTCATTGTTAGGCATTAAACATGTTTTAGTTGCTGTTAACAAAATGGACTTGGTTGATTATAGCCAAGACCGTTATCAAGAAATCAAAAAAGATTATCGTAAATTTGCTGACGACTTAGCTTTTGAAGATGTTCGCTTTGTGCCAATTTCAGCCTTAAATGGCGATAATGTGGTTGAAGAAAGTAGCAAAATGTCTTGGTACCCGGGTGCCACTTTAATGAAGTTATTAAATACGATTAAAGTTGATGACAAAAAGAACTTCACACAGTTTCGCTTGCAAGTGCAGTATGTTAACCGACCAAACTTAGATTTCAGAGGTTTTGCTGGCACCGTTGGCTCTGGCCATATTCGTGTTGGTGATGAAATAGTTGCACTACCATCAGGTAAAGAAAGCAAGATAAAATCAATTGTTACTTTTGAAGGTGAAATTGATCGTGCTGATCATGGAATGGCTGTTACTTTAACGCTTGAAAATGAAATAGATATCAGCCGCGGTGAAATGATAGTTAAGAAAGGCTGTCTTCCAGCATCAGCAAAAGAGTTAAGTGCTACTATTGTTTGGATGCATGAAGACGAATTAGAGCCAGGCCGTGAATATTATATTAAGCACGGTAGTAAGCTAACGACTGGTCATGCTATAAAAATTGATCACCGTATCGACGTTAATACGCTAGAAAAGTTTGATGTTGACCAATTAGCATTGAATGAAATTGGTGTTGTGCATATGGAAGTTTCTGAAGCATTACACTTTGATGCTTATGGCGATAACAAGGCAACAGGTGCTTTTATTATCATCGACCGATTGAGTAATGTTACAGTTGGTGCGGGCATGATAAACGGAGCGCTTGAAGCTCAAGAAGAGCATCAGTACTCAGCATTTGAGCAAGAGTTGAATACTTTAGTTCGTAAGCACTTCCCACATTGGGGCGCGCGCGATTTATTGAAATAGTAATAAGTACTTTTAGTTATTCTTTAGCTATAAGTACCTAGTTATCAGCTGTTAGTAAAACAAATAGTCTAGTTTGAGAGGCTTTATTTTACTAACAGCTATTTTAAAATAGTTGTTTATGTACACAAATTTATTTAGTCAGGGTTAGGTTTACATTATGTTGTTAACGCAGTGGCTACTTGTTGCAATATTTGCATTAACACTTATCGGGCTGGTTTTTTTTCCTAATAAACCTGAACGTGTTTTTGGTAGTACGACATTATTGTGTTTAGCGGCATCATTTGTCAGCACCGATGATATTCTTAGTAATGCCGTTAATCCTGGTTTAGTTACTTTATTATTATTAGTGTTATGTTCTTTTGCTTATGAACGCACCAGTATTATAAGACGTATTTCGGCATTAATGCTCAATGGCAAGACGACTACAGCCAGTTTTAGAACCCTCAGTTTTACCGCTTTAAGCTCAGCATTAATTAGTAATACCGCTGTTGTTGCTACCTTAATTTCGGTAGTTAAAAAAAATACCGTCGTTAACCCCGGTAAATTATTATTACCCTTATCATTCGCTGCTATTCTCGGTGGCACCTTAACCTTAATTGGTACGTCGACTAACTTAATTGTTAACTCTTTATGGCTTGAGCAAGGCCAAGAAAGTTTAGGTTTTTTTGATTTTACACTTGTCGGTGGTGCTGCACTTGTTGCGTGCTTATTGGTTATATTGCTACGTCAAAATACCTTAGCTGATATGCCAAGTGATCAGTTAGAGGTAAAAGAATATCTTGTTGAAGCACAGGTAAAACCAAACTCTAAACTTGTTGGAAAGAGCATAGAAGCCAATGGTTTAAGAAATTTAGATACACTATTCTTAGTTGAGTTAGTGCGTGAAGGTAGACTTATTTCACCAGTAACGCCTGATGAGGTTATTCAACCTGAAGACAGACTTATCTTTAGTGGTGACGTTAGTAAGGTATTAGTACTACAGCAATTTGATGGGCTTACTTTATTTGCTCAGCTTGATGGTTTACTGCGTGAGAACTTAACTGAAGTATTAATTAAACCTGATTCTGCTATTGTTGGTGAAACCTTAAAATCTGCAGGTTTTCGAGCGAGATTTGATGCGGCTGTGGTTGCTATTCGTCGAGAAGGTACATCGCTTTCAGGTAAACTTGGTGATATTACGGTACAAGCGGGCGACTTTTTAGTGTTGGCGGTTGGTTCTGATTTTTGTGCTCGAACAAACTTAACAAAAAACTTTTATATTCTATCAGGTCATAAACCTGACAATATGCTGTCAGGTTGGCGTGACTCGTTAGCTATTTTTGGCTTTATAATTGCCATTGCATTGACCATGTTTACCAGCATAAGTTTACTGGCGAGTTTAATGTTTTATCTAGCGTTGCTTATTTTATCAGGCTGTTTAACCGTGAATGAAATTAAACGTCGCTTCCCAATTGAAATTTGGTTAATTGTGTTAGGCGCCTTAACGTTGGCACAAGCTTTTGAACATAGCGGTGTCGCAGCTATTTTTGCCAATGAGATCGAACAATTATTGGCAGGAAAAAGTGCGTTAATTGCTTTAGTTGTGATTTTCTTTATTACCTTGTTATTGACTGAGGTTATTACTAATAGTGCCGCTGCTGCTTTGGTATTCCCAGTCGCTTATAATATTGCCATTGGCTTAGGCGTTAACCCTTTACCTTTAGTGATGGCGGTTGCATTTGGTGCGAGTGGAAGCTTTATCAGTCCTTACGGATATCAAACTAATATTATGGTGTTTAATGCCGGTAATTATAAAGTCGCTGATTTTATTAAATTTGGTTGGCCGATAACGCTTACTTATAGTTTTGTGGTGTTAATGTTGTTACCACAAATATTTCCTTTTTAAGATGGAATAATATGAAAACTGAAAATACTGTTTGGCACACTCAACAAGTGAGTAAAACGCAACGAGCTGAATTGAAAAAGCAAAAAGCTTGTTTATTATGGTACACCGGCCTGAGTGGCTCAGGTAAATCTACCATCGCTAATGCCGTAGACGCTTTATTATTTCAACGTGACTGTCATAGTTATTTACTTGATGGTGATAATGTTCGCCATGGCTTAAATGGTGATTTAGGCTTTAGCGATGAAGACAGAATTGAAAATATTCGCCGTATTAGTGAAGTAGCGCAATTGTTTGTTGATGCAGGGCTAATTGTTTCAACCGCCTTTATTTCGCCTTTTGCCGCCGATCGTGAAATAGCGGCGAAGAAACTTGGCGCTGGCGAGTTTATTGAAGTATTTATTGATACTCCGATTGCCATTTGTGAGCAACGAGACCCTAAAGGGCTATATAAGAAAGCTCGCGCTGGAGAGATTAAAGACTTTACCGGTATAGACTCAACTTACGAAGCACCTGAAAACCCTGCGATTCATATTGATACTAGTGATAAAAGTATTGAGCAATGTGCACAGCAAGTCGTTGATTACTTATTTGAACATGGTTTTATTTAAAGGAGGTTTTGCGTGCATTATGATGTTTTTAATGGTGATGCAGATGGCATTATCGCGCTACTACAATTACGTTTAGCTGAGCCTAAGGTTTCAAAACTGATCACAGGCGTTAAACGCGATATTCAATTATTACAGCAAGTACCGGTGAATCTTGCAACGTCGGTTACCGTGTTAGATATATCGATGGAAAAAAATATTGCGGCATTAGCAGGGTTGCTGGCGAAAAAAGTTGAAGTATTTTATGTTGATCATCATCGTACCGGCTTAGTGCCAAACTCTGAGTACTTAACTGAACTTATTGATACCGATGCTAACACTTGCACCAGTTTGTTGGTCAATCAACATTTAGCGGGCCAATATGCGCTTTGGGCTATTGTCGCGGCATTTGGTGATAATATGTTACAAGCCGCTGAGCAACTATCACAGCAAGCGGGTTTATCAGCTCAAGAACAAGCACAATTAAAAGCGTTAGGCATTTATATTAACTACAATGGCTACGGTCGAAGCGTTGAAGACTTACACATTGCGCCTGATACTTTATTTAACACGCTACTTAATTACCCCGACCCATTCACCTTAGTCAATGAAGCTGATTCAATATTTACCTTACTTGAACAAGCTTACTTAAGTGATATGACCCAAGCTAAACAAGCAAAGGTTTTACATGACGATTCTGCATTGCAGGTTATTGAACTTGAAGATGCCGCTTGGTCTCGCCGTGTAAGTGGAGTTTATGGTAATGAGTTGGCCAACCTCAACCCAAATAAAGCCCATGCAGTTTTCACGTTAAATATTGATAATACTTATACAGTGAGCTTGCGTGCACCTATAAATAATAAAATAGGTGCTGGTGAATTATGCGCTCAGTTTGACACCGGTGGTGGTAGGGCAGCTGCCGCAGGGATCAATGAATTACCGAAAGAAAAACTTGGTAAGTTCATTGCGTTAGTGTCAAAATATTACCAATAAAAGATAATGCTTTTTAAAAAATTGGCTGAATAAATCTTATAAGGAATTAAACATGAGTTTGTTGATCACAGGTGGTACGGGTTTTATTGGTAGCCACACGGTTGTTGAATTGCTCGCGCTAGATAAAGATATTGTTATTGTTGATAACTTATCGAATTCTTCTACGTTAGTACTTGACCGTATTAAACAAATAACAGGTAAGTCGGTGACATTTATTCAGGCAGATATATGTGATCACCAAGCATTAACAAACGTTTTTCAGCAACATAATATTGAAGCGGTTGTTCACTTTGCTGGTTTAAAGGCTGTTGGTGAGTCGAGTGAAATACCGCTAAGTTATTATCATAATAATGTTTCTGGTTCGGTAACGCTTTTACAAGTTATGTCTGAGCAAAACGTGAAAAACTTGGTGTTTAGTTCATCAGCAACGGTTTATGGTGAAAATAACCCTTCGCCACTTGATGAAACTATGCCAACGTCAGCGACTAATCCTTACGGCCAAACCAAACTCATGATAGAGAATATTTTGTTTGATTTAGCCCGAAGTGATGAGCAATGGTCTATTGCTTGTTTACGTTATTTTAATCCGATTGGCGCGCATGATTCTGGCTTGATTGGTGAAAATCCTAATGGTATTCCCAATAATTTATTACCTTATGTATCACAAGTTGCCGTTGGCCGATTAGCCCAGTTGCAAATTTTTGGTGATGATTATCCAACAACTGATGGTACAGGCGTTAGAGACTATATTCATGTTGTTGATTTAGCCCAAGGCCATGTTAAAGCGCTTGAGAAGTTAAGCGAAATTAAAGGCTGTGTACCGATTAATTTAGGTACAGGTAATGGCACGTCAGTTTTAGAAATAGTTAACACGTTTAAAGAGATTTCAGGACAAGATATTCCTTATAATATTGCGCCACGACGCGCTGGAGATATTGCCACGGTTTATGCTGATGCTAATGTTGCTAACACCTTACTGAATTGGCATGCAAAGCGTGATTTAGCAACTATGATCACTGATACTTGGCGCTGGCAGTCACAAAATCCTAATGGTTTTGAATAGTTAACACTTGGCGTCGGCCTGCATCTATTTTGTCAATTTGATGGTTTAGATGATTAATAGCATTGATGGACTCTAGTCCAATCGATAAAAATGCGATAAAAACAAAAAACCTAATATTCTCATATTAGGTTTTTTTAGTTTGGTACTTTAAGAATGGGTTTTAACTAATTAATAGTTGGCCATGGTTTGTTCATCAGCCCAAGCAATGGCTTCATTATAATGTTGAAGTACGCTAGCTTTCTCTAAACCAAGTCTTTTCATTATTACGGATGTTTTTGACCACTCAGCGCGCTCAATAAACTCTGCTAACATAATTAAAGCGGCCATATCACCTTCGCGCGTTAACAAGGTGTCTTTTATTTCTTGAGCAAGTGGTAGCTTAGTTAGAATGCTTTCTAAATCTTCATCTACAATGGCATCAATTAATGACAGTAAGCCAGTTAAAAAGGCAATAGCTTGGTCTATAGGTGACTTAACGTCTTTAGCCGTTAGATCACAAAACTTTGCACGAGCCATTGCTGCATTGATAAGTTCAGACGGTTTTTCGGGGTTAATATTTGCTGCAAACATTAAACCAAGAAAACGTTTTAATTCAGCAGAGCCTAATGTTACTAGTGCTTGCTTTATTGTTGAGATTTCAGTTCTACGTTTGAAAATCGCAGAATTTGCGTAACGTAATAATTTATATGATAACGTCACGTCATGTTCGAAAACTGCGGTAATACTGGCTAAATCTACTTCTGTTTTTGATGTTTCATAAAGTAATTCTGCCATGGCAATTTGCGATGGTGATAAATTTTTAGTCTTTACCATTTCAGGCTTGGCGAAGAAAAAACCTTGAAATAGCACAAAACCTAGCTCTAATGCTTGGTTATATTGCTCATAAGTTTCAACTTTTTCTGCTAAAAGCTTTATATGTGGAAAATCTACAATAGCGGCTTTTACTTCTTTTATAATTTCTAATGTAGTGTCTTGCCAATCGATTTTAATTATATGTATAAAGGGATAAAAGTGTTGCCAAACAGGCTGATGAATATAATCATCGAGTGCGATGGTATAGCCTTTTTCATGCAAGTCTTTACATATTGATAATAATTTTTTACCCGGCTTTACCGTTTCTAGTATTTCTACTACTAACTCTTCAGTAGTTAAGGTTTCAGGGTAGCCTTTAATTAGGGTTTCTAAAGTAAAATTGATAAAAGCAGGTTTATTCCCTGTAAATTCACTGATGCCAAGGTTGAAATTACTGGCTTCGATCATTTTTGTCGTTGCTTCGTCACCATCAATGTCAGGGAAGACATTAATTATACTGTCGCGAAATAAAAGCTCATAGGCAAATAGGTTTTTATCTATATCTAGGATGGGTTGCCTAGCTGCATAAAAGTACATACAAATTCCTAATTAATCCGATGTTATAACAGATAATTTTTTTATTTTAACTTAGTATTATTGTTCGGCAAAATAGATTTGCACATTAGCTTTCTTAGTTATAACACATATATTTGTGAATACTCACGAAAAAACATGGAAACAGCTATTAAGTAAGCATATTATTGTTGTTCACGTTCAATTGATTAACAAAATGTTATTTTTTGAACAGTTTTAATGCCAATCGGGTCAGTACTTGTTAAGTTAAAAATAACACAGTTCGATGGGTAGAATTTTTTTTGGAGGTTAAATGGCTATAGGAACAATGATTTCATTGGCACTATATTTTGCTGTAATGTTAGGAATAGGTTTATATGCGTTTAAAAAGTCAACCAGTGACGTTTCTGGTTTTATGTTGGGAGGCCGTAGTTTAGGCCCTGGGGTAACAGCCTTATCTGCTGGGGCTTCAGACATGAGTGGTTGGATGCTGATGGGCGTTCCTGGACTTATGTATACAGTAGGTTTGAGTAGTGTTTGGATTTCACTCGGTTTAATCCTTGGCGCGTATTTAAATTATCTCATTGTTGCACCAAGATTAAGAACCTATACCGAAATGGCAAATGACTCTATTACCTTGCCAGACTTTTTTGAAAATCGCTTTGCTGATAGTTCTCGCGCACTTCGTATTACTTCCTCAATCGTTATTATTTTGTTTTTTACGCTTTATACCTCTTCAGGTATTGTTGCTGGCGGGAAGCTGTTTGAAAGTTCATTCGGGTTAAGTTATGAAGTTGGTCTCTATGTAACCGCAGGCGTTGTTGTGCTTTACACGCTGTTTGGTGGTTTCTTAGCGGTAAGTATGACTGACTTTGTTCAAGGCTGTATTATGTTTGTTGCTTTGGTGCTGGTGCCTGTTGTAGCAATATCAGATGTTGGAGGTACAGATGCAATGCTGACCACCATTGAGCAATTAAATCCTGAGTTTTTAGATTTTTTTAGTGGCGTCAGTCTTATTGCTATTATATCTGCTATGGCTTGGGGACTTGGCTATTTTGGTCAACCGCATATTATTGTGCGTTTTATGGCTATTCGCTCGGTAGATGATTTACCAACGGCAAGAAGAATAGGCATGAGTTGGATGATAGTTGCGTTATTTGGCGCTATGGCAACAGGTTTTGCTGGCGTAGCTTATGTTGCTAAAACAGGTTTAGCCGTAAACGATGCTGAAACAATATTTATTTTATTGGGACAAGTACTTTTTCATCCACTTATTGCTGGTTTCTTACTTGCTGCGATATTAGCGGCAATTATGAGTACCATTTCTTCACAGTTGTTAGTGACGTCTAGTTCGTTAACAGGTGACTTCTACCAAGCGTTTTTAAATAAAGATGCTAGTGAAAAGCAACTTGTTTTAGTCGGGCGTGTATCGGTAGCAGCGGTAGCACTTGTGGCTATTTTTCTTGCTTATGATCGAGATAGTTCAATATTAACTTTGGTAAGTAATGCTTGGGCCGGATTCGGTGCAGCATTTGGACCTTTAGTTATTATGAGTCTATATTGGAAGAAAATGAATCGTCATGGCGCGTTAGCCGGTATGTTAACAGGCGCTATTACTGTATTAATATGGATTTATGCGCCGATTACCATTAATGGCCAGTCTCTCAGTTCGGTTATGTATGAAATTGTACCTGGCTTTATTGTGGCAAGTATTGCAATTGTAACGGTGAGTAAAATGACGACAAAAGAGCAACCAGAGATAGAAGCATTATTTGATCAAGTTGCTGCCAAGCACTAAATCAATAATAAATGAAGCTTTGACTATCCATAAAAAAGCCATGACATTGTCATGGCTTTTTTGATTGTGCTAAACGCAAGTTTTATAGTAAATACAGCTTTATGATATCAAGTAGTTAATCACTAAATTGACCAAGTAATATTTTTATTAACTCGTTCTTGCCATTGTTTTATAGGTTCGTTTTTATCTCCAACCACAACAATATTCGAGTGATTAAAGTGTAAAGACTTACCGCGTAATTTGGCATCTTCAAAATTAGCGACAAACTCAAGATCTTTATCATCGGGTAAAATGAAAACATTAACCGGGCTTGATTGACCTTGAAAAACTAAGTGCAGACTTTTATTACCGTCAAAACGACAATAGTCAGCAAAAATGAGTGTACCAAAGGTACTATCAAAACTGCCTTTAAATACGGCCATTTTTTCATTCAATGATGCTAAGGTAACTGTTGGCTCTGCAGTGTTAGAAAAATGCTTTGCTTCATAATTAACATGGGCAATAGCATAATCAGCTAAATTTTTATAAGTGCTAGAGAACATCATAAAGTTAGCTGTTAACCCCATTACTAGTGCTACAGAAGCAGCCATGGCTAAACGCACACGGGTTTTACTTTTTTGTTGCTGATGGCTAGCTAACGTTTGACGTAAAATTAACTTGTTAACTAAATCGTCAGGCACAGGTATATTCATTGCCTGTGCAATTTTATTATCTAAGTGCTCAGTTTCTTGAACAAACTTTTGCTTTGCCGGATCATTTTTTATGGCGGCATATATTGCATCGTCACGACTTTTGGGATCGGCTAAGATGCTACGTCTAAATTGCAAATCATCCATTGTGTAGACCTCTCAATTTTGGCTCGTCGTCTACGGCCTCTTTCAATTGATTGCGAGCACGAAATAATCGTGTCATCACAGTATTTTTGTTTAATGACAACATGGTGGCAATTTCTTCACCACTAAAGCCACCAATTACCTGTAAAACTAATGGTTCACGGTATTCTTCAGGCATTTGAGCTATTTTTTCACGTAACCAATGGTTTTCAATTTCTTGTTCACTGCTGGTTGCTTTCACATCAGTGATGGTCGCTTCTTCGTATTCGCTCATCTCAAATCGCTTTCGCTCAAATCGACGGGCATTTTCTCTACGCAGAATAGTAATTAACCATGACTTTGCCGCTTTTTCGTCTTTCAACGAGTCAAGCGCACGCCATGCACGTAAAAATGTTTCTTGCACTAGGTCTTCAGCAATGTGTTTATCGTGGCATAGCCAATAGGCATACCGATATAAATCTGCATGTAATGCTTTAACGAGTGCTTCGTATCTAACTTGTTTAGTCGCCATGTTGTAAGAGACCTGAGGCTTTGTCATTTTATTTCACACGAATACATATTTTTTAGATAAATATATTATATCTTGAAATGTAGAAGAAAGTTAGTGGGGAGGTTTTGGTAATTATTGAGTGGAAATAGCAATGTTAAAAGGAGCTATTTTCTATAGCTCCTTTTGCTGTAGTAAATTTACACGCTAGCCTATGGATTAAGGCTGAGTTCAGTGTTAACTAACTTTACATTATTTTGCTTATTTAAGTTTTGTATCGCATCGATTAGGTTATTACCAGACCACTGGCTAGGGTTTTTCCCATAATAACTTTTTTGCAACTCAATAATAGCGTTAGAAAGCGCTGTATCTTTATAGTGGCTATGTATTGAATCTAGTGTGGTTAATAACTCGTTGTTTGAACTTTGTGATTGTGCCCAAGGTAGTAAGTTAGCTAAGGCTAATTCGCCGTTATTTTTTTTACATGCTGCTAATAGGGCAAGATATGCGTTATTTACTTTTGGGTCAGACACTTTTGTTGTTTTTACTGATCTTGTAGCTCGTTTAGCTGATATAAACCAAGCCAATAAGGTTAAAAGCCAAAGACCAAGAAATAGCCATTGCAAAAAGTTATCAGATTGAATAACTATCTTTTCTATTACTTTGGGTGCTGTTGGGTTTTCAAGGTTAACGCTTGGTGGTTGTTGTGTCGTCACGGGAATTATATCTGTATTAGGTAATACGCTGATTTTTTGCCCTGGTATTTTTGCGAGTTCGGCTTTATTTGTGACTGTATTCCACCAAGGGATGGTAATTTCGGGTAACTGGTATTCACCTGCTTGACTGGCAACAATAGCAAAATTAATCACCTTCTGGCTGACAAGTCGCTCATTGTTTAGGCCGGTGTGAAGTTCTGGCTGATCAGGATAAACTTTTAATCCTTGCGGCACTTCCATAGTAATTTCAGGCAACTGCTCTTCTGAAAGTCCAGCTGCTGTTAATGTAATGGTGCGTGTAATCGGCTCACCCACTTTAAATTTACTTGGCTCTGGTTGCCATTCTTGGTGTAGCGCTAATAACTCGCTAGGTAACCATGCGCCGGTTATTTCAGCTGGAATAGCTTTGATCGTTAATGCAATATCATCACCAATAACACTTACTGGCTTAGTATCTGCAAAGCTGAGAAAGTTTGAGCGTCGAGTTGATGGCATCATAATTTCGCCTGAAAAAATGGGCGACTTTAATATCACGTCACCACTTTTTTGTGGGCTAATAGCATATATACGTTCAATAATACGGTAACGTTTACCGTTAATAATGTTTTCTGATTCTTTATCTTTGCCAATTTGTAAAATATTAGCGCCAGTTAATGTTGGCTCAGTTAAACTACCGCGTTTAAGTTCTGCTGCGAAATGCAACTTTACTGTTAAGGTAATTTGTTGTTGAACGTATAACTCAGTAGCCGATACTTGCGTCGTAATAAATAAATCTTGCTGAGTTGAAGTGACAGATTTGTCAGCCGCTAATACGTTTAGCTTGATCGCTTGGGTTTTAACGCCGTCTATCTCGAACCTAGGAATAACAATTTCACCAGATTGACGAGGTATTAATACCGTATTCCATGTAGTGGTACGTGTGGTATTAAAGTTAACCATACTTGTTTGAGAATTCACCGAAGTTCGGCCAACTATAAAGTCAGTTAACAACGCGGAAGTATCTAATGCGTTTCTGTCAATATCGTCGTCGGCAGTAACGGTAAGTATTAACGACTCATTAATCATGACCGGATTTTTGTCTACCGATGCACTGACTGATGTTAACGCGTAGCTATGAAACGATAATGAAATAGCCAACAAAGAAATTATTATTCTTACCACTTTTTCTTAACTCCTACATTTCGGCGATCTTGATTTCGTTTTTGATACTCTAATTGCATTTTGTTTCTCAGCAACATGTATGGGTCGTCTGTTACTTTGTTCAACAATTGCTGATGCTTTTGTTCGGTTTCTTTGGCTAATTGCTCAGCCAGTTGTTGCGCTTCAGCGCTTTGTTCTTCGTTAGATAATTCGGCTTCTTCGGCTTGTTGCGCCTTGTTAGCTTGTTGTTCATCTGACTGTTCTTGCTGCTCGCTGTTATTTTGTTCTTGTTGTTTTTGCTCTTCAGAATTTTCTTGCTCAGCAGACTCATCTTGCTTCGATTGATCTTTGGGCTCTGAGTTTTGCTGACCTTGTTGATCACCTTGTTGCTGTTCGCCTTCTTTACTTTCATCGCTTTGACTTTGGTTTTCTTGATTGTCACTTTCTTGACTATCACCATCTTGATCTTGTTGCTCTTGATCTTTGTCTTGTTGTTGATCGTCACCTGATTGTTGTTCTTGATTCTCTTGCTGTTTTTTTAATTGCTCAAGAATAGCTTTATTACTTTTTGCATCTTCTAAATTTGGATCCTGCTGTAATGCTTTATCATAAGCCGCTATTGCTTCGTCAATTTTTTGTAATTTTGCTAGTGTATTACCTTGGTTGTATAGCGCATCTGCGGTGCTTTCTTGTTGAAATGCCGATAAGGCTTTTTCGTAATTACCCGCTTTGTAATGTGCGCTGCCTTGCCACAAAGGGTTTTTAAATTCTTCTGCTGCTTGCTGATATTGCTCGTTATTAAAATGCGTTTGACCTTGCTGGTCTTTAGTTTTGAATAGATCTTGCCAAATATCGGCATACGCATTGTTATTAGGTATTAACATTAGGGCAAACGGCAATGTAACCATTAAGGCACCACGTCGAAAGTAGCCTAATAGCAGTGGCAGAATTAACAAGAGTAAATAGGGCCCGAACTCTTGCCATTGATCGCCAGTATTTTCACTTTCTTTAGTGTTGTCAGTATCATTAACGAGAGGCTTGTAGGTAAGTCGCTCAATATCTTTGTTGTCATGGGTAAGGGTGGTGTAGTTTCCTCTGCCTCGCTTTGCCAAACCTCGTAATGCTTGTACCGTTAATTTAGGCACAATAATCGCGCCATTGTCGTCTTTCATTAACTCGCCATTACTGAGTTTTATTGGCGCACCGGTTTTTGTACCCACGCCAAGAATATTGAGGCGGTAAGGGTGTTCACGCGACCATTGGGTTATATCTTGAATATCTATATTATCGATACCATCGGTAAACCAATATATATCTCCATCGTTATGGCCTGCATTAATTAGCATTTCATTAGCCAACGATAGTGCTGCAAATGGGTTGCTACCAAGCACCGGCATTAACTCTGGGCTTAAAGACGGTAAAAGTAATTTTATATTATTGCTATCGTCAGTTAATGGACTAATGCTAAAAGCATCGCCAGCATAAGCGATAAGTCCGATTTCACCTTCTTTAATATTATCGAGTAAATCGATAGCTTTGTAGCGCGCACGTGTTAATCGGTTGGGCACAACGTCGGTTGAATACATAGAATATGACATGTCCATGATTAGCACTGAGCCTTGTGCTACTTGATAAACTGGTTGAGGTAATTTTTGCCAACTCGGCCCCGCCATGGCTAATATTGAGAGTAAACCAATAATAAAAGGGAGTGCTAATGAGCTCGATTTTGCTTTACTGTTACCTTGCACAAGTACTTTCGATAGATGTGCGGGTAAAAGTTGTTGCCAACCCGATTGTTTAACACGTAGTTTTTTGAGCAAGTACAACATGAAAAATAAGACAATAATGGCGAGTAGCCAGAACGGGCGAATAAAATGAAAGTCAGCCATATTAATGCTTACCTCCTGAAAGTTCTTTTTTTCGAACAAATAATTGGGTATTAGATAAACTTTTAACTAACAAAGTTAATAAACTTATCAATAATGCTAAACCTAAAGGCCAGTAAAACAATGCGCTGAGTGGGCGCATTTGTTGTTGTTCTTGTTCTACAGGCTCTAAGTCATCTAATAACTTATAAATTTTACTCATGTCTTCGCTAGCCCTAGCTCTGAAATAATAACCGCCGGTTTCGTCAGCAAGGCGTTGTAAAGATTCTTCATCAAGTTCACTAGAGGGGTTAACACGACGAGAGCCAAATAATGAATTTTGGATCATGACATCAGCGCCAATACCGATAGAGTATATGGTAATGTCTTTGGCAACCGCTAGCTCAAGTGCTTGTTCGGGTGTGATCTTACCTGCGGTATTTTGACCGTCAGTTAATAACAATAATACGCGGTTAGAATCTTTCTTTTCGTCAAAACGTTTAACGGCTAGTGCAATAGCATCACCAATAGCAGTTTGTTTACCCACAAGACCTAATACTGTTTCATCGAGCATTTGTTGCACAGTTTTACGATCAAAGGTCATAGGTGTTTGCATATAGGCATCGTCACCAAATAAAATCAGACCTAGTCTATCGCCACTGCGGCGTTCTATAAACTCACCGAGTAAAACTTTTAACATATCTAGGCGATTGACACTGCGACCATTCAAACTCATATCTTCAACTTGCATACTGCCAGATAGATCGACAGCGATCATCATTTCACGGCCTTCAGTCGGCACATTAACGGCTTCGCCAAGCCATTGAGGTTGAGTGCTAGCTAATACAATTAACAACCAAATAAGACTGAGTATTAACAGTGAGCCTTTTTTCTTTTCTGGCGCAAACTCTTGGGTATGCATACCTTTAATGATGGTTGGCATTCTCAGTGGTGCAGCTTGAACTTGTTTTTTTGCCGGTAGCCAATAAATGAGTAATGGTAACGGCAGGGCGATTAATGCCCAAAGGAAGTCAAAATGGATCATGCTTTGACTCCACTTTTGTCTGTAGTAATGTCGACTGATTCATTTTCAACTTCTGTACTGCTAACACTCTGCACTGAAACGTATTCATCTTTAATTTTAGAATGACTTAACTTCGATAGGTCTTGTTTCGGCGGTAGAGCATATTTAAGCCACAATTTTGCCGCAGAAGAAAAATCGCTAGATATTTGGCTAGCGGAATCATTTTGGTAGACAGAAGTAAAATGCTCGCCACTCAACTCAAAAAAATTGCTTTGGTGTTTAACGGGTAAGGTGCTTTTTAAGAACACTTTAAATGCTTCACCCGTTAAGTGAGCTACTTGTTCTCGTGGAAAATATTGTAAAGCTGCCCATTTTAGTATGGTAACCATAGTACTTATTTCAGTTGTTGCCGCTAATTGCTTTAATGCTAATTTTTGTACTTTACGTTTACTATAATATTGACGAATTTTTATTACACCGTAAATCATAAACGCCAGAACAATAACGGCGATTAACCACCAACCTGGCGCAATAGGGTAGTTATGTACATTATTAGGTAAGTGAATATCGCTAAGTTGTGCTAACGGATCCATGATGCTACTCCGCGATGTAATTGGGTTTCGAGCGCTTCGCTGGCACAAAAGTGCAGTAAACGTGCGCCAGCTTTAGTTAATTGCTGCTCTAGGGTTTCGTTTAAGCTCATTGCTTGTTGATGATACTTTTCAGCAAAACCTTTATCACCCAGAATAAATTGTTGTCGCTCGTTGTTATCACCGTTAGTAATGGCAACGCTAATTTTATTAACACTGTCAGGGAGTTGTTGCTCGAGTGGATCGCTAATCAAGCAAACGACTAATTCACAGTGTCGACTAATATTAGCCAAATGACGCACCGCTTCATCTGAAAGGTTAAATGCATCAGTAATTAAATAAACTAAACTGCCTGGTTTTGAAAGTTGGCGTAAACGCGCGCAATTTTGCTCAAAGGCTAACCGTGCTTGTTCTCGATCTAAGGTTTCGCTAGCCTGTAAAGAGTCAGCATGGCATTTGACTAAAGCATGCAAGTAATGCAGCACGCCTTGTTGTCGGCTGCGCGGTTTTAATTCAGTGTGACTATGTTGATTAAACACGACACCACCAACGCGATCACCACGCGACTTAGCATGCCAAGCGACTAAAGATGCTACATGTGCTGCTTGTACCGATTTAAAAAGTAAACGGCTGCCAAATAGCATACTGGTACTTAAGTCAGTGGCGATAAGTACCGGGCGTTCAACTTCTTCACGAAATAATTTTGTGTGTGTTTTACCTGTACGCGCCGTGACTCGCCAGTCAATAGCACGAATATCGTCACCGTTTTGATAATGACGTACTTCGTCGAATTCCATCCCTCTGCCTTTACTGCGAGCGAGATAGTTTCCTGACATTTTTCCGTGTGAGCTTTTAGCCGCGGCTAAATTAATTAGTGAACTTTTCGTTTGATAACGAATAAGTTCATCTATGTTTAATTCAATACCGTTACTGACAAGTTCATCAAGCAAAGTTTGCGGATTGTTTTGCTCAGTTAATTTTTTTTGATTAAACCACATAAGGGTAACTTGCGCCTAGGCAACTGCCACTAAACTGAGCAAGTGATCAAGTAGTTGATTACTACTGATACCTTCGGCCTCAGCTTGATAAGTCATGATTATGCGATGACGCAATACATTATGAAAAACCGCCTGTACGTCTTCAGGGCTAACAAAGTCTCGGTTATTTAGCCAAGCTCTTGCTCGTGCACAACGATCTAATGCGATAGTGGCACGAGGACTAGCACCATAAGCAAGCCACTGTTTTAATTTGTCATCATATTTTTCTGGCTGACGAGTCGCCATAATTAAATCGACGATATAAGTTTCTACCGCAGGTGCCATGTGAATTTTCATCACTTGTTCACGTGCTGCAAAAATATCGGCTTGAGTGATTTCTTTAACGGCTTTTTGTTTTGTTTTTAATGCTTCACCACGATTAAGTTTTAAAATTTCTAACTCGCTCGCTGCATCTGGGTAGCCAATTTCAACATGCATTAAAAAGCGATCGAGCTGTGCTTCAGGTAAAGGGTAAGTACCTTCTTGCTCTATCGGGTTTTGTGTTGCCATCACTAAAAATAATTCGGGTAGTGGGTAAGTATTGCGACCAACAGTAATCTGGCCCTCAGCCATCGCTTCTAATAAAGCCGATTGTACTTTTGCTGGCGCACGGTTTATTTCATCAGCCAAGACTAAATTACGAAACAGTGGTCCTGGTTGAAAAACAAAGGTGCCATCTTCTGGGCGATAGATATCGGTGCCCGTTAAATCTGCTGGTAATAAATCAGGGGTAAATTGAACTCGATGAAAGTCTGCCTCTAACCCTTGAGCTAACGCATTAACAGCTCGAGTTTTTGCTAAACCCGGAGGACCTTCTACAATAAGGTGACCATTAGCTAAAAGTGCAATGAGTAAGTTTTCAACCAGCGCGTGCTGTCCGATAATTTGTGAAGATAAATGTTCTTTTAATGAGGAAAAATGTTCAATAGCCATAGTTTATCGTTCTTATTGATTAAAAAAGTTTACGTCAGCACTTCTGACCCACAGATAGATATAAGGTTCAGGTTTAAAAAAAACAAGCATAATGATAAAAATTTTAAGATTTTTTATTAGCTTTTTTAATGCCTTGGTATTAATTTTACTAAGTTTTGTGAGCTAATCATTGAATTATTTCTATATATGTTTAGAATTATAATAAATCCAAAGAGGTCTGACCTCTTAAGTGTTGCAATAAGATGGAATTAAAAATGACAAAATCAAAATTAGTAACCGGTAGTGGAGAGCGCATAGCAATAGTTGCTGGTTTGCGTACACCTTTCGCAAAACAGGCGACTGCGTTTCATGGTATTCCTGCGGTCGACTTAGGCAAAATTGTTGTTAATGAGTTACTGCAAAAGCATGACGTTGATCCTAAAATTATTGATCAGTTAGTTTTTGGTCAAGTTGTGCAAATGCCAGAAGCACCAAATATTGCACGTGAAATTGTTTTAGGCACAGGAATGAATGTTCATACTGATGCCTACAGTGTATCACGCGCTTGTGCGACTAGCTTTCAATCAACGGTTAATGTAGCTGAGTCAATTATGGCCGGTTTTGTTGATGTTGGTGTTGCTGGTGGTGCTGACTCATCTTCTGTTGCACCCATTGGAGTATCGAAAAAGTTCGCACGTACTTTACTTGATTTAAGTAAAGCTCGTTCATTTGGTGCGAAAATGGCACTTATTCGTAAACTTAATTTTAAAGATATATTACCGGTTCCGCCTGCGGTTGCTGAATACTCTACTGGTTTGTCAATGGGGCATACTGCTGAGCAAATGGCAAAAACTCACGGTATTACTCGTGAGGCGCAAGACGCGTTAGCTCATCGTTCTCATACTTTAGCAACAAAAAGCTGGCAAGAAGGTAAGTTAGCTGGCGAAGTAATGACCGCACACAGCGAACCTTACAAATCATTTATTGAAAAAGATAATTGTATTCGTGAAAACTCTGAATTAGCCAGTTATGCGAAATTACGTCCTGTTTTTGATCGAAAACACGGTACAGTTACCGCTGCAACAAGTACACCGCTAACCGATGGTGCTTCAGCAATTTTAATGATGCGTGAAGGTCGAGCGAAAGAGCTAGGCTATAAACCACTAGGTTATATTCGCAGTTATGGTTTTGCTGCCATAGATGTTTGGGAAGACATGTTGATGGGCCCAAGCTATGCTTCACCAATAGCTTTACAGCGTGCAGGGATGAATTTAGCCGACTTAGATCTTATTGAGATGCACGAAGCATTTGCAGCTCAAGCACTGGCTAATGTGAAAATGTTTGCCAGCAATAAGTTTGCGCAAACACACTTAGGTCGCGATAAGGCCATAGGCGAAATTGATATGGACAAGTTTAATGTTATGGGTGGCTCTTTAGCTTATGGACATCCATTTGCTGCAACAGGTACACGCTTGATTGTACAAACATTGAATGAACTTAACCGTCGTGGCGGCGGTGTAGGCTTAACCACCGCTTGTGCAGCGGGTGGATTAGGTGCGGCTATGATCGTGGAGACAGACTAATGACTGATGTAAAAATTACAGAACAAGAAAATAACAAGACCTTTAGCTTGGCGCGCCAAGAAAATGGCATTGCACATTTAATTATGGATGTTAAAGGCGACTCCATGAATACGCTAAAAGCTGAGTTTGGCGATGAAATTTCAGAAATATTAAAAGAGATACGTCAAGATCAAACAATTGCAGGCATTGTTTTAGTCAGTGGTAAAACCGATTCTTTTGTCGCAGGTGCTGACGTACACATGTTAGCGAACTGTACTTCTGCTTCGGAAGCCACGGCTTTATCTCGCCAAGGTCAAATGATTTTTGATCAACTAGAGAACTTATCTATTCCGGTTGTAGCAGCCGTTCATGGTGCTTGTTTAGGCGGTGGATTAGAACTTGCTATGGCGTGTCATGCCATAGTGTGTAGTGATAGTCCTAAAACAGCGTTAGGCTTGCCGGAAGTACAATTAGGTTTGCTGCCTGGCGGCGGCGGAACACAAAGACTACCCAAGCGAGTTGGTATTCAAAAAGCATTAGATATGATGCTAACCGGTAAACAGCTTCGTGCTAAGCAAGCATTAAAGGCTGGCTTAGTTAGTGATGTAGTGCCGAATAGTGTTTTGCTTCAAACAGCAGAAAAATTAGCGTTGTCTGGTAAGGTAAAACCTAAAGCTCGTAAATTATCAATGATGGATAAGTTGCTTGAAGGCAACGGTTTAGGTCGAAGCGTTTTATTTAGTAAAGCAACCAAAATGGTGTTAAGCCAAACTAAAGGAAATTACCCTGCACCTTTAAAAATAATTGAATGCATTAGAGCAAGTGTAGAGCAAGCGCCTTCAAAAGGTTATCAAGTGGAAGCCGACCATTTTGGTCAATTAGTAATGTCAGATGTTTCAGCGCAGCTTAGACAACTATTTTTTGCAACAACTGATATGAAGAAAGAGCAAGGAGTAGCAGGTGTTGCTCCAGAAAAAATTACAAAAGCCGCGGTACTTGGTGGTGGGTTAATGGGCGGTGGTATTGCTTTTGTTACGGCAACAAAAGCTAAATTACCCGTGCGTATTAAAGATATTTCACATCAAGGTATTAGTTATGCCTTGAAGTATGGTTATGACTTGTTAAATAAAAAAGTTAAACGCCGTTTTATGCGCCATAGCGAAATGCAAAGTCAGCTAGCGTTAATTACAGGCACTACTGATTATACGGGCTTTAATGACGTAGATATTGTTGTTGAAGCGGTATTTGAAGATCTAACATTAAAACAAAAGATGGTTGCAGACATTGAAAGCCATTGTAAAGAAGAAACTATTTTTGCCAGTAATACTTCAAGTTTGCCTATTGGCCAAATAGCAGAGAAAGCTTTACGTCCTGAAAATGTTATTGGACTACATTATTTTTCGCCTGTTGATAAAATGCCGTTAGCTGAGATCATTGCTCATGAGAAGACCTCAGATCAAACCATTTCTACAACCGTTGCGTTTGCTAAACAACAAGGTAAAACACCGATTGTTGTTAAAGACAAAGCAGGATTTTATGTCAATAGAATTTTAGCGCCTTACATGAATGAGGCGGCTATTTTATTATTGGAAGGTTGCTCAATTGAAGCACTTGATAAAGCCATGGTTAAATTTGGTTTTCCTGTTGGACCTATGCAGTTATTAGATGAAGTGGGTATTGATGTAGGTGCTAAAATTGGTCCTATTTTACAAGCAGAGCTAGGTGAGCGATTTGCACCACCTGCCGCATTTTCTAAATTAATTGATGACGGCCGTTTAGGTAAAAAAGTTAAAAAAGGCTTTTATCAATACAATACCAAGAGTAAGAAGAAATTAGTTGATGATAGTGTATATACCCTATTAGGTCTGCAAGTTAGTAATACAACCGTGACAGATGCGCAAGCTGAGCGTTGTGTTTATATGATGCTTAATGAAGCGGCTCGTTGCCTTGATGAAGGAATAGTTCGAAATGCGCGAGACGGAGATATTGGCGCTATATTTGGGATTGGCTTCCCTCCATTCCTTGGTGGACCATTCCAATATATGGATAAAATAGGTGCTACAACGCTAGTAAGTAAACTCAGCCAATGGCAAGCTGAATTCGGTGAACGATTTACACCTTGTGATGCATTAATAAAAATGGCTGAGCAAGGCGAGAGCTATTATAACTAGCATACCAAACATCATATTGTGCTAACGGCACATAGTTGCCGAAACAGCGGCAATAATTGACTAAAAAAGAGGCAGTAAACTGCCTCTTTTTTTTATGCTTTTTAAAAATCATATATGGCTGGTTCAATAAATTAATCACTAATCAAGAGGAAATAGTTTTTGAATATTTACTCTAAACTTGCTAAAATTTGCGCTTTTATTGGACTTCTCTTTTGTAAGTAGATATTTTTTCGAAGTGAGTAGAGCATGATTATATTATTAAGTGTGATATTGAGCGTTGTTTTTTCTGTATTTTTTTATTGTCAGGCAATAAGTAGTGGTTTGGGTGTAAAGCGATGGGCAACGGCGGGTTTGATGTTTGGGCCCTTTGTTTGGCCAATGTTCTGTATGAAAAAACGTTTAAAGACTTATCAGCGTTTTGGTTTTGATTGTTTATTGTTTTCAGCATAATCCGTTAACTATTTGGTGTTTATAAATAGCTTGAGCTTATTGTAAACACGCTACCTTCCTTGTAGCTAATGTCTAATACACTTTTATAGCCTAATGTTAGACTAAAAGTGCTTAATTCCACCATGTACTAGCTGGCATCTCTTTAATTTCGATACCTGCAGCAATAGTATTTCCAGTCTTTTCAGTAACAAATAATGATTTAATTAAATTAATCATAAAGCCTCCTAAATGCGTACTTGGTCTTTACGAGTGCCAATGCGTACTTGGTCTTTACGAGTACCAATGCGTACTTGGTCTTTACGAGTACCGATGCGTACTTGGTCTTTACGAGTACCGATGCGTACTTGGTCTTTACGAGTACCAATGCGTACTTGGTCTTTACGAGTACCAATGCGTACTTGGTCTTTACGAGTACCAGCTTCTACAATATTTGAGTTGAAATCATTTACTGTTACAGCATTTGGTGTACCTGACATTACCAAAGATAAAATTAATGAACTAATCATACTACTTCCTATTTAAGTTATTATTATATTCAATAGTATACAAGCTAGAAACGTGCCAAAAGTTCAAAGCCTTTATCTGTAAGGCTTTGAACTTAATGTAGAGCAAAGTAAACTTAAGTGTCAGAAAGTCGACGCTAAAGAGTTAAAGTTTATTTGAACCAAAGGATGTGGATTTATTTGTAATTTGAAAGGAAAGTAAATATTTTTGAAAATCATTTTCAGGGAGCGGTTTACTGTATAAGTAACCTTGTAATTGCTCACAACGTAAACCTGATAAAAAACTCAGCTGTTGGTTTGTTTCAACGCCCTCTGCCACAACTTGCATCCCTAGGTTGTGAGCTATAGTGACTATCGTAGCAACCATATTTCTACCTTGCTCAGAGGTTTCAATATCATCAACAAAGGCTTTGTCTATTTTTAGCGTATTTAATGGGAATTTTTTCAAGTATGCCAACGAAGAGTAACCCGTGCCAAAATCATCTAATGATAAGTGAATCCCCATCGCGCGAATTTGAAGCATAGTATCAATCGCTTTTTGAGGTGAGTCCATCACGGTACCCTCAGTTATCTCTAACTCTAAATACTTTGCAGGCAAGCGACTTTCTTTTAACGCATCAGCAATCATTGCGACTAAATTTGGCTGAGTAAACTGCACAGCTGAGAGGTTAACTGCAACACGACCATCAAAAAGACCAGAATCTACCCATTTTTTGGTAGCAATACAGGCCTTTCGTAGTACGACTTCACCAATATCGATTATTTGTCCTGTCTCTTCAGAAACCGGTATAAATACCACAGGACTTATGATGCCTTTTTTAGGAGTCTCAAAACGCACTAACGCTTCCATACCGGCTATTTTCCCGGTAGTGATCTCGATTTTTGGCTGATAAAAAACCGAAAACAAATCCTCTTTTAAACCGTGTCGAATTAAACTCTCTATTTGCAGGCGTTTAACGGCGGTTTTATTCATCGAGTCACTGAAAAATTGGTACTTATTACCACCGATATTTTTAGCATGGTACATAGCGGTATCTGCATTTTTAAGCAATTCTTGTGGGGTTTTTCCATCCTCAGGGTAAAGCACAATACCAATACTACTATAAAGTACAATTTCTTGGCTTTTGAGTCTAAGTGGCAAAGCAATAGATTTTAAAATCTCTTTCCCAATAGTTGTGATCGTGTGAATATCATTCGTGTTTTCAATAATTAAACTAAACTCATCACCACCTAAACGATAAACAGTATCAAGGTTTCTTCCTAGGCTTTTTATACGCTCAGCAACTTTACACAACAATACATCGCCAACTTCATGACCTAATGAGTCATTTACTTTTTTAAAGTTGTCTAAATCGAATACTAGCAGCGCGTGTGGGACTTTACTCTTAACCAACTTCTGCTGGTTTGCTTGGAAATAAGCGCGATTAGGCAGGCCTGTTAGAGTGTCGGTATTTGCAAGTTTTCTTAACTCTGCTTCTGTTTGTTTGCGCTTGGTTATATCAGAGAAAACACCAACAAAGTGTGAAACATTACCACTTTCATCACGAATAATATCAATATTTAAATCGGTTAAGTAAAGGTCACCGTTATCGCGGGTGTTTTCGATTTCACCGTGCCAACTGCCTTTGGTAATTAAGTGTTTTTTTACATTTTGGTTAAAGCTGTCCGGATAGCGTTCAAATTTGAGTAAGGTGCCACGCATTTGTAACTTACTTCTACCGGTAATTCTTTGAAAGGCTTTGTTAACATCGACGACAGTAAATTGACGATCGTAAATAACAATAGCATCAGAGATGTTTTCTATACATTTAGCAAAGAGCTTTAAGCGTTCATCAGCGCGTTTTATTTGACTAATATCTTTTAGCGTGCCAGTCATCCTGCTAGGTTTGTTTTTTTCGTCACGTTCAACAATTTTTCCGCGATCGAGTACCCAAATCCATTTTTCATCTTTATCTTTTACACGATATGTCGCTTCAAAATGTTTACTGCTGTCTTCAAAGTGCTGGTTTAATGCTTCTCTAACACGAGGGATATCATGTTGATGGATATTAGTTTGATCAGCGCCTACATTACGTTTACCATCTTGTGGAAACTCTAATATCCCCCAGATGTTTGAACGAAATATTTTACCGCTTTTAATATTCCAATCCCACATTTCATCACCGCTCCCCCAAAGTGATAATTTAAGACGTTCTTCACTTAGCTTTATCTGTAGATGATACAAACGCTTATGACGGACTTGTTGCAGTATATAAGCGATGATTAGAAGTGTGAAAAGGCTATAGATCAACAGGGCACTATGAGATAACCACCAAGGTGGCATAATTGTAAGGTTAAGGTGTTTGATCTCGCTCTCTTGACCATTTTGCAGGTCATAAGATTGAACTTCAAAAACATAGTCTCCTGAACTTAGATTAGTGTATGTAGCACGCAGGTTGTTTTTACCTGCATCTATCCAATCTTCGTCTAAGCCAATAAGACGGTAACGGTATTTTACGTGACTCGGAAACTTAGCATTCGGTGATATAAATTCTATACTAAATTGAGATTGCTCGTGAGCTAAAGTAAGTTTATCTAAAGAATTAGGGTTGCCCTTTAGATGAAAATTGCTAATTGCATCTTTTGAAACTGGGACTTCCTTGTTTGCCACTAAAAAGTTAGAAATGTATGGTGTAGGCAAATTTTGAGTAATTCTTAAAATATCATGTGGCGTAAAAGCATGGTAGCCATTAAAGCTACCAAAATATATCACCTGCTCTTTAGATATTAATGAACTATCACTAATAAATTCATTATCATATAACTTTAGGGCTTGGTTAAAAGATTGTATAATCTTTGAATTAGGATCAATTGCATTAATGCCTTTGTTTGTTGATACCCAAGCGTTTTCTGAGTTATCTGTTTTGATTCCAGCAATAAAATTATTTGATAAACCTGTAGCCTCATTGAAATTAACCTCTTTTAAATCCATTTTATTAAGTAACGTTATGCCTTGGTCTCTAGAGCCTAGCCAAATCCAATTTTTTGATGTTGCAATAGTGGTAATATCTTTAAAGTTATTAATTTTTGATTTTAAAGTCGCTATTTTTGTGAATGTTTTCTTAATGAAATCAAATTTAATAATTTGATTACTATCACTTGATAGCCAAAGGTTACCTTCATAATCACTAGTAAAAGCAGTAAATCGAGAGAACAATTCATTTTTGTAAGTATAAAATTCGCTAACCTCTGTATTATAACTCGATAATTGACCTTTTTTGTTTATAAACCATATTTTTTCATTTGAATATAGTATTTTACTATTGTCTTGTTGAGTTGATTTGTTAGCCCATTCCTTGTGTTCTGTTAATTTATTTAGATCAGTTTGATAGTAATATAGAGTCCCAGGTTCTGAAGGGCTTTCTGGTTCTGCCTTTAACCAAAGGTTATTTTGATTATCTGCAATAAGATGACTAAAAGGCTTTTTGTTATGGAAAGACATAGTGTTAATAACACCAGTTTTTTCAATTTTACTTAAGTTGCCATTATCGGTAGTAAACCAAATTGTGCCATCAGTTGATTCGGCAAATGCATAAACAGCTTGTTCAGAGTTTGTATAACTAAATAAACCGTGGTTAATATTTAATTGAATTGGACTAAAAGTGTTGACTCCACCAGCGTTAGTACCTAACCATATATTCCCATCATTACTTTTATAAACCTTGTAAATGACGTTGCTAGATAGTGCATTTTTATGTTGAGCACTTTGAAATGCAGCGACTCCGCCAGTTAAAATGTTAATGCTATTTAAGCCGTTTTCTGTACCTAGCCAAATAGCTGAATCATTAATTTTCTCAATTGAGCGGACTGTTTTAGATAATATATCTAGATTTTTATCTGTGCTGTTTTCTGTGTAGTGTTTAACAATTTGATAATCTTTTGAAATGATAAACAGTCCGTTGTCGGTTCCTAGCCAATATTGATTATCAATAAATTGCAAATCATAAAGCGCGTTAGCAGTTAATTTTAAGCTCCATTTATTCTGGTCACTTAATGAAACCACAAAGGACATAGTACTATTGGTTAAAAATATGCCTTTATCATAGGTACCTAACCAGTAGTTACCTTTTTCGTCTTGAAAGATGGTTTTAATTTCTTTTAATTCATTTTCAAAACCTCGAAAACGAATACGGAAAAAATTTCTATTTTCGACATCAAACTTTTGTAAGCCTTCTTTAGTTGAGATAAATAAAGTATCTTGTTTATCTTGATAAATATCCCAAATTTCATTGTCTTTGAGTGAATTACTGTCGTTTTTGTTATACAAAAAGTTATCGAAGTTATCAAAAACTTCGTTATATCTACTCAAACCATTATTTGTTCCAATCCATAGAGTATTTTGATTATCTATAAAAAGCTTACGAATAAAGTTATCAGCAATAGAGTTTTGTTTGTTACTGTCGTGACGATAAGCAACAAAATTTTTGCCATCGTAACGATTTAGTCCGTCTTGAGTGGCAATCCAAATAAAGCCATTTTTGTCTTGTATAATATCGTAGACATGACTCTGAGATAAACCTTCAGCTATCGAGATTCGTTCAAATTTTAAGGGATTTTGGTTAATGTTGTGATCTGAAGCTAGGGCCTTGGTATGAGGGAATAGTAAAACGATCAAAGTCAACAGAGCGACCATCGAATAGCATTGGGGAATTAATTTATTTCTTAAAAGAAGCAAAAGCACAAATACAACCTTTTGGTAGTGAAACCCATATCTAATTAATTTAACTTACTTAGATATGCCATATATTTTTATTATTTTTGGATGTCACACCCCATTTAAAATGATGTCGAGGGGTAAGTCAATCTTTGGCACTTTATGACGGGTTTTGAAGTAATTTAATCGTCATAAAAGCAATATAGTTATGTATCGGCTAGATTAATATTTTCTTTGACATTTTTTCAATAAAGTTTCTTCATCGTCCTTAATGGTTAAACCTTTCGTCATTAATGCAAATTGTTCGTTGTTTTCGTAACTCAGTAATGACAAGCAATCTGTATTATCGGTGTGTTGAAAGTAAGCTTTGATAAATTCTGCTACATCTTTTATGGATAGTTTTTCAATAATTGAAATGAGCTTTTGCTTTTGGTCGAATGACGCTTCTTTATTACAGATAGCAGCCCAGTATCGTTGACTCTTAATTCTTAAATTTGAGTCTTTTTCTTGTAACTGACTAGCGAGACCAAATTGTAAATGTTGCCAATGTTCAGCAGGTAATTGATTAATAAAATCACCAGAACGCGCTATAAAATCGTTCATTGCCGCTGTTAATGTGACAGAGTCTGTATGAGGTGACTGTATATAAAATGCTATACCAGGGTAGCGATTAATTGGAATAAAGCCAACACCGACTAAATAACCATATTGCTTTTCTGTTCGCATTTCTTGGAAAAAAATAGGAGACAATAACTGGTTGGTTAACATGGTCAATGCGACTGTGCGTAGATCTTTATTTGGCATGGGATAATACAGAACAGCAGCATGATCATGAGCGGGTAATGCCATTGGCAGCGTTAAAGTACCTTTTCCTTGAATATCATTACAGGGGATTTTAACTTGATTACTATCCGACAATTTATTAACGAATACTTTTTTAATATCTGAGATAATTTTATTTGCCGACTGTTTAGACCAATTTCCGTGTATTAGAACGTCTACCGCGGTATTTTCAAAAATCTTAGGGAGAAAACTTTTAAACTGTTTAAATTCTATTTTTTCAAGGGCACTAATTAACGTTTTGCTACTTGGGCTAGTCGGTTGCATTGAAGCGCTAAGTTTAGCAAACAGCTGTGATATAGACTTACTACTTTCTGCATTTTGCCAATGACTGAGAAGTTGTTGTTTAAATAATTCGAATTTATTAGCACAAAACTTACCTTGCATTAAGCTGGCTAATAAGCGCGGCAATAATTGTTCTTGTTTAGTGCTAATACCTGATAATTGCAGTGTTAGCCCACTTTGGTGAGAATATAAATGATAGTGAATACCCGCTAACTCTGCATCGTAATGTTCTTCAATGACAGCGTCACTATATAAATCAATAAAAAGCCTTGTCATTGCAATAGTGCTAGCATTTTCTATAACTGCAGGTGAGTCTACAGATAGGTATATATAGCCTTTTGGCGTGTTGAAGCTGGTATCATGTTTAAACCAAGCATTTAATCCATTTTGCTGATAAATATTTTCTGGTGGTTTTTGTGGAGTATTGTCTTCATCATCATCTTTAATCAGCTTTGGTTGTGCGACTATGTATGGATTTTTTTTAGGTAAAGCTAGTGTGTTTAAAGTCGCTGCTTGTTGCCAATTTTCGATGGTATGCTGATCAATATCTTGAATAGAATAAGGTACTTGATACCATTTACTCATATTATTGTGGGGTTGGCCGGCGTTATTCTTATCGATAGAAATAATACGCATATTACTAGCAACTAAATACCCGAGTAGGTTAGTTAGCGTTTCTTGTTTTTGGCCTTCCATAACATAGTCGCCAAAAATATAATCGTGCTCTGGGTAGTGCTGCATGTTAATGACGAGTTGGCTAACAGAGTCAAGCGGCGATAGCTTTTCTTGATAACAAAATGATAATACTGCTAATGCTTTCTTCTCTTGGTAATATTGTTCATTAAGTGGTGCATTTTTTAGTAAATTTAGATATGAAAATACAGTACTTATAATCTCATTGGTATTTTTCGCACCTAGTCCTGAAAGTGAGATACTAATATTAAAATCTTTAAAGTTAGAGCCATTTATACCAGAGCCGGCCGTTAAGCCCAGAGCCCATTGCTTACTTTTTAATAATGACAATATGCTACCTGGGCCTTCATGCCCAATTAAGTAAGCTAATATCGATTCAGGTTTTTGGCGATAATATTTATCTATGCTCGGCATAGCAAAACTAATAATGAGTTGTTGATCGTTCCTAACCGGCTGTACTGATATCCATTTTTGTTGATGCTGCGGATAATAAAGAGGTTGGCTAATTTGAATTTTTTCAAGTCCATTTGATTGAATTTTAGAGAAATGGTTATTCGCTAAATGTTCTAGTTCATTAATGGTTTGCGGACCTTCCAATACTAAAGTCATGAAATGCGCTTGGTAATTTTTTTCAAAAAAATTGCATAACTCTTCGCGTAAATTATATCCTGCTTTATCAGCTAAAGTTTCACTACTGCCTACTGAAAACTTAGCAAAAGGATGAGCTTGGTTGATTGTTTCTTTATGAACATCGTAAAGGCGGCGGATGTCATCTTTAAGTTTGAGTTTAAACTCTGCATCAATATTTTTTCGTTCTTTATTTACAAATTCTTCAGACAGTAGGGGGGCTGTAAAAAACTCACCAAATCGTTCTATTGCAGAGCCAAAGTGCTGATGGCCAATGTCGAAGAAAAAACAAGTGTGCTCTGTGGCTGTCCAAGCATTATTACTGCCACCATGTTCATTGATAAATTTTTGATATTCGCTGCCATCTGGAAAGTTTTCTGTACCCAGAAATAACATGTGTTCAAGAAAGTGAGCTAGTCCTTGCCTATGGTTAGGATCATCGAAATGCCCAACATTAACGGCTAAGGCAGCAGCAGACTTATTTGAAGCTAAATTATGAACCAATAAAGCTCTTAAGCCATTGCTTAACGTAATTGATTTATATTGTTTAGTGTCATTCGGGCTTATTTTCACTTTCGCTCCCGCACAGTTTAACTACAGCAGGGCTTTGCTATAGTTTATGTATACTATTTTTTTATCGTTCTAAATTACATTAAGGAATAAGGTGAGTCCATTTTATTCTTAACAGATGTTATAAAAATATAAACAATTACTTTACTATAGCGCCAATTCTTAAGATATATACCTAATGAGTCTTTAACGCTATATAGTTAGTGTTAAAATACAGAGGGTATTTTAGTCTCACTAACTGAAAAGTGTTCACATTGCTTATGTGAACTATACATTGTGTTAATAAGGTGTTTATGCAAATTTTTGTTATGCGTCATGGTCAAGCTGAAATGGTTGCTCCTAGCGATGAACAACGACCGCTGACTGAAACCGGCATTAAAGAAGCTAAATTTATTGGCCAATGGTTATTAAAAAACAACACAATATTTGATTGTGTATTTGTTAGCCCCTATGTAAGAGCACAACAAACAGCTGATGCATTGATAGGTGAATTTAATGATGTGGTTAAAAGAAAAACTTTAGGCATTATTACCCCAGAAGATAGTGCGAAAGACGTGCATGATTATTTAGATGCTGTTTGTGTAGAAGAGCAATACCAAAATATATTACTTGTGTCGCATATGCCGTTAGTAAGCTATTTGGTTGCTGAACTGACAACCGATCACGCCATGCCTATGTTTCAAACCGCCTCAGTAGCGCAAATTGAATATAGTGTAGATAAAATGTCTGGTGAGTTGGTTAATATCGTTTCACCAAATGATTTTAAACGAGCGCTTTAATTGTTTTTTATTTATTGGCCAGTTTAATCTCTAATAAATTTATCTTTTAGTTCGACTAAAACCAGTATTGCGCCATTGCCGCCCCATTCGAGTGGCGCTTGATGGAAGGCCATTACATCGGGGTGTTGCACTAACCAATGCGGTACTTTATTTTTTAATACGCGCCCCCCTAAGCCATGAACGATACAAACACACTGTGCATGTTCTTTATCGCAAGCGGCAAGTAATGCCGCTATTTCACGCTTTGACTGGTGTTGGTCAAGGCCATGTAAATCTAAAATCAAATCAGGACTATATTGGCCGCGTCGTAAATTTTTAGCTTCAAAACTGTCTACACCTTCACGCACGTATTTAACAGGCCCATTAGTATTTAAATTAGGTTCAAATTCATCTGAAAAGTGAAATTCTGCAAGGGCTTTGTTGTGTTTTTGTTTTGTTAAAGTGGTTTTCTGCTTGATGGTTCTTTTTACCGGGTGTACCCTATCTTGTACCATAGGCTTTACCTTGCCTATAGCATCTTTAAATAACTTTTTTTCATCCGCATTTAGCGCGTCTTTAAATTTCATGTGCGAAGTCTAAAAACATCGACGAACAATAACAAGTGAAAGTATAATAAATATATGCATTACGATGATCATCCCGAGGAAAGCGTGGAAATAATAAACTTTACAGAGGTAAGTGAACAATTGCATACCGTTAATGACTATGTGCGTTTTGGTGCTAGTCGGTTTAATCAGGCTGATTTATATTTTGGCCACGGTACAAACAACGCGTGGCATGAAGCACTTACGTTAGTTATGCATGAACTGGCTTTGCCTCAAGAGTTAGCTAACGAATTAATGCAGTGTCGTTTAGTCTCATCAGAGCGAGTGGCTATTTTACAGTTATTTGAACGCAGAATTGTAGAAGGGTTACCGGCAGCGTATTTAACTAATCAAGCAATGTTTTGTGGCTTACCTTTTTATGTTGATGAACGGGTACTTGTGCCACGTTCACCCATAGGTGAATTAATTGAGCAGAGTTTTACCGGCTTAATTGAACAATCGCCAAACCGAATTTTAGATTTATGTACAGGCAGTGGTTGTATTGCTATTGCCTGCGCTGTCGCTTTTCCAGAAGCTGAAGTTGATGCAGTTGATCTTTCTATTGATGCACTGAATGTGGCACAAATCAACATTGATGGCCATGGATTATCAGCACAAGTTATTCCAATTCAATCTGATGTTTTTTCTGGGGTTAAAGGGCAAAGCTATGATTTAATAGTGACAAATCCGCCGTATGTAGATCAAGAAGATGTTGACTCATTACCGCAAGAGTATTTGCATGAGCCTGTAATGGGGTTAGGTAGCGGTTTTGACGGTTTAGATATCGTAAGACAAATTTTAGCGCAAGCGGCAAGTCACCTTAATGAAAACGGTGTATTAATTTGCGAAGTGGGTAATTCACAAATTCATTTAACGGCAGCTTTTCCAACCGTACCATTTCAATGGTTGGAGTTCGAGCGAGGCGGTCATGGTGTGTTTAGATTAACGAAAGCACAATTAGAAAGTCATCAGCAAGATTTTGAGCAATAATTAATTAAACTAGCCAGATTGGTACATTTCTGGTGGGTACTTTGATACTAATATTCATTGGAACACTGGTATCTCATCATATTTAACAGGTAATATTTATTATGTCAGGTAATACTTTCGGTAAGTTATTTACGGTTACTTCATTCGGTGAAAGCCATGGTTTAGGCTTAGGAGCGATTATAGATGGTTGTCCACCAGGTTTAGAGCTTTGTGAGGCAGATTTACAACTCGATCTTGACCGACGCCGACCTGGCACTTCTCGCTTTACCACCGCACGTCGCGAAGCTGACGAAGTCAAAATAATGTCAGGGGTTTTTGAAGGTAAAACTACGGGAACACCCATAGGTTTATTAATTGAAAACACCGACCAACGCTCGCAAGACTATGGCGATATAGCGAAAACATTTCGCCCAGGTCATGCGGATTATACTTATTGGCAAAAATATGGCATTCGTGATTATCGTGGTGGTGGTCGCTCATCAGCACGTGAAACCGCAATGCGTGTTGCTGCGGGCGCTGTGGCAAAAAAATATTTAAAACAAAAATTTGGTATCACTATTCAAGCCTGTGTTACTCAAATTGGTGAAGTATGTGCAGAGAATTTTGATTGGAATATTGTTGAAGAGAATCCTTTTTTCTTCCCTGATGCCAACAAGCTTGAGCAACTAGACGAGTTATTGCGTGGCATTATGCGCCAAAAAGACTCTATTGGTGCAAAATTGATGGTTGTTGCGAACAATGTACCTGTTGGTTTAGGCGAGCCTATTTTTGACCGTTTAGACGCTGATATTGCGCATGCTCTAATGGGTATAAATGCAGTTAAAGCGGTAGAGGTTGGTGATGGATTTGGTGTTGTTAATCAAAAAGGTTCACAACACCGAGATGAGTTAACACCTGATGGCTTTGCCTCTAATCACGCGGGGGCGTTTTAGGAGGGATATCTTCAGGTCAACCTATTGTGGCATCAATTGCTTTAAAGCCTACCTCTAGTATTGGTGTTAGCGGAAAAACCGTTGATCTTGAAGGTCAGCCTGCTGATATCGTGACTAAAGGTCGTCATGATCCTTGTGTAGGCATTAGAGCGGTCCCTATTGCTGAAGCAATGCTCGCGTTAACGTTGATGGATCATTATTTAAGACATCGTGCACAAAATATGGATGTAGTTTGTCAAACGCCAGATATTGAAAGTTAATAAAATAAAGTTTTTTGTGTAAAACAACTTTAAATAACACTTTAAGTAGCACTTTAAATAGTCGCAGTTTACGGATATTTTTTACTTAGCATTGTTGGACTGAAATATAAGTACTAACTTTACTGTGAAAATATAGCAGAAACAAAAAAGCTAGAAGTTAATACTTCTAGCTTTTTTTATTTCAAACCGTTTAACTGAGTTAATCGCTATACGATTATTTTACTTCTTCACCAGCGGCTTGTTTATCAGCATGATAACTTGAACGTACCAATGGACCACAAGCTGCGTGATCAAAGCCCATTTTATCTGCTTCACGTTTAAACATGTCAAAGTCATCAGGGTGAACATAACGCTCTACCGGTAAATGATGTTTACTCGGCTGTAAGTATTGGCCGATGGTTAACATAGTTACGCCATGCGCACGTAAATCTCGCATTACTTGCAAAATCTCTTCGTTAGTTTCACCTAAACCAACCATTAAGCCAGACTTAGTTGGAACAGTAGGGTTTGCTTCCCCAAATTTTTTCAACAAGTCTAAAGACCATTGGTAGTTAGCACCTGGGCGAGCTTTGGTGTATAAACGTGGAGCTGTTTCTAAGTTGTGATTGAATACGCCAGGGGGATGCGTATTTAAAATTTCTAAAGCGCGATCCATACGGCCGCGGAAATCTGGCACTAATATTTCTACTTTAGTATGTGGAGAATGCTCGGCTATTTCTGTTATACAATCAACAAATTGTTGTGCACCACCATCACGTAAGTCATCGCGATCAACTGAAGTAATAACCACGTATTTCAATTTCATATCTTTTAGCGTTAAGGCTAATTTACGTGGCTCTGCTTTGTCTGCAGCAAGAGGACGACCATGACCAACATCACAAAATGGACAGCGACGAGTACATATGTCACCTAAGATCATAAAGGTTGCTGTGCCGTGGTTAAAACATTCTGATAAATTTGGGCATGAAGCTTCTTCACAGACAGAATGCAAATCATGTTTACGCAATGCTGCTTTTATACTATCAATACGTTCTGTACTTTTTGGCAGTTTAATACGTAACCAATTTGGCTTTCTTAGCATAGTTTCACGCTCAGAAGTCACCACTTTAATTGGTATATGGGCCATTTTCTCGGCATCGCGTAATTTAGTGCCTGGGGTAATGCGTGATGATTTAGTGGTCATGTATTGTTTCCAATCCCGTTTGATAAGATAAATGCTGAGTGTCTAATAGTTCACTAAGGTGTTTAACCAGTGATTCACCCGCTTGCTCTACAGTGGCAGGGCCCTGTAAATCGATTGTTTGTATCATTTCTAAGCCTTGATATCCACAAGGGTTAATACGTAGAAATGGTGATAAGTCCATATTGACGTTGATTGCTAAACCATGAAAAGAGCAGCCTTTTCGAACTCTAAGACCTAAGGAAGCAATTTTTTTGTCGTTAACATAAACTCCTGGTGCATCTGGCTTTGCATTAGCATTAATGCCAAAGTCAGCCATTGAAGCGACAATTCCATTTTCAATGAGAGTGACTAATTGCCTAACGCCCATTTTTCTGCGGCGCAAGTTTATCATAAAGTATATAACTTGTTGACCAGGGCCATGGTAAGTAACTTGTCCACCACGATCCACTTTCACCACTGGAATATCACCAGGCATGAGCAGGTGTTCGTCTTTTCCTGCTTGCCCTTGGGTAAATACTGGAGGGTGTTCAACTAACCAAAGTTCGTCGGCGGTATTTTCATCTCGATTATCGGTGAAGTTTTGCATGGCATGCCAAACATCGACATAGTCGAGGTTATTCAGTTGCCGAATAATCAAAGTGTTTTTCAAAATACATCTCTATCAATTTCATTGCGCGCATTATATCCAAATACTAATTGGAATACACCGGACAATTAGTAGGGATTAAAGTACGTAGCGAACTTGCTCAATCGCGTTTAAGGTTTTATATATTTTTTCGATATGCTCTTTACTTGTTACCGTAACGGCTACCGCAATTGAATGGTAATTACCTTTTGAGCTTGGTTTTATTTTTGGTGAATAATCGCCCGGCGTATGTTTTTGTAACTCGCCTATCACTAGGTCTGGGAGTTCGTCACATGCGACACCCATAACTTTAAAGTTCAATACAGTGGGAAAATCTAATAATTCATCAAAATTAGTATTCATTTTTTTTCTCTTAAATCGGTAAAACAACGTTATGTTAAGTGCTTTAAAATGGCGAAAAACTTAGACAAATGTTAATTGTACCAAGCTATTATTCGCTATTAAAATGGTCTGTATTTTTTAATTGGCGATATTTTAACACTATTTGTTACGAATGTGATCAATTGCCGCTAATTAATAGGCTATAGGTGAGGGGGATGTTATCTAATATCAATGCTTAGTGGTGATTATATTTTATAAAATGAAGATAATAAAAGATAAAAACTCAGCCGAAGCTGAGTTTATATTGATAAAATAATCGTGTACTGATGTTTTTGAATAAAATTAATCGACAAACTGAAGTTTGACATAATCCATTAATTTATTAAACATGCTGCCTTCATTGACCTCTTGTAACGTAACTAGAGGGTATTGAGCAATATCTTCACCGTCAAGTTGCAAGAATAATTTTCCTACTACTTCACCTTTTTGCAGTGGGGCAGTTAATTGCTTGTCTAATTCAAAGTTAGCTTGTAAGTTTTTTCGCTGACCACGAGGAATTGTGATTGGAGTGTTAACCATAATGCCTAAATCAACTTCTTTAAGATCACCCATCCAAACACGATTACTAACAAATTTTTCACCGGCTTTATAAGGTGTGTAAGTTTCGTAAAAACGGAAGCCATAGTTTAATAATTTTTTACTTTCTACTTTACGAGCACGTTCACTATCTGTACCCATTACAACACTGACCAAACGCATGTCACCTTTAGTTGCAGAGGTGACTAAACTATAACCTGCTTGTGACGTGTGGCCGGTTTTTAAACCGTCAACATTCATACTTTTATCCCACAATAAGCTGTTGCGGTTATATTGTTTAATGTTGTTATAGGTAAAAGACTTTTGGCTATAAAGTTTATATTCTTCTGGAACATCACGAATAAGAGCAATGGCTAACGTTGCCATATCACGTGCGGTAGTTTTATGCTCTTTGCTATCTAGCCCGTGGCTATTTTCAAAGAAGCTACTATACATGCCTAACTGTTCTGCATGAGCATTCATTAATTGTGCAAATGCGCCTTCGCTACCGGCAATATGTTCAGCCATTGCAACACATGCGTCATTACCCGATGCAACGATAATACCTTGGTTTAATAAGCTAACCGGTACTTCTGTGCCTACTTCAATAAACATTTTTGAAGATTCAGGGAAGTTTTTTGCCCAAGCTTTTTCGCTAATTCTTACTGGGTCTTCATTGCTAATGTTACCACTCGCTAACTCTTTACCAATAATGTAACTGGTCATCATCTTAGTTAAGCTGGCCGGCGCTAGTAAAATATCAGCATTGCTTTCTGCAATAACTTTACCTGTAGCGTAGTCGATTAAAATATGACCTTTAGCATTGACCTCTGGAGCTGATGGGATAATAGTTTGAGCATGAGAAAGAGAGCAAACACTTAATAATACAGAGCCTAAAAAAGTTAATAATTTTATCTGTTTTTTAGGCGCTTGAGTAAACTTGATATGGGGCATAATTGTCCTACAGCACTATCGATTAATGGAAATTATAAATATTTAATGGAGTATAACATTTTTCGTTTTGATTTCTAATGAGCTCTAGCATCAAATTGTTACCGTTGATGATTTTGGCTTGTTATCTATACAGTTTAATGGTCAAATTTAGTGAAAACCATAAAGTTTAAAAGCGCTATTTTCGAATAAAAGCTTTAGGGTGACCATTGTCTTTAATCGCTAATAATAAACGCGTTAATTCATCGTTAGTTATTATCGGACCAACAAGGACTCGAAAAATTCCATTTTTTTCTTCTATTTGTGTATTCTTTTTATGTTGTTGTAATAATGCCTTTGCAATTTTAGATGCTTGAAGCTGACTTTTACTGGCAAAAACCTGTATAAATTTATTTTTAAAAGCAGGCGAAGATAATGTCTTATCCTGAACCTGCTTTATGCCTGCATGAGGAATAGTAACCACTTTTTCTTTTGGTAATGCCGTAATAACAGTATTGTCGGCAGTTAGGTGAGGCGTGTTAAGTTGCAGTTTTTCTATACCTTCAGCGCTAAAATCATTAATTGCTGTAATAGTGACATCAGCTGTGCCTGTTTTTAGCATATCGAGTTTATAAGCCGCACTATAAGACAAATCTATGATCCGACTTTGATGAAATGGGCCTCGATCATTCACTCTCACAATAACTGACTTTGCGTTACTATTGTTGGTTACTTTTAAATAGGTGGGCAGTGGTAAGTTTTTATGTGCCGCACTCATTGCGTACATGTCATAAATTTCACCGTTTGACGTTAAATGACCATGAAATTTTTTGCCATACCACGAGGCTGTTCCTGTTTGGCTAAAGTTTTCTGCCGTTTTTAGTACTTGGTAATGTTTGCCAAATACTTGGTAATGTTTGTTGCCTCCTCGGCTATGTGTTTCTGCTCGAGGCGTAGCGTTAATAAGTTCACTGGCATTAGGCGTGCGCGTTGGCGTACTATCATGCTTTTGTTGGTAACGGCTATTGTTATTTTGAGTACTACAAGCAGACATTACTGTTAGAAGTAAAATTATGCAGATAAGCAGGGTTGTGTTTAATTTTTCCATAAAATATCTATCATTCTTTTAATATGCTCGTTGTTTATGAGTGTTTTCTGCTAGATATTAAATCGTCTATGCGTACTGACGGCCATTAGAATGCCAAATCCTGCCATTAATGTCACCATTGAAGTACCGCCATAGCTAACCAATGGTAAAGGTACACCTACCACAGGCAGTAATCCAGAGACCATGCCAATATTTACAAAAATATAAACAAAGAATGTTAAGGTTAGGCTACCGGCTAAAAGCTTGGTAAACGCATGTTGAGCATTGACCGCAATCCATAAACCGCGCATAACAATCGCTAGGTATACCGTTAATAATAAGCCAACACCAATCAAGCCAAATTCTTCACTAAATACCGCGAAAATAAAATCTGTATGACGCTCAGGGAGAAACTCTAGTTGGGATTGCGTACCTTGAAGCCAGCCTTTACCGTGAATGCCTCCTGAGCCAATAGCTATTTTAGATTGAATAATGTGATAGCCAGAACCAAGTGGATCTTGCTCAGGATTTAAAAAAGTTAACACTCGCTGTTTTTGGTATGGTTTCATTAAAAACATCCATAAAACAGGCGCGAACGCTGAAGCTAAGCCAACACAAAGTCCGATCAGTTTCCAACTTGCCCCAGCAAGAAATATCACAAAAACGCCTGAGCTTGCAATCAGTAAAGAAGTGCCTAAGTCAGGCTGTCTTGCAATGAGCAATGTTGGTAACAGCACTAAAGTAAAAGCAATAATAATCTTCGACATTTTAATGGGTAAATCATGTTGACTGACATACCATGCGATCATAATTGGCACGACAAGCTTCATGATTTCAGAGGGTTGAAACTTAGTTACACCAAGGTCTAGCCAACGTTGAGCACCTTTACCGACATGACCAAAAAGTAAAACCGCTGTTAATAACATTAAGCCGATAATAAATACTGGAACAGCCCATTTACGATAAGACAGTGGGGGATTTGCGCGACAATAAACATCACAAAAAGTGCTAGACCTACACGTTTTGCGTGTCGGATCAAAACTGCAGTCTCTTGACCACCAGCACTATAAACAACAAATAGCCCAAGCGTCATTAATACTAAAATACCGCTTAGTAGAGGTAAGTCAATGTGTAAGCGTTGCCAAAAGGTTCGTTGGCGTTGTTGATCATGTCCGGTACTACGCACTAGGGATTACCTGCTGTATTACTGATATTTTGTTGATAAACATTGGTATGATGGGGATGCTTTCGTTGGTCTTTACTGACAATTTCTCGATCACCAAAGTACTGATCCATAATTTGTCGAGCTACAGGACCGGCATTTGTTCCACCACCGCCTTTCGCGACATTTTCTATTGCAACAGCCACCACAATTTCAGGATTTTCGTAAGGCGCAAAAGCTATAAACATGGCATTATCACGTTTGCTTTCTTTAACTTTACTGGCGTCGTACTCTTCGTCTTGTGCGATATTTGCGGTTTGTGCAGACCCTGTTTTTCCGGCGGCATCATATTTACTGCCTTTAAATGCACTATAGCCGGTAGCGCCGAATTTTTGCACCGTATTATGTAAACCATCTAAAACCACATCCCAACTTTTTTGATCTTTTAAGACAATGGGTGCTTTTTCATCAACGACATACTCGGTAATTACAGGTATATGTGAGCTTATACCTTGCTCGTCTACAGGCACTTCACTGGTAGACTTTAACAAGTGTGGTACTTTAATTTGTCCTTTGTTAACCAAGATAGATATCGCTTGGGATAACTGCAAGGGCGTAACTGACCAGTAGCTTTGTCCGATACCTACTGAAAGCGTTTCTCCGGTATACCAACCTTTATTGTATCGCTCTCTTTTCCACTCAATGCTAGGCATTATGGCACGACTTTCTTCGTGAAGATCAATCCCAGTGTAATCACCAAAACCAAATTTTCTCATCATTTGACTAATTTTGGTAATACCGAGCTTGTAGGCCAAATCATAGTAATAAATATTACAAGATTGCTCTAATGATTTAGTTAAATTAACTTTTCCATGACCCCATTTTTTCCAATCACGACGTTTAGTCTCAATGCCAGGGAGTTGATAAAAACCAGGATCATAAATTTCAGTTTCTGGAGTAATAACACCATCGTCTAGACCCGTAAGGGCGAGTAGTGGCTTAATTGTTGAAGCGGGCGGATAACCTTGTACCGCACGATTTAAAAGCGGTTTGTTACTCTCTGGTGCTAAAAGCTTTTTATATTTTTTACTACTAATACCATGGACAAATAAATTGCCATCAAAACTAGGGTTTGAATACATGGCCAATACGCCACCATCTCTTGGATCAATGGCTACAATCGCACCACGCTTTCCTGAAAGCGCTCGTTTTGCGATCATTTGTAATTCAATATCTAAAGTTAAAGTAAGATCTTTTCCTGGAATGGGAGGGGTAAAATTTAACGTTCGAATGATACGACCTAAGTTGTTTATTTCAACTTCTTGATGCCCAATGGTTCCGTGTAAAATATCTTGATAATATTTTTCTAAACCAAGCTTACCAATATTACGAGTGGCAGCGTAATTTTCAGCTAAACCTTGCTTTTCAAGGGCAACAGAATCTCGACCATTAATACGCGCGACATAACCGAGCGAATGGGTTGTTAAATCAGCAAAGGGATAATATCGCTTTAAACGCGCATCAATAAAAAAACCAGGAAACTTATGCTGATTTACCGAAAACAAAGAAACCTGCTGTTCGCTCAAACGAGAATATAGCTCGATCGGTTTAAAGCGACGTTTGCTTTTTACGGCTTTAAGTAGTTCGTCTTGTTTTTCTTGGCTTATATCTAATAATTGGCTAACGGCAGCAAGGCTTTGCTTAATGTCGGTTACTTGCTCTGGGATAACTTCTAAACTGTATACAGGCGTATTATCAGCCAGTAGAACACCATTTCTATCGTAGATTAAGCCTCTATTTGGCGCAACGGGTAAAAGTTTTATACGGTTAGAGTTAGAGCGTGTTTGATATTTTTGATAAGAGTTAACGCCCAGATCATAAATATTACTGAACAACAGCAAAGACATTATGATGACCGCAATGAAAGTAATAAACGTACGGCGTGCAAATAAATTGGCTTCAGCGCTATGGTTTCTAATGGCAACGCGTTTTTTTCGAGCCATTACTTATTCTCTGTGATAAGGGTGATTATTATTGATTGACCAAGCACGATAGAGGCTTTCAGCTACGATTACTCTAACCATTGGATGTGGTAATGTCAGTGGCGATAACGACCATTTTTGCTCTGATGCTTCAATACAAGCGGGCGCTAAACCTTCTGGGCCACCAACAAGCAGAGCAACATCTCTGCTATCAACATGCCAGCGGTCAAGTTGCTTGGCAAGTTGAGGCGTAGTCCAAGGCTTACCTTCAACTTCTAATGTCACAATGCGATTACCCTTAGGAATAGCCGCTAATGTATGCTCACCTTCTTTTTCGAGAATGCGAGCAATATCGGCATTTTTACCACGTTTTCCAGGTGAAATTTCAACTAGATGAAAACTCATATCACGAGGAAATCTGCGACAATATTCGTTAAACCCTTGGCTAACCCAAGCGGGCATTTTATTACCAACAGCATATAAGGTAATGCGCATTGTTGTTTAGATTATTCCCATAGTTGTTCTAGTTGATAACGATCGCGGATCTCATCGGTCATTATGTGAACAACTACATCACCTAAATCAACTAAAGACCATTCACCGATATCATTACCTTCAACACCTAAGGCTTCAATACCAGCTGCGCGGCATTCAATAGTAAGTGATTGAGCAATTGAAATAACGTGACGTTTTGAGTTACCAGAGCAAACTAACATATAGTCAGTGAAACCCGATTTTTTAGATACCTCTAAAGTAACGATATCTCGGCCTTTCATGTCTTCTATTTTTTCGGTAACAAAAGTAATTAGTTCTGAACTTTGCAAAGTGGGATCTCTATAATTAGCAATAATCGGCGATAATAGCATTATTTTGTTTGTCAGTTAACCATCTAATGTTGTCGTTAGCCTCTTTTTTACTCAACAATTGATATATTTCACTAAGTCAGGAACAAAAGTCGTTATAAATAGCGTTTTTTTGACAGAAAATAGAATTAGTTCGAACTTAGTTATAAAGCTTATGCTGCTTTATAAAGTCGAAAACCGGTTTTTCTAGGTACTGGCTACAATCTAAACCAGATTTTATTCTCGCTCTAATTTCTGTTGATGAAATATTAACTGGCTTGCTTTCATGTATAACTATTTGACCAGATTTTTGCGGCTGCAAATCGGTTAAATTAAATATCAGACGAGCCTTTAACTCTGGCGTAAGCGTGTCTTCCAGTTCCAGATGTGAATAACCTGGGCGAATATTAACGACTAAGTTGCATAAAGTTAAAATTTCTTGCCAACAGTGCCAAGTGGTAAATGTTAATAGTGAGTCCATACCCATTATAAAATATAAACTTGTATTCGGGTGATCAGCTTTAATTTCATTTAACGTATCGACAGTAAAAGAGGGGGTATGTCGATTAAGTTCGCGACTATCAAGCATGAAATTATCATTGTTATCACAAACTAATGACACCATTTCAGCACGCTGTTTGGCATTGGCATGGGTGCCAAGTTTATGTGGGGGAATATGAGCAGGAATTAAAAATAATTTTTCTGCTCCAATCCACTTAACTGTTTCTTGGGCAGGCAGAGTATGACCTAAATGAATGGGATCGAAAGTACCGCCAAGCACAGCAATAATTTTTGGCGGATTTTGCTTAGTTATACTCATAATCTAAACTAAAGTTTTGACTTAGTTCATGATGAAATAAGCTGATGAAAACATCACTGAGTAAAATAAACGCGTTAAAGTCACTGCTCGTTTTACTGAGTAAATCAACCTGCGCTAACCTTGCTAAAGCTTGCTCTGCTTGCGTTAAGGTAATGTGCTTTAACGCATGTTGATATAAAGGTTTTTTCTTTTCCCATATGCGATATTGTTTAAAAATATCGTTAATACCACTGCCTTGATCCATTTGTTCTAACATGGCATAAAGTTGGCTTATTTCCTTATGCACAACCCAAATTAATTGACCAAAAGCACTACCGTCGTGCTGCATTTGGTCTAAAATTTTCAAACATTTCTTTAAGTCGCCAATCAATAACGTATCGATAAGTTGAAAAGGGCTAAACTTAGCTTGTTTGATAAAAAGGTTTTCAGCTTCTTCAAAGGTTACTGTTTGTTGTGAAAACAAAATTGAAAGCTTTTGCAACTCTTGCTCAAGTGCAGGGAGGTTACCTTCAAATAACTCTGCCATTAAATCAATGACATCAGGTGCTAAGTTAAGTTGTAAGTGCCTTGCTTGATTATTCAACCATTGTTTTAATTGCTTACCTTCAACATCATACAAAGGTACAAAACAACCTGCTGCTTCTAAAGACTTAAACCACTTTCGCTTTTGCGTTGCCGCATCCAATTTTGGACCATGGAATATAAGTTGAATATCTTGATGTAAAAGGGTGAGTAATTTTGCTACACCCTTAGCGCCATTATCGCCAATTTTACCTGAAGTAAATTCTATTTCGATAATACGTAATGGCGAAAACAAACTCATCGATAGGTACTCTTGAAAGAGTTCGTCCCAATCAAATTTATCGTCGATACTAAAGCGAATTATTTCCGCAAAACCTTGTTTTTTGGCATGCAGCTTAATTTTCTCTAAGGCATCATTTTTTTGCCATAGCTCATCACCAAATACTAACCATATTGGCTGAAAGCCTTGGTTAAGCGTTTTGTCGAGGTTACTATGGTATATACGCATGAAGTTTACCTACAGCTGAATGCTAGCCATATCACGTAAGATTTTCTTGGCAGCTTCTTGGCGCATTTCTCGTAACATTAACGATAATTCCCTACTTTTTGCCAGCGCTATGTCAGGATCATCTTGATAATCACGATTAAGCTCAAAACGGAAGTTTTGAATATCTTGCCCTGGAATTAAAATTTGATACCTAACTGTATAAATTAGTTCGTATTCAGCAACTTGCCCATTAGGGAAAACAGATAAGGTTCGTCTGTCTAAATTGTCTTTTAACATACGCATTTGCGGGATGTCGGCGTCACTTTTTTGTACTAATTTCACATCATTAATACTTAAATGCTGCTTAACCAAGCGTGTAAGTTCGCCATATTGGTCTACCGAGCTAAAAGCAATGGTTTGTAATTCAGGTGCTAATAAGTAATTACCGCGTAGTTGAAAACCACAACCCGTTATCATTATTAACACTAGGCAAAATGATAACAGTTTGCTAATTCGACCTATGATCAATTGCTTCATAAAGTGTTCACTTTTTAATGGATGAAAATTTTATCAGTGCAGAGTAAATAAGATTAGCTATGCACTGATAAGTGGCTACAACGTAAATCATGAGTTTATTAATACTCATGATTTACTATGCGAAAAAGTACTAATTAATTAGCTACAATATTTAATAATTTACCCGGTACATAAATAACTTTACGTACGGTTTTACCATCTATAAATTTGCTAACGTTTTCATCGTTAAAACCGGTTTCTTCTACCGCTTCTTTGGTCGCATCAGCTGAAACAGTAATTTTAGCGCGTAACTTACCGTTAACTTGCACAATAATAAGCTTTTCATCTTCAATTAAAGCACTGTCGTCAACAACTGGCCAAGCGGTATTTTCAACTGGATTACCATCACCAACCATATTCCATAAATGGTGGCTTAAGTGCGGAACGATAGGCGTTAGCATTAATACCACAGCGCGAATTGCTTCGTGCATAACTACGCGGTCTTCATTGCTTTCAATGCTCGCTTTACTTAAGTGATTCATTAATTCCATTATCGCAGCAATAGCGGTATTGAAAGTGTTACGACGACCAATATCATCACTCACTTTAGCAATGGTTTTATGTAATTCACGACGCAGTAACTTTTGTGCTGCATTAAGCGTTAAACCCGCATTACTTGGGGCGGCATTTGACACATCAGCTGCTTGTGTAAAGTCGTAAGTTAATTTCCAAACGCGCTTTAAGAAACGATGAGCGCCTTCAACACCTGAGTCAGACCATTCTAAAGTTTGCTCTGGCGGTGAAGTAAACATAATAAATAATCGTACGGTGTCAGCACCATAAAGATTAATCACTTCTTGAGGGTCAATACCGTTGTTTTTCGATTTTGACATTTTGCTCATGCCAGCAGAAATAACCGGTTTACCATCTAACTTACTAATAGCAGAAGTAACTAGACCTTTTTCGTCACGTTCAACGTCAACATCAGTTGGTGCAATCCAATCTTGTCCACCATTATCAGCTTCACGGTAATATGTGTCAGCGAGCACCATGCCTTGGCAAAGTAGTTTCTTAAATGGTTCATCAGAGGTAACTAAACCAGCATCACGTAATAACTTATGGAAAAAGCGTGCATAAAGTAAATGTAAAATCGCGTGTTCAATGCCACCGATGTATTGATCAACGGGTAACCAGTAATTGGCTTTAGCAGGATCTAACATTTGTGTATCGTCGTTTGGTGAACAGTATCGTGCGTAATACCATGATGACTCCATGAAGGTATCAAAGGTATCTGTTTCGCGGAATGCTTCTTCACCATTGTATGTGGTTTTAGCCCATTCAGGGTTATCTTTAATTGGCGAAGTTACGCCATTCATGATGACATCTTCAGGTAGTTCAACCGGTAATTGATCAGCAGGTACTGGTACAGATTCACCATTGGCAAGGTGCATCATTGGAATAGGTGTACCCCAGTAACGTTGACGAGAAACACCCCAGTCACGTAAGCGGTAATTTACTGTTACTTTACCTTTGTTTTCACTGATTAATTTATCAGAAATAGCTTTAAAGCCATCTTCAAAACTTAAGCCATCAAATTCACCTGAATTAACTAAAACATTTTTTTCAGTAATAGCCGCTTTGGTTACGTCATCGTCTTCAGTACCGGCGATAACTTGTTTGATTTCTAAACCGTACTTAGTCGCAAATTCCCAATCACGTTGGTCATGACCTGGTACAGACATCACCGCGCCTGAGCCATAATCCATTAAAACAAAGTTTGCTGCCCAAACAGGTACTATTTCACCACTGATTGGGTGAATAGCTTTTAAGCCAGTATCAACACCTTTTTTCTCCATTGTCGCCATATCAGCTTCAGTAGATTTATTGGTTTTACAGCTTTGAATAAACTCAGCAAGTTCAGTATTATTTTCTGCAGCTGCAAGGGCTAAAGGATGTTGTGCTGCCAATGCCACATAAGTTACACCCATTAACGTATCAGGGCGGGTAGTGTATATATCGAAGCTTTCTGATGAGTCAGCAACTTGGAAGGTCATTTCTACACCTTCAGAGCGACCAATCCAGTTACGTTGCATGGTTTTAACTTGCTCAGGCCAATCGGTTAATTGGTCTAAATCGTTAATTAATTCTTCTGCATAGTCAGTAATTTTGATAAACCACTGTGGAATTTCTTTACGCTCAACAAGCGCGCCTGAACGCCAACCGCGACCATCAATAACTTGTTCGTTAGCAAGTACTGTTTGATCAACTGGATCCCAATTTACCGTAGCATTTTTCTTATACACTAAGCCTTTTTCATAAAGCTGAGTGAAAAACCATTGTTCCCAACGATAGTAGTCTTTTTTACAAGTGGCTAATTCACGACTCCAGTCGTAACCAAATCCTAAAGACTTTAATTGGTTACGCATGTAATCAATGTTTTCGTAAGTCCATTTAGCTGGTGCAGAATTATTTTTAATTGCAGCGTTTTCAGCAGGTAAACCAAAAGCATCCCAACCCATAGGTTGCATCACGTTTTTGCCTTGCATGCGTTGGTAACGAGAAATAACATCACCTAAACTGTAATTTCGCACGTGGCCCATGTGGAGTCGACCACTAGGATATGGAAACATTGCCAAGCAATAAAATTTTTCTTTTCCTGGTAACTCTTCAGCTTTGAAGGTGTTGTTATCAGTCCAAAATTTCTGAACATCGGCTTCTATTGATTGGGGATTGTAAATGGATTCCATTAATATTTCTCAAACACGCTTAAAATAAGTGCTTCACCTGACTTTGTTGGCAAATTTATAAAGATAAAATTTGTTATTTTAAGCTTAGGTTTTAGCGATAAAAATTATCCCGATAGGATACCTTATCTCTAGCCATTGCGACAAGTTAAAGCAGGTTAATGCTGCAGATTTTTCAACATTATCTCGGTCTAATACTCAGTTGATTAATTATTTGTGCATTTTTAATGGTTAAAATGAAAAGCTACAGCGTTATAAAATTGATAAGTAGCATAAGTGCTTATTAGATTTTATACCTGGCATTTGTTCATTTTTACTCATGAAAAAGTAGCACTCTTAATGAATCAAAGGGGAATAACCAAGAAAAACCACGTTTATCATTACTTTGTACTTTAATTAAGGTGGTTAATGGTGGCTTTTATCACTTTAATAATTATACTAAAAAGTGAGCATTTAATGACGGAGGCGTTATGAAACAAGAACAACCTCGTATGCAAGAGGTATATCAAAACTTACAAACATGGCTCGGAGATACTAGCGATAATGAAGTGCGCTCAATTGTTGAGTTAATTGAACAAGCCAAAAAGATTTTAATCGCTGCCGAACAAATTCCAGAACAGCAAGTTAAGCAGTTCATCACTAACCTGAAATATGATTTAAGTGATTTTTACCAGCAGTACCAAGCCGATATTAAACATTCCATTTATTTAGATATATTGAATGAGAGTCTTTGGGAAAATTTGGCACAAATTACCGACAAATCACAAGTAGAATGGTCAGAGCTTATGGATGATTTTCAACATCATGATGGTTACCATGTTGGCGACCATGTAGGTTTTGGACAATTGCAGTGTCGAGCATGCCAGCACTGTGTAACGTATAGTCATGCAAATGTTGTTGCGGAGTGTATTACTTGTGGTGGCAAAGACTTTAATCGCATTAGTTTAACACCCTAGAAGCAAATTTTTCAGATAGTTGTTGATATTGTTTTGCTGTTAATAGGGTTGTCGCTGTACACTGTATTTAATGAAACCGTATCTATAGCTATTTGCTAATTAGTTATCTGAATATTAAGTCAGTTCGCTAAATTTTACCCTACACGCTATTAAACTCGCACCCAAGAGATTTTCTATGACAAATGTGTCAACCAACACACGCCTTAAACCTTGCCAATTAACCGCAGACTTAACGGTTAAACAATTTGCCAATGCCACACCTACTGCTGAAATAGAGCAAGTATTTATTGGTCATGAAAGAGCTAAAGAAGCATTGGTTTTTGGCTTGTCGATGGATGCGCCCGGTTTTAATGTTTATGCCATGGGAGAGCATGGTACTGGGCGCCAAACGTTAATCAAACAAATGTTAGCGGCAACAGCCAGCAAAGAGCCCACACCAGATGAATGGTGTTACATTAACAATTTTGATGATCCTAATTCGCCACATAACCTCCATGTTAGTCCTGGTGATGGTAAGCAGTTACTTACTCGCATGAATACATTTATTGACGAGTTAATGGATTTATTTCCAGAAATATTTGATAACCCTGGCTATCAAAGACAAAAGGCTGCACTCGATCGTGATTTTAATAAAAAATATGATCAAGCTATTACTGAAGTGGAAGAGACAGCATTAAAAAGTAATGTGTTGTTGTTTGAAGAAAATGGTGAAATTGGTTTTTCACCTCTGGTTGCAGGTAAACCGCTTAATGATAAAGAGTTTGCTGAACTGAAAGAGCCAAAGCGTGCCGATTTTTATATCATATTAGCTAAATTAGAAGATTTATTATCCGAAAAGTTAATTGAACTACCACAATGGAAACGTATTTCATCTGATAAATTACGCAAGTTAAAGCATGAAACTGCCGCACAAAGTATTCAACCTTTTTTAGAAGAGCTAGAAGCTGAGTTTGTGAGTAATATTGGCGTACAAAAGTATTTAGCAAAAGTGAAAACACATGTTGTTGATGCCGTTTTAGAATTGCTGGTTGATGAAAGTAACGACACGCCTAATGATAAAGATATGCGTAAGTTAATGGTTGAGCGCTTTTTACCTAATTTATTAGTCACTCGAAAAGCCGACGAAGGTGCACCAGTTGTTTATGAGCAAAACCCTACCTTCCAAAACCTGTTTGGCCATGTGGATTTTGGCAGCTTTCAAGGTGCTAGTTATACAAGTTATCGCCTCATAAGACCGGGTGCTCTTCATAAAGCTAATGGTGGATATATATTACTTGAAGCAGATAAATTACTAACGCAACCGCTTGTATGGGCTCGCTTAAAGTTGGCGCTGAAAACCCAACAAATAACTATCGAAAATCCGCACTTAGAATATGCGCAACCTGGTGTATTTAGTCTGCAACCTGAAAAAATCCCATTAAATGTCAAAGTTATTTTACTGGGCGATCCTGAAATTTATTACACTTTGCAAGATTATGATCAAGAATTTACCGAGTTATTCAGAGTTTTAGCCGATTTTGATCGCC